>CAYREA010000053.1:0-26024 GCA_964423075.1 uncultured Rubrivivax sp. | reverse complement strand
CGGTGGCCGTGATCCTGGCCGGCCTGTTCCCGATCATGTGGGGCACCGGCACCGGTTCCGAGGTGATGCAGCGCATCGCCGCACCGATGGTCGGCGGAATGATCACCGCGCCGCTGCTGTCGATGTTCGTGATCCCGGCAGCGTATCTGCTGATGCGCAGGGCACGCGAGCAGCCGGCGCCGGGCCTCGCGTTCTGGCGGAGGCGCAATGCCGCGGCTTGAGCGGCGCTCGCGGCCTCTCGCCGTTGTCGGCGTGTCGGCATAGCTATGGCTGATCGCTGCGTCATCCTGCGGGGCGATGGCATCGCTGGCCGAAGCCCGCCCGCTGCCTGCTGCGGTGATGGCGGCAGAGCCGATGCCGCAGCTGCAGGACTGCATGCCGTGTGCGGCCTGCCACGCAGCGCCCGCGCCGGCCGTCAACGGTGTCGGTGGCGAACCCCGAGCCCCCGACGATCCCGCCTGGCCCGTGCATCAACCGGTGCTGCGTTTCGCGGTACTGGACATAGACGGCGCAGGCTGGCGACCGCGACTGCCCGCGCGCATCGCGTATTGCCGGTGGCTGGATTGACAGAGCGGCGCAGCGCCCTGCGAGCTCTCGAGTCTCGTTATCCCACCTCACCGGAGTCCATCATGAAGAAGCGACTTACGATCCTGATCGGCGCCATCGCGCTGACTGCCTTGCTGCCCGTGCTGAGCGCGCGCCGGCTGGGCGCCGTGCGCGCGCTGGCCGACGTGGTTCTTGCGCCCGAGATTCGCACGTCGGCGCAACTGCGACTCGGCAGCCGCGGCTGGCTCGTGGAGGCAGGGGAAGCGGCCGCACAGGCCCGCATCGGCGAGATTCGGCGGCTGTTTGCAGAGCCTGCGGCGAGGTTGCGGCCGTGGTGGCCCGTCAGCGCATAGTGCCGATCACGCGAGGCACGTTCGGCAATGGCGCAGTTCCGCTCCATCGCGGCGTGCCGACAGGCCGGTCACGGACGAAGTTCGATGGCGTCGCCCTCAAGTGCGCCCGACTGCGACCTGTTCAGGAAGCGCAGCACCCACCCGCAGACGCACTCGCCTGCACCGGCGGGCAGGGCACGCTGCCGTACGAGCAGTACACGCAGCAGTCACCGGACTTCGGCCTCAGCACTCTCTGGCAGCCGACGCACTCGTAGAAGAACTGGCACGCATCAGTGGGCATGGTCTCGTGACTGACATGCCCGCAGTCGGGGCATGTCAGTGTCGAGTCGAGCGTCGGTGCAGCCTTCACTTGGCAGTCGCCTTCACGGTGGACGGGTAGCCGGCGTCGGCCGTGGCCTGCATGAGCCGCGGCGCCGCGACCGTCGCATCATCGAAATTCACGACGGCCTCGCGCCGCTCGTAGGAGACCTCGACCTTCTGCACGCCGGCCACCTGGCTCAGCGCCTTCTTGACCGTAATCGGGCAGGCCGCGCAGTTCATGCCCGGGACGGCCAGCGTCACGCTGCGCGGCGCAGCCACGGCGGACGTCGAGATCAAGAGGGTGGCGATGACGATCAAAGCGGGCTTCATGGCGTGAACTCCGGTCAGTAAAACAGAGGGGCGAGCAAGGGGAACGCGAGGGCCAGCAGCACCAGGCCGACTACGACCCAGAACATCACCTTGTAGGCGCGGCGCACCGTCGGCATCGAGCAAACCTCGCCTGGCGCGCAGTCCGCTGCAGGCCGGTAGATGCGGCGCCAGGCCAGACCCAGCGACACCAGCGCGACGGCCAGGAAGAGGGGGCTGTACGGCTCCAGCGCGGCCAGGTTGCCGAGCCAGGCGCCACCCAGGCCGATGCTGACGAGCACCAGGGGCCCGAGGCAGCAGGCCGACGCCAGGACAGCCGCGAAGCCGCCCGCAATCAGCGGTGTGCGACCGTCCGAAGGTCTGTTCATCGTGCAGGCCGGAAGCAGATCATGTGACACCATACTTCCGTACCTGGATACGGAGTCAAGCGATGTCCGAGCCTTGCGCAATCACGATAGGCCAGTTGGCCGCGGTTGCCGAAGTCAATGTCGAGACCATCCGCTACTACCAGCGACGCGGCCTCATGGTCGAGCCCGCTCGGCCGCCGGGCCGCGTGCGGCGCTATGGCATGGCCGATGCGGACCGCGTTCGCTTCGTCAAGGCAGCGCAGCGGCTGGGTTTCTCGCTCGACGACGTGGCCGAGCTGCTGCGCCTGGAAGATGGCGCCGGCTGCGTCGATGCGAGGCGACTGGCCCAGCGCAAGCTGGACGAGGTGAAGGCTCGGCTGGCCGACCTCTCACGCATCGAGGCCGTGTTGTCCGATCTCGTGCAACGCTGTGGGCGCTCGCGCGGTCGGGTTGCCTGTCCGTTGATTCGGGCCATGCACGACATGAACTTACCCTGATCTCACGGACACAACGGGACTACGATTGGCGCGGTGCGGATCGCGACTCGCGCATCGGCACGTCCGGGGCGTTCATCGGAGCTTCTATTGAGGGACAAGGTGCTCCTGGACGCACCATCGTGCGCCGCTCCTGGGCGGCGGGCCCGCAACGTGTCGCGGGCCGGGTCGTCAGCTCTTCTTACGCCGGTACAAACCGTATCAAGTTCGCGGGTTCGGATCAAACCGGCTCAGCGCATAGATCACCCGGCAGGCCGACGCGAGTAGCGGCGACGCCAGCGCGGCGGCGGCCAGGGCCTCTTGCAGCATTGGCCGCTTGCGCGCCAGGCATGCGTCGTCCTGACCGGTACCGCTGCCCACGCAGGTTGCCAACCGCTCACCGGACAAGGTACGCCATCAGCAAGCTCGCGCGAGCTGCGCCGAATGGTCGAGGTCGCGGCTCCTCCAGCTGAAGCCGTCGCCCAGCCCTTTGATGGGAATGCCCAGCCACTTGAAGGCCCGGCGCACGCCGGAGCACGCCGGCGGCACCTTCATGAACTGGAAGAGTTTCACGCGCTTGCCGCGACCGGGAGTTCGTAGCGCTTGTCGCTGGGTGGGGTTTCGATCTGCAGTTGGGTCGCATCTTCCTTCTTCGCTTCGGGTTCGCCGCGCTACGGTGCCTGGCAGCCCCATCGGTCGACGAAGAACGTCTCGGCCAGTGGCCGGCCCTGGCGCCAGCCCTCTTGTTCGAGCATCGGGGCGTCGTAGAACTGCGCGACCGGCCCCAGGCACAACACGCCCAGTGCCCGCGCGCCCTCGGGCAGGCCGAGCAGACTGCCCAAGGCCATCGGGTCGAACATCGAAACCCAGCCCAGGCCGAGGTTCTCGGCCCGCGCGGCCAGCCACAGGTTCTCGATCGCGCAGCCCACCGAGCACAGCGTCATCTCCGCGGGCAGCGTGCGGCGGCCGAACACCGTGCCGTCGTCAGGCGCCAGCACGATCACCAGCAATTCGGCGCAGTCGCGCACGCCTTCGACCTTCAAGCGCAGGAACTCATCGCCTCGGTCTCCCAGTGCATCGGCGGTGGCGACACGCTCGACATCCACCAGTGCAGCCACGCGCTCACGCAATGCAGGGTCGCGAATGCGCACGAAGCGCCAGGGTTGCATCAGACCGACCGAGGGCGCTTCATGCGCGGCCTGCAGCACGCGCTGCAGCACCGCGTCGTTCACCTGGGCGCTTGGCGTGAAGTGCCGCATGTCGCGTCGTGCGGCGATCACGCGATAGAGGCTCGATCGATCGGCCGCGGCGAACAGCTCACCGGGCGACGCCGCCGATTCCATTTGCGCCAGGCCGGCTGGCTCGGCAGCGCCCGCTGCGGCAAGGTAGTGCGGGCTCAGCGCCACGGTCTCACCGATGATCAGCAACCCCGGCCGGGGACTGTAGTCCGGGGCCAGTTCGGCCAGCGCCGCCAGGCCGGTGGCCCACACCTGCTGCCCTTCGCGCGAGCCGTCCAGCACGATGGCCGCTGGCGTGTTGGCGTCGAGCCCACGCGCCATCAGCGCCCGAGCGATGACGGCCACACGCTCGACACCCATGTAGAAGACCCGCGTCTGGCGTGGCCGTGCCAGGCCGGCCCAGTCAAGGTCCGGGCTGTTCTCGGCCAGATGCCCCGGCAGGAAGGTGCAGGCATGCGACAGCTCCCGGTGCGTCAGCGGTATGCCGGCCGCCGCCGCGCAGCCGTTGGCCGCGCTCACACCTGGCACCACCTCGAACGCCAGCCCGGCCGCCTGCAGCGCTTCGACCTCCTCGCCGCCGCGCCCGAAGATGTGCGGGTCGCCGCCCTTGAGCCGAACGACGCGCCGGCCGCGTCTGGCCTGCTCGATCAGCACCGCGTGGATCTGCGCCTGCGTCAGCACGTGGTGGCCCGAGGCCTTGCCGACGTAGATGCGCTCGGCCGCAGGCGGGATCAGCGCCAGCACCTCGGGCGAGATCAGGCGGTCGTGCAGCACCACCTCGGCTCGCTGGATGCGGTCGAGCGCGCGCAGCGTCAGCAGGTCGGCGGGGCCAGGCCCGGCGCCGACGATGTGGACCATGCCGGGTTCGATGGCGCGCGCTTCACTCGGCATCGCCGCACCCCTGCTCGGGGCCGCCGGTGGGGCCGCGGTGGAACACCAGGTCCTCCACCGACCGGCCGCCGATCAGGTGCTGCTCGACGATGAGGGCCATGTTCTGCGGCGTCACGTCGCAGTAGCAGACATGGCGCCGGTAGTCGCCAATCCTGGGTTTGACGATGGGGTCAGTCATGGGTGGCATCGATGGGATTCGGTCAGCGGGGCGTTGAACGGTGCGGCTGCGGCCGAAGCCGGGCGTGCCAGGCGCCAAGGCACCAGGCAGGCTTCGTCGCCCAGCTGCAAGCGCGCGGGCTCGCCGCCAAAGGTTGGCCGTAACGATTCTGATTGGCTCAGTCACCCGCAGCGTGCATGCCCAGCGCGGTGAGCAATGCGCGGCCTGCCTCGACGTCGGGGTTGCCTGTGGTCAGCAGCTTCTCGCCGTAGAAGATCGAGTTGGCACCCGCCAGGAAGGCCAGGGCCTGTGCAGCGCTGCCCAGTTGCTGGCGGCCAGCCGACAGCCGCACTCGCGCGCGCGGCATCGTGATGCGCGCTGCGGCAATGACTCGGATGAACTCCAGCGGATCCAGGGGCTGGGCATCAGCCAGCGGCGTGCCGGCCACGCGCACCAGTTGGTTGATAGGCACCGACTCGGGGTAGGGGTCGAGGTTGGCGAGCTGGGCGATGAGGCCGGCCCGTTGTGCGCGGGTTTCGCCCATGCCCAGGATGCCGCCTGCGCACACGCGCACGCCGGCATCACGAACATGGCCCAAGGTGTCCAGCCGCGCCTGGTAGTCGCGTGTGGTGATGATCTGGCCATAGAACTCGGGGGCGGTGTCGAGGTTGTGGTTGTAGTAGTCCAGCCCGGCGTTGGCCAGCATGTGCGCCTGCGATGCACTGAGCATGCCCAGCGTGGCACAGGACTCCAACCCGCACGCCTTCACCGTGCGCACCAGATCGGCCACTTTCTCGACGTCGCGGTCCTTGGGTTCGCGCCAGGCCGCACCCATGCAGAAGCGCTGGGCACCGGCAGCCTTGGCGCGCAGCGCGGCCTCGCGCACCTCGTCGGGCGACGCGAGTTTGCTGGCGGCCACGCCGGTGTCGTGGTGCACTGATTGCGGGCAGTAGGCACAGTCTTCCGGGCAGCCACCGGTCTTGATCGACAGCAACGTCGCCAGCTCGACCGCGCAGGGGTCGTGGTAGGCGCGGTGCACGGTGATCGCACGATGCAACAGCTCGGGGAGCGGTAGGTCGAGCAGTTCGAGCACTTCGGCTTGTGCGGTGCTGCCTTTGGTTTTGTTGAGAGCGCCCCGGGGTTGCGGTTTTTCCGTCGGTTGCGACGCGCATGCGCGCTGGATGCTGTGCGCCACCTCGCCAAGGATCCAATCGGGCACATGGATGCCGCCGATCACGGCCACGGAGTGAGCGCCGCCGAACAGCGCCGGCTCCAGGGACGGGTTCGCCAGCCAGTCGTGCCGGTGGGTGCGCGGATTGATGGCTTGGCATTGCTCAAACAGACTTTGTGTCGAGCCGCCGTGGTCATCCACCACCAGCACCACGTCGCATTCGCTGGCCAGGCGACGCCCTTCAGCCTGGCGGTCGTGGCTGTCGGTGCAAACCGTATCCACGACCCGCACCGGCACGCCGCAAGCCAGCAAGTCAGACTTGAACTGCTGCCAGCGCTCGACGTTGGCGGTGACCTGCCCCAGGCAGGCCCACTGTCGGCCGGGCTCCTGCAAGGCATGGAGCAACGCCGCCACGCTCTCGCCGATGATGCCGACGCGGCCGGCATTGATGGCTGCCGCCTTGGCGAACTCGCAGTGATGGTTGCCTTGCTTGCCGAACAAGACCAGGTCGTAGCCAGCCTCGGCCAGCGCTGCAGCCTGTTGGTCGCTGCGGGCGATGAAGGGGCAGGTGTAGTCCAGCACCCTGTTCGGCCCTGCCGCCGCCAGTGGCTCGACGGTGCCATGGTGTCCTATGGCGACGTGCCCAGACGTCGCCTCGGCCAGTCCTTCGACCACCCTTGTTCGCTCCAGCCCAGGGTAGCGCTGCAGCATGCGTGGGTCGCCTCGCCGCACGAACTCCAGCGGATCCCAGCGTCGCGCCTGTGGCTTGTGCGCCCAGCGGTGGGTCACGTCCAGCCCCTGTGGGGCGGCTTTGGCGATGCGCTTCAGAGCCAGATCGATGCCCCAGCACAGCGCCAGCGACGCGACTTCGACGCGAACGCCAGATGTCGGGCTGGTATCCGGATGACCAGGTCTGCGGGCGGATGGATCGCCGTCAGTGCGGGGATGGTTTGTCATGCTTTGCCAGTCTCGTCGTAGTGAGGGGTGCGGCGTGCGGCGTGCGGCGTGCGGCGTGCGGGCAGCCTATCTCCAGAACCGCGCATACGCCAGGTGCGCAATGCCGCCAGCGAGCAGCGGTATGAAGAAGCAACTCAGGAACTTGAACAGCGCAAAGCGCGGGCTGATCAGCGCGGACTCCAGCAGGATCATGCGTACGCCCCACATGGACCAGGCCGAAACCACAGCCACAAGGGTTCCTATACCGGCACCGGCCTGAAGCAGGGCGCCGACGATGGGGAACATCGTCATGGGCCCGCCAGGAGCGAGGACGCCGGCCAGACTGCCCAGCAACACGCCACGCCAGCCAGCCTCGTTGCCGATCCAGTCCACGATCACATCACGCGGAACCAGGCGGGTGAACAGGCCGGTGATGACGAACGTCAGCAGCATCAGGGGCAATACTTCGTAGGCCGTACCCATGCCGGCGCGCAGACCCGCTACCAGTTCCGAAGGGGCACGGCGCCAGCACATCCACCCAAGTCCGGCGGCAATTGCGCCCAGAATGATCAGGACCGGATTCATCGCGTCAAAACTCCGACTTGAGAGAGAGGGTCACCGCACGCCCGGGTTCGAGCAGCGGATTGGTTGCCGAACCGCGGTAGCGGATGTCCTCGACCGTCGATGCCAGGCGGTAGCTGCGGTCGAACAGGTTGCCGATGCCCGCGCTGAAGATCGTGCGCCCGGCGCGATGGAACCAGCGCCTTACATCCGCGCTCCAGTACAAATCAAGCACCGCGTAACCCTCGGTGGGCCGTTCTGTCGTGGCGTCGATACGCCGTTTGCCCCGCGCCCAGCGCACGACGGACTCGAGTTGACCGGCGCTGTTCAGGTCGGCCTGCAGACCCAGCCGGCCGTTCAGCGGCGGCAGGTAGGACGGCGGCTGATTGGTCTGGGTGTTCGTGCCGTGCAGAAAGGCGAGGTCGAAGTAGGCCTGAAGTGAGCGGCCGATCTGCCAGCGGCCGTCTACCTCGACACCGCGTACTCGGGCACTGCCGACATTCTGGTTCTGATAGGAAGCCAGGCCGTTGAAGGTGATCGGCGCACGGACGATGAAATCCTTGTATCGGCTGTCGAAGAAGGTGGCCTCCAGTCGGCTGCCTGCCGCGCTGTATCGGGCGCCGATTTCCAGCGACTTGCCTTCCTCGGGGCGCAACTCGGGGTTCGGCACGTTGTAGCCCGTGCCTTGACGGCTGGAACCGAAGCTCTCGATGGTTGAAGGTACACGGAACGCGGTGCCCGCCCCCGCCCAGAGGGTCAGACTTTCGTTCCAGCGGTAGGCGAGACTGATCTCCCCGGTCTGCGGGCGGTCCGTCCGCGCGCGGTTGCGCTCGTAGGCAGGTTGCAGCAGCGGCGAAATGAGGGGGCCGGTTTCGGTGCGGCTTTTCACCTGGTCGAACCGCCCACCCAACTTTGCCGACCACGCATCCGAGAAGACATAGTCGAGCTGGCCAAACAGCCCGAGGTCGGTCTGTTCTGCATCTGGCGAATTCTGGTTGACAGGGGCCACCACCGTCGTGCCAGTGCTCAGCGTCGTGAGCGCTGAGCCTGAGCGTGCGCCATTGCGATTTTCATGAAAGTAGTCAGCGCCCAGGGTCAGCACATGCAGGCCGAGCGGTACGAGCGTCGAGAGCCTGCCGCCGTAGACAACCGGCCCATCGACAATGTTCTCGGAGGCGGTCAGCCTGTCGTTCTGCGTGCGGTTCTCTGTTGTCAGGCGGGAGTACAGGTCGCGCACGTACAGGCTCGCCTTGACTTGCTCCACGCCCCAGTCTTCCACGCGGCCTGTATAGGCCAATCGTGCATAGCGTTCGCGCAGGGGGTCTTCGCGTTGCACGACCAGCGGCGAACCGGGCACGCCGCCGATGCCACCGGCTCGGCCGCTCCGAGCTTCAGTGGCCTTGAGCGTCAGCTCCAGTCGGTGACCCGGCTGAATCCGATAGCCGGCTCGCAGGTCGAACTGGCCGACCGTGAAATCGCTGTTGGGAATTGCACCTTCCGGCGATGAGAAATCGCCTGCTGTCCGGTAGCTCAACCCCAACAGGGCGTCCAGGCCGTTGCCCACGAATTGCCCTTCGATTCGCACTGATTTCATGTCGCTGACGCTGTCGTACTCCAGCGCCCGCAGCAACGGCCTGAAGGTAGACGGGCCTTCTACATCGCCATTGGCACGACGGGTGATGACGTTCACCACGCCAACCATCGCATCCGGGCCATAGAACGCCGAGCCCGGCCCGCGCAACACCTCGATGCGCTCGACCTGATTGAGGTCGATCAGATTGAATTCGAGCGTATTGCGCCCCCGGAAGCGCTCGCCATCTACGAGCAGCAAGGTGCGCGGGGTGTTCGAGTTGAAGCCGCGCATCACGATCTGGCCGCCGAGCCCACCTGAGCGCGAGTACGAAACGCCCGGAACGTCCTGCAACACGGACTGCACGTTGGCAGGCGAGCGGCGCTCGAGGTCCGCTGCAGTGAGCGTCTTGATCTCCACCTGTCGCGCCGTGGCTGTCACGACCACCGTTTGAAGCGTCGTCTCTGGCGCCGGCGCCGGCTCAGTCGCGGGCGATGGCAAAGGGGCGGGTGTCTGGGCGACAGCCAGCGAGCTGGTGGCGGCAGCGATCACGCCGCACAGAGCGGCCAACGTAGATGTCCTCCGGGTGCTTCTCGATGGGTTTGAGTTCATGAAAATGGGTCAGGCGCCGCAGGTTGAGGTGAGCCCGGCTTCACGGCGCAGCAAGTAGATGTCCATGATCCAGCCGTGCTCCGCACGCGCCGCCGCGCGTGCTGCGACGATGTGCGGCCCAGTACGGTCCAGCGGCCCGGCCAGCAGCAACTGTTGCGGCATGCCGAGGTAAGCCGCCCAGTGGATGTGCACGCCCGCGGTTGGCAAGCTCTGGAAGGCGCAGGCGCCGTCGAGCATCACCACCACCGTGTCCATGCCGGCTGGCCAGCCGTCACGCAAGCGGCGTCCGGTGGTCACCAGCACCGGCGCTGCGAGTGTGTTCAGCGGTATGGCGTGTGCGGCGGTCAGCAGTTGCAGGCTGCTCAGGCCGGGGATGACTTCGATGCGAAGCGCCAGCCCGTGCGCCCGCAGGCGCTGGGCGATGCGCAGGCTGGAGTCGTAGAGCGCGGGGTCGCCCCAGACAAGCAGCGCCACCTTGCCGCCTTGCGGCCGGTGGGCGGCCATGAGTTGCGCCCAGGTGGCGGCAATCGCCGCGTGCCAGTCGTGCACGCCGTCGAGGTAGCTGCCCGAGGCGCTGTCGCGTAGCGGCAGGTCGAACTCCACCACCTTGGTTGACACAGTTAGGTGCGTGGCGCAAATCGTGCGCCTCAAGTTCGCCAAGTCAGCCTTGTCTGCGTCTTTGCGCGGGATCAGGATCAGATCGGCACGGTTCACCGCCGCCACCGCCTGCAGCGTCAGGTGCTCGGGGTTGCCCGTGCCGATGCCGATCAGCAGCAGTTCGATCATCGGCGGCGCGGTCTGCGGTACAGGCAGCTTCGTCATCAGGCGGGCGCGTGCAGGCGCGGGGTCACCCATGCGGAGCCCGCCAGGCTCCGCAGCGCCTTGGCTGCGGCCAGCACCACCAGGTCGATCAGCGGCTCCAGCAGCACCACGGTCATGTACGCGGTGCCGAAGCTGCCCACGCTTTGCAGCGTCTCTGCGCCGAAGCCACGGCCATAGACCGTCCAGAAGGCGACCCACGCGACGATGCCGCCCTGGAACACTGCTGAAAGCCTGAGCACCTGCGAGTAGCTCAACGCCACATACGGCGCGCTGGCTGGCAGCACCCGCCGCGCCACGGCCTGCATGGCAAACAGCGCGGCCAGCAGCGTGGTCATGTTCATGCCGTACTGCGGCAAATCCAGGGGCGCGAAGAACAGGCTTTGCACGGCCAGGCCCGCAGCCAGCCCGATCGCGGTGGGCGCAGCACCGAGCGTCAAGAAAAGCGTCGATCCGAGGATCAGGTGCACCTCCGACACGCCGACGGGTGTGTGCGGAAAGACCTCGAAGAAGATGAACACCAGGGCTGCCGCGATCACGCTGCGCAACAGAAGCGATGCCGCGCCTTCCAGGCGTGTATGGTCCAGTGCCAGCTTGGCGACATACAACGCGCAGGCGCTGGCTGTGGCGTAGGACAGCAGGATCTTGGTGGTGTCGACGATTCCGGGTTCCATGTGCATGGCAAAGCTCCTTTGGTTTGGGTTGGCAGCGAGAAAGTGTCAAGTTAGGGTCGGGGAGGCGAATCGGCGCGGGACGGCCGAAGGGGCCGAAAACGCCGGTCATAGTCGCTCGCGTAGAGTCGACTTTCGGCAAAGCCAACGGCCGCCAGCGCCGGGCCGACGAGAATCAGCGCGGTGCGCTCCACGCCGTCGCCCATCGCGGCCTCAATGCTCGACAGCGTGGCGCGGATGAGGCGTTCATCAGGCCAGCTCGCGCGGTAGACCACGGCAACCGGGCAGTCGGCGCCGTAGTGCGGCGTCAGCTCGGCCACCACTTCGGCCAGTTTGTGAATCGACAGATGCACGGCCAGCGTGGACCCGGTGGCGGCGAAGGTGGCCAGGCTTTCGCCGGGCGGCATCGGCGAGGCACGGCCCGGTGTGCGCGTCAGCACCACCGATTGCGCCACGCCGGGCAGCGTCAGTTCGGCACCGAGCGCCGCGGCTGCCGCAGCGAACGACGGCACACCCGGCGTCACGCTGTACGGGATACAGGCCTCGCGCAGGCGGCGCAGCTGCTCGCCCATGGCCGACCACAAAGACAAGTCACCGGAATGCAGCCGCGCCACGTCCTGCCCGGCCGAATGGGCCGCGGCCATCTCGCTGACGATGGCGTCGAGATCGAGCGGCGCGGTGTTGACGATGCGTGCGCCGGGCGGGCAGTGCGCGAGGATTTCCTCGGGCACCAGCGATCCGGCGTAAAGGCACACCGGGCAGCGTGCAATCAGGTCGCGGCCGCGCAGGGTGAGCAGGTCGGGCGCGCCGGGGCCGGCGCCGATGAAGTGGATGGTCATGTCGAGGAGTTCCTTTGAATGCGGGCCGGTGCGGCCAGTGCGCACGTGGCCAGGCGGTCCGACGACACCGAGCGCGGCTGCAGCAGCCTGCCGCCCGGCCCGACCGCCGCCAGTGCTGCCGCCTCGGCCACGCTGCCGGTGTTGCGCCGTGCGCGCACGGCAGCGCTGGCTGTCCATGTCGCCGCAGTAGCGATTGGCCCTGGCGCGACCGCGCATACCGGCAGGCCGAGCCGTGCGGCCAGCGCCAGCAGGCACGCAGCGTCGGCCTTGTCGTGTGCCGTGGCGAGCTGTGTGACGGTCGTCAACCGGCCCGCAGGGTGCTGCGCACTCTGCAGCGCCCGCGCGAGGGCATCGTGCAACGAGGCCAGGGTTGCGCCGCCTCGAAAGCCGAACCCGGCCACCGTCATCGCCGCACCTTCATCGGGTCACGCTCCACTGCACCACGGGATAGGTAGAGCGCCAGCCGCGCCGTTTGCCCAAGGGTGCGGCCTCGGCCAGTTCGATGCGCAGCAGGCTGCCGCCGACACGGGCCTGCCAGGCGCCGAGCAGCGCTTCGGATTCCAGCGTCACCGCATTGGCGACGATGCGGCAACCGCCGGGCAGCAGTGGCCACAGCCCCGCCAGCAGGGCTTCGCCAAGCCCGCCGCCGATGAACACCGCATCCGGCGCAGGCAAGCCCGCCAGGGCCTGCGGCGCTTGGCCGATGACCAGCGCCAGCCGGTCCACGCCCAGCCGATCGGCGTTGCTGCGCACGCGGGCGGCGCGGGCCGCGTCGGCTTCGATGGCCACGGCCTCGCAGCGCGGATGCGCGAGCAGCCACTCGATGCCGATCGAGCCCGAGCCGGCACCGATGTCCCACAGCCGCTCGCCTGGGCGCGGGGCCAGCGCGCACAGCGTCAAGGCCCGCACGCGCTGTTTGGTGATCTGGCCGTCGTGGGTGAAGTACGCGTCGGGCAGGCCGTTGGCGCGGGGCACAGCCGGCCCGGCGCCGTCAACTGCCAGGGCCACGGCGACCGGGTGTTGCACGTCCCGGAAATCGAAGCCGCTGGCGAGCGTCTCGCGCTGGCGTTCGCGCGGCCCGCCCAGCGCTTCAAGCACGGTGAAGGCGCTGCTGCCGAACCCGACCTGGGTGACGAACCGCGCCAGGTCGGCCACCGCTGCGCCATCGCGCAGCAACACCAGCAGCCGTGCGCCGGCGCACAGATGCGGCCGCACCCGGGCCAGCGGCGCGGCGTGCAGGCCCAGGCAGCTGATGTGTTCCAGCGCCCAGCCGAGCCGCGCTGCGGCGAGGCTGAAGGTGGACGGCGCGGGCAGCGCCTGCCACTCGGCGGCTTGGAGGTGCCGGGTCAGCGACGTGCCGGCACCAAACCAGAACGGGTCGCCCGAGGCCAGCATCACGACGCGTCTGCCGCGCCGGGCAAGTAGCATCTCGATGCCGTCGGCAAACGGCACAGGCCATTCAAGGCGCTCGACGCCGAGGGTGGGCAGGCTTTGCAGCAGCGCCAGATGCCGGGCGCTGCCGGCCACCACGTCGGCGGCATCGAGCGCCGCGCGAGCGGCGGGCGACAGGCTCGCGACACCGCCTTCGCCCCAGCCGATGATCGTCAACCACGGAACAGTCGCCACGAATTCAGCCATGCGCAACATCCTCGTTCTCGGCGGTACGCTGGAAGCCAGCGCGCTTGCGCAGGCGCTGGCCGCTCGGGCCGCACTCGGCGATCGCGCCGTGCTGTCGTATGCCGGCCGCGTGGCCGAGCCAAAGGCGCAACCCGTCAGCGTGCGCGTGGGCGGCTTCGGCGGCGTTGCGGGCTTGCTGCGCTACCTGCGTGACGAGCGCGTCACGCACCTGGTCGACGCGACCCACCCATTCGCGGCTCAGATGAGCGGCAACGCCGTGGCGGCAGCGGCCCAGGCTGGTGTGCCGCTGCTGGCGTTGACGCGCCCGGCATGGCAGCCAGGCCCCAGTGACCGCTGGCAGACGGTGCCCGAGCTGAGCGCCGCCGTGGCGGCCCTCGCCGGCCCGCCGCGGCGTGTGATGCTGGCCCTCGGCCGCATGCACCTGGCCGCCTTCGCGGCCCAACCCCAGCACCACTACGTGCTGCGGCTTGTCGATGTGCCCGACAGCCCGCCGCCCTTGCCGCGGCACACGGTGCTGGTGGCGCGCGGGCCGTTCGATGTGGCGAGCGATGCCGCGCTGCTGCGTGCACACCAGGTAGAGCTCGTCGTCTGCAAGAACGCCGGTGGTAGCGGTGCGCGCGCCAAGCTCGATGCGGCGCGCAGTCTCGGCCTGCCGGTGCTGATGATCGCGCGGCCGGCCATCACCGCGCGGCGCGAGGCTGCAAGCGTGGCCGACGTGCTGGCGTGGCTGGATCATCCGGACACCTGTGCCGGCATCGACCGCGGGGTGTAGACCCACGGCCCACCCATCTGCGCGTCGCGTTCGATCACCCGGGTCAGGCTGGAGCCGACGATCACCACCGTGCGCATGTCGGCCATGTCAGTCTGGGCATCGCGCAGCGCCACGACGCGGATCGACTCCTGCGACGTCGACACCGCGCGCGCAAAGATCACCGGTCGCCGATTGCCGCAGACCGGAGCGGCCGCGTCGCGCAGCACGGCGAGTGCACGCGCAAAGCCCTCGGGGCGCGCCGCCGAGCGCGGGTTGTACAGCGCCAGCGCGAAGTCGGCCTGCGTGGCCAGCCGCAGGCGCTTCTCCACCACCGCCCAGGGCTTGAGGTTGTCGGACAGGTTGATCGCACAGAAGTCGTGCCCCAGCGGCGCACCGGCGCGCGCAGCGGCGGCCAGCATGGCCGTGACGCCGGGCAAGACCCGCACATCAAGCTGCCGCCAGGCGGGCGGGCCGGCTTCCAGCGCTTCGAAAACGGCCGAAGCCATGGCGAACACGCCTGGGTCGCCCGACGAAACCACCACCACGCGATGGCCGAGCGCCGCCATGCGCAGCGCGTGGCCGGCGCGGTCGAGTTCGACCCGGTTGTCGCTGGGGTGCAGTGCCAGACCGTCGCGCGCAGCCACGCGGGCCACATAGGGCGCGTAGCCGACCACGTCGGTGGCCTCGGCCAGCGCGGCGCTGACCTCGGGCGTCACCAGCGCCTGGGCACCCGGCCCCAGGCCCGCAATGGCCAGCCAACCTCTCATGGCCGCCGCCCCTGCCCGTGCACCAGCACGATAGAAAAGTACGGCGTGACGCGGCCTTCGACCTCGGTCAACCGCACCACCTTCTGCCCCGGCATGGTGGCGAACTCGACCAGCCAGGCGTCGTGCAACCGGCCGGCGGTGGCGAGTGCGCGCCGCACCTTATCGATGTGGCGGCCGATCTTCATCACCACCAGGGCATCGCTCGCCCCCATATGCTGCGCGAGCCGCGTCTCGGGCAGCGTGCCCATCAGCACCGTCAGCACGTCGTCGCCCCAGGTGATGGGCTGGCCGGTCACCGTCCATGCGCCCGACATGCCGGTGATGGCCGGCACCACCTGCACCGGGTGCGTGGCCACCAGGCGGGTGTAGAGGTGCATGAACGACCCGTAGAAGAACGGGTCGCCCTCGCACAACACCACCACGTCCTGCCCCGCGTCCGACAAGCCGCGCAGTCGCGCGGCGCATTCAGCATAGAAGGCCGACAGCGTCTCGTTGTACGCGGGGTCGTCAAGCGCGATCTCGGTGGTGACGGGGTACTCCATGGCGTACTCGACCACCCCCGCTGGCAGCAGCCCCTCGACGATGCGGCGCGCCTGGCCCGGCCGCCCGGCCTTGCGGAAGAACGCCACGTGGGTGGCGCGGCTCAACAGGCGGTGCGCACGCACGGTCATCAAGTCCGGGTCGCCTGGGCCGAGGCCCAAGCCGTAGAGCGTGCCGGGGGTGGTGGTTCGGGTCATGGGCTTGCTCGTCATTCCGCCGTGCTCGCCAAGGCGTTGATCGCGGCTACCGCGATGGCGCTGCCGCCCAGCCGCCCGGCCACCGTGCAGCACGGTGCGGGCTGCTCGGCCCACAGCGCTTCTTTCGACTCGGCCGCGCCGACGAAGCCCACCGGGCAGCCGACGATGGCCGCGGGTCGTTGGCAGCCCGGCTCCTGCAGCATGTTGAGCAGGTGGAACAAGGCGGTCGGCGCGTTGCCGATGGCAACCACTGCGCCTTGCAGCAGGGGCCGCCAGAGTTCCAGTGCCGCAGCGGAACGGGTGGTTGACAAGGCCCTCGCCAACTCGGCCACCGTCGGCTCATGCAATGTGCAGATCACTTCATTCGCGCGAGGCAAGCGCGAGCGTGTCACGCCCTGGCTGACCATGCGCGCATCGCACAGGATGGGCGCACCGGCCGCCAGTGCCGCGCGCGCTGCGTGCACGAAGCCGGTGGAGAACCGCAGATGGGCTTCCAGACCGATCAGGCCGGCGGCGTGGATCATGCGCACCGCCAGCGGTTCGTCGGCGGCGCTGAAGCGCGCGAGGTCGGCCTCGGCGCGAATCATCGCGAACGAGCGTTTGTAGATGGCCGCGCCATCGGTTTCGTAGACGTGTTTCACGGGGTGTCGATGAGTGGGGGCAGGGCCTCGGGGTGCAGCCCGGTGAGCGCGGGCGCATCCCAGGCACAGCCCTGGCGCACGAGATCGAAGGTGCCGTTGCGGCCCACCAGGGTGATGTCGGCGGCACGGGCACGCGCGCAGCCTTTGGCGCAACCGGACACGTGAACGCTGCGCGGCCCGGCCGCGGCCGGCAGACAGGCGGCGAGTGAGCGTGAGAGCGAGCGTGCGACGTCGCGGGTCGCCACCGTGGCCGACGAGCAGGACGGCGCGCCGGGGCAGGCGTCGATGCGAAGCGTGGCGTCGTCGGGCCGGGTGATGAAGGATTCGTGGGTATCGCAGCACGCGCCGCCCTCCAGGATCAGCATGCGCTGCGGCGTCAGACGCAGCGCCACGGCGCCGCTGTCGCGCAGCAGCCGGGCTAGTGCGCGTGCCTCGATCTGGCCGAAGGCGACGCCATAGACCGGCCCGTGCGGGCAGATGCCTGGTGCGGGCAAAGCAGCCGGTGGGGCGCTCGGTTCGAGCGGCGCCATGGTTTCGGGCAGCGTGTGCCGGCCGAGGTGGTCCTTCATGCGCCGGGACGCCGGCCGAACCTTGTCCGCGGTGGCGGCAAACCACGAGGCCAGGGCGAGCGCCACATCCACGGCATCCGACCGTGTGACCTGATGGCCGCCCGGCGCACCGTCGGCACGCACGATCAGTCCGCCCGAGCGGCCGCGTTCGATGCGCACGTCGGCCGATGCGGCAGCCAGCACCGGCGCCGGCCCCGCGTCCACCGCGAAACCGAACTTCGGCGGCAGGCCGGGCAACTCATCAAGCCGTGCCGCCAACGCGCTGGCAATGCGTTCGGTGTCGTCACCTGTTTGCCAGCAAGGTGCCACCAGCACGGCAGGCCGGGCTTCGCAGCGCGCGTCGGCATCGAGCAAGCCCAGCGCGCAGAGGGCGTCGATCACCGCCCCGTGGTCACGCGACCGCACGCCGCGCAGTTGCAGGTTGGCGCGGTTGGTCAGGTCGATGAGTCCTGAGCCCAGTTCTTGCACCAGGTCGCAAAGTCCAAGCGCTTGATCAAGCGTCAGGCGCGCGAGCCGCGGGCGCACGCGCACGAGCAGGCCGTCGCCCGAGGCCATGGCGCGGTGCGCACCGGGGCACCAGCCCCTGGCGGTCGGGCGGGCGGGACGTGTATCGGCGCGCTGCGTCATGCTTGCAAACACCGCATCAGCACACCGGGCTCGAAGTGCCGGTCCACCAGATCGGCCAGCCGGTCCAGGCTGGCATCGAGCGTGGCCACCTCGGCGCCGAACAGCGCCCGCATCACGGCGGCTGACTCGAACAGGCCGTGCGCATAAACGCCGAGCACCGGCCCGCATTGCCAGCCGATCACGGTGCCGTGCGCGTCGCGCAGGGCCTGGGTCAGCGCAGCGCCTTGCGGAGTCTCCGCAGGCTCGGTGACGCCGGTGCGGATCTCGTAGGCCGGGCTGTCGATGCCGGCCAGCGCCTGCCAGGGCGGCTGCAGATCACCAAAGCGCGCCTGCACCGCAAGCACGCGCTTGGGTGCGGCATAGCGGGTGCTCAAAGGCAGCAGGCCGAGGCCCGGCACGCGGCCGGGCGCACCGTCCACGCCCTGCGGGTCGTTCAGCCACAAGCCCAGCATCTGCAAGCCGCCGCACACGCCCAGCAGCCGTTTGCCCTGGGCGACGTGCCGGGCGATTGCGGCGTCGAGGGCGCGATCGCGCAGCCACTGCAAGTCGCCGCTGACCTGCTTGGAGCCGGGCAGGATGATCCAGTCCGCCGCCTCCAACTCGGCGGCGTGCCGAGCCCATGTGAGGCGCAGTCCCGGCACCTGGCGCAGCGGCTGGAACTCGTCGAGGTTGCTGATGCGCGGGTAGGCGAGTACGGCGACGCTGCAAGCTGGGGCGTCGCCGACATCTGCTTGACCCTTATCAAAAACACCGTCCTCGTCGGGCAGGCCGTGATCGCGCTGCATCGGCAGCACGCCGACCACGCCCACGCCGGTGAGCCGCTGCAGTTGCTCGGGCCCGGGCGCCAGCAAGCCGGCATCGCCGCGGAACTTGTTCAGCACGAAGCCGGCCATACTGGCCTTCAGCTCATCGGGCAGCAACGCCCAGGTGCCGTAGAGGTGGGCGAAGGCGCCGCCGCGGTCGATGTCGGTGACGAGCAGGCTCTGGAAGGCGCCCGCCGCCTGCGCCCAGCGTGCCGTGCCGAGGTTCACGTAGTCATGCGGCGCCAGGTTGATCTCGGCCGGCGACCCCGCCCCCTCGATCACCAGCAACTCGTGCTGGGCATGCAGCCGCAGAAAACTCTCGCGCGCCGCCACGGCGAGGTGGGTGCTGCGCTCGCGCCAAGGCAGGCGCGACAGATCGTCGACCACACGGCCCTGCAACACCACCTGGCTGGCGGTGTCGCGCTCGGGCTTGAGCAGCACCGGATTCATGTCGACGCTGGGCCGCACGCGTGCGGCCAGCGCCTGGAAGTACTGCGCCGCGCCGATCTCGCCGTAGCCTCCTTCGTCACCTGAGCCCGGGCCCGGCACCACCCGCGCGTTGTTGCTCATGTTCTGCGCCTTGAATGGCGCCACGTCGATGCCGCGCTGCGCCGCCCAGCGGCACAGCGCGGTGGCCAGCAGGCTCTTGCCGGCGCCGCTGCTGGTGCCCCAGACCATCAGGCTGCGGGTCATGCGGCGCCTCGCTCGCGGTCGGGGCTGGCAGGCAGTGCCACCGTCGCCTGCAACATCCAGCGTTCGCCGTGTCGCGGCGCGGTGGGCCATTGATCGGCATGGACGGGCAGCGGCTGTCCGCTGGCCAGCCAGCGCCGCGCCAGCATCCAGCCCGCATGTGCCACGATCGTCACCGGCGCGGCGGGGGAGCGCCAACCCGCCACGCGCACGAACAGCTCATGCAGTGTTTCGCCGCCGCCGGGACGGGCATGCAGGAACGCGCCGCACCAGGCGTCGATCTCTTCGCGCGGAACCAGGGACCAGGACAGGCCGTCCCAGCGGCCGAAGTCCGCCTCCAGCAAGGCGGGTAGGCGTTCATGGCGCCAACCCCAGCGCCGCAGCCACTGCCCGACGGCGGCGCAACGCTGCAGCGGCGAGGTCAACACTCTTCGCGGCAGACCATGCAGGCGCGCGGCGCGGCGGATGCGATGGGCCAAACGCTTGGCCCGCCGAGGATCGATGCCGAGATCGGTGCGGCCAATGCAGCGGCCTGCCGCGTCGCGCGCACGAGGGTGTCGCCAGACCCAGAGCGCCGTGCGATCAAGCATGTGCGCCCTCGATGTGCGGCAGCCAGGCCAGCCAGGTCAACAGGCCGGTCAGTTCGACCAGCTGTTGGGTGGCACCGAGCGTGTCGCCAGTGAAGCCGCCCAGGCGTTGGCGCAGCCAGCGCGCGCAGCCGAGCGTGACCAGGGCGCAGGCGGCCAGGGCGGACAGCGCGGTGCCCAGCATCACGGCCCAAGAGGCGTCGCCGCTCCAGATCATGGTGGCCACCGCTGCACCGCTGGCGACGCCGACCCAGGCCAGCGTGATCGCCAGTCCCTCGCCGCCCACCTGCGTGGCCAAAGGCTTGGCCTTGGCGTGCTCGGCGTCCCCGGCATAGGGCAGCCGCCACACCAGCGAGACCGGCGCGGCGCGCGATACCGCATGCGACCAGATCACGGCCGTTGTGGCCCACACCAGGCCATCTGCAGGCGGCGCACTCGCCAAGCCCGCAACCGCTGCCACTTTCAGCACCAGCGCCAGCACCAGGGCGACCGCGCCGTAGCTGCCGATGCGCGAGTCTTTCATGATGGTCAGCGCGCGTTCGCGGCTGACCGCGCCGCCCAGCGCGTCGCAGGTGTCCGCCAGCCCGTCCTCATGAAACGCGCCGGTCACCCACACCGTGGCCACCAGGCTGACGGCCGACGCGACCAGTGGCGGCCACAGCAGCAGCGCCAGCCACAACACTAGCGCCGCCCAGGCCCCCACACACGCGCCGACCAGCGGAAAGTGCCGCAGGCAGGCCTGCAGCCACGCTGGCTCGAAGCCCACGGCGCGCGGCACCGGCACGCGCGTCAGGAACTGCAGCGCGATGAAGAACAGGCGGATCTCGTGCGTCATCTCGATGCGTCGCGTGCCGAACCGACTTCGCGGCTGACCCCGGCCGACTCGAAGCTGGCCATCTCGCCAAGCAACCGGCAGGCCGACTCCAGCAGCGGCCAGGCCAGCGCGGCGCCCGAGCCTTCACCCAGGCGCAGGCCCAGGTTCAGAAGCGGCGCGGCGCCCAGGGCGCCGAGCATCAAGGCATGGCCTGCTTCGTCCGAACAGTGGGCGAAGACGCAGCGCGACAGCACCGCGGGCTGCAAGCGGGCCGCCACCAGCGCGGCGCTGCTGGCGATGAAGCCGTCGACGACGATCACGCGGCGCTCCAGCGCGGCCTGCAGCATGGCGCCGCACATCATGGCGATTTCGAAGCCGCCGAATGCAGCCAATGCCTGTAGCGGTGAGGTGGCTATGGCATGGCGGGCCAGCACCTCGCCCAACACGCGCTGCTTGTGCGCGAGGCCGGCATCGTCGAGTCCCGTGCCGCGCCCGGTGCAACGCTCGATGGGCTGATCGCACAGGCGCGCCATCAGCAGCGCGGCGGCCGAGGTGTTGCCGATGCCCATCTCGCCCAGCAGCAGCACGTTGCCGGGCAGCGCCTGCACGACCTCGCGGCCGGCGGCGATGGCGGCACTGCACAGCGCCTCGCTCATCGCCGGGCCTGCCAGTGCGTCGGCGGTGCCTGCGCCCATCTTGCGCGACATCAGGCCGGCGCGCGGTGCGAAGTCATGGCGCACGCCGGCATCGACCACCGTCAAGGCCAGGCCATGCTGGCGCGCCAGCACGCTGACCGCGGCGCCACCGGCCAGAAAGTTCTCGACCATCTGCCAGGTCACATCGCTCGGATAAGCCGAGACGCCTCGCGCTGCCAGGCCGTGGTCGGCTGCAAACACCACCAGCTGCGGCTCGCGCAAGCGCGGGCTGGCCGAGCCGAGGATGCAGCCGATCTGCAGGGCCAGCGCTTCGAGCCGGCCCAGCGAGCCCAGTGGTTTCGTCTTGCCATCGATGCGGGACTGCAAGGCGCTGCGCAGGACGGTGTCGTCGAGTTCGGGGATGTCGGGAATCATGGGGGTGACGCTGGGGTGAATGGAGGCTTTTGGTGGGTGTCTGGCGCCAGCCGTGCCAAGGCGCTGCACAGCGCGTCCAGCGCCTGCGGCGGCTGCGCCGACACGCGCATCCAGCCGGGCAGACCGAAGGAGGTCGTGTCGCGCACGGCCACGCCGTGGCGGCGCAGGGCCGACGGCTCGGCTGCCGCCGGCAAGCGTGCGCACAGAAATGGTGTCACGCTCGGTGCAGGTTGCAGGCCCAGCGTGGTGAGCGCGGCTCGCAATGCGGCTGTCCAGGTGCGCAGGGTGGCGTGCATATTGGCCAGCCAGGCCTGGGTGGCCACGTCCGTCCAGCATTCGAGCAGGCTGACGGCGTGGGCGCCGAGCGGCCACGAGGGCTCCGCCACCTGCAGCGCATCGCACCAGGCTTGCACGGGCCAGTCGGCACGCGCCGGTGCGATGGCGTAGCCGCCGCGGATGCCGGGCAGGCCCAGCGCCTTGTTCGGGCTGTAGAGCTGGAACACCGCCTCGCGGGTGTCCGGTGACCAAGCCGAGGTACCGCTCAAGCGCAGTGGTGCATACGCGGCGTCGAGCACGGTGGGCGTGGCCGTGGGGTCGGGCGGCGGCGCGCCGTCCTGCCCCAGTGGGCTGCCGGGGTCGGCGCACCAGCGCAGCGTGGCGGTGGCGTCTTCCTCGCCAACGACCGCTCGGCCGCAGGCCCGTGCCGCCACGGCGTAGTCGCCGTAGGCCAGCGCGGGCACGGCCACCGGCCCCGGGGCCAGGCGCTGGCCCACGGCGGTGATGCGCTGGATGAATTCGCTGGCGCTGGCCGCGAGCAGGATGCGCCCCGCATCAACGCCGTGCCAGGCGGCCAGGCGCTCGCGCAACGCGTGGTAGCCGGCGTCGGGGTAGCGAGTGGGGTCGCATCGGGCCAGCGCCTGCACAGCCTGCGGGCAAGGCCCTGCGGCGTTGACGTTGGTGGAGAAGTCCCAGCGCACGGAGCCCCGGGCACCAGGCCCGCCGTGCGTGCGGGGGGTATTGCGGACGACGGCAGACGGCATCACGGCGCGCCCTCCAGTCGCGCGTGCGCCATGGCCGCAAGCGTTGCCGCCAGCGTCAAGGCAAGCGCCAGCCACGCGGCGCGTGCAGCGATGCGCAGCGCTCGCGCCGTGTCGGTAGCCAAAGGTGAGGGTGCCTGCCCGTTCAGCGCATACACCCCCGGCTTGCGCAGGCGCACGCCCAGGTGCAGCGCCATCGCGCCCATCGGCCAGCCACCGTTGGGCGACGGCGTGCGTGCAGCTTCGACACGCGACAGCCTCCAGCGTTTGCCATGCACAACGGCCGGCCACAGCAGCAGCGCGGTCAAGCGCGCGGGCACCCACGACAGCACATCGTCGGCCCGCGCTGCGAACTTGCCCGCCCATTCGTAGCGGCCGCGGTAGCCCCACATCGCATCGGCCGTGTTGGCGAAGCGGTAGACCACCGCGCCCGGCAGGCCCGCCACTGCGAACCAGAACAGCGGCGCCACCACCGAGTCGTTCAGGTTCTCGGCGAGGGTTTCGATCGCGGTCTCGCGGACCTCCGCCTCACCCATCGTGCTCACATCGCGGCTAGCCAGGCGTGCGACCCGTTCACGGCCCGCTTCCAGCGACTGCGCCAGCGCCTGCTCGACCGCGCGCACTTCGTCGCGCAGCATGCGCCACGCGAAGCAGGGCTTGAGCAACAGCGCCAGCAGCACGGCACTTGCTGCCAGAGGCAGCGTGCTGATCGCGCTTTGCGCGGCGTACGCGATGCCCGCCAGCACGACGGCGATGCCGCACCACGCCAACGCACCGCCGACGAAAGCCTCGATGCGGCGCCAGGTGCACAGCCGCTGTCCAATCGGCCCGAGCAGCCGACCCAGCCAGGCGACCGGGTGCACGGCGTTGGGCGGCTCGCCGAAGGCGGCGTCCAGAGTCCAGGCGATCAGCAGCGCGGCGGGCATCGAGCAATCCACGGTGTTCAGGCGGCTTCAGCCGGTGAGGCGCCCGCATAGGCCGGCAGCTTGGCCAGGATGCCGTTGCGCAGGCGTTCCGGACGCTCGTTGCGTGGAAGCGCACCGTCGGCGCGGTGGGCGTGCTGTTGCGCGCAGGCCAGCACCTGGGCGGCGGTTTCGGCATCGGCCGAGAGATCGCCGAAAAGGTAAGTCGGCTTGCCCGGCGCCTGCAAGGCCACGGTGCAGGAACGGCTGCAGCCGCTCAGGCAGGCGATGCCGCGCAGTTGCAGCCCGGCCGCGTGCCCTGCGTTTTGCTGTGCCATGACCGCCTCGTACAGCACCAGGCCGGCAGCCGGCAGCTCGCGCAGCGCGCCTGCGGGCCGGCAGGTGGTGCAGACGATGACCTCGGTGGCGGATTCAGTGACTGTTTCAGTAGACATGGGTCGGCGCGTGTCGGGGCTCAAAGGCGATCTCATTGGCGTTGTGGATTCGATCCAGCTGGGCTGGCCGTGTGGTGTTGTGCACCCCAGCGTGCCGCCCATGAGGCGCAGCGGCCGATGGGCCGTGCGGCGTCGTCGAAATCGACGATGACCAGGTGTTCGGCGGCCAGCGGTGCCGCCGGCTGCTCCAGCGTGCGGCCATCGGTCAGCAGCCACAGCCAGGTTTCGGCCGGGCCGTGGCGGCGTGCGGCGCGCATCAGCAGTTGATCGGCCTGCACCAGCGCCTGCGCCAGCGGCGTGCCGCCACCACCACCCAGCAGGCGCACCTGGGTGCTGCCCGCAGCGCGCGCGCGGCCCGGCGGCAGCCGCAGTTCCACGCCCTGGCCGCCGAAGCACAGCAAGGCGACGTCGTCGCCCGTGCGCGCCGCCTCCTCGATCAGCCAGGCCGCGTGCCCTTTGGCCAGCGCCAGCCGCCCATGCCGGCGCATCGAGCCCGAGGTGTCGAGCACGATGAGGTGCAAGCGGGCTGCCTGCGCACTGCGCCGCGTGTGGCGCAGGTGCGCGGCTTGCAGCGGTGCGGGACCTTTGGCCCGCAAGGTGGGCAGCCAGGCGATGGCGCCACCGCTCGGTGGCGCCGAGGTGGGCGGGGCCGATGCCGCTTGCAGGGGCTGGGGCGGGGTGGGCCACCGCAGGCCGCCAGACCCTTTGCGCGGGCGGCGGCTGCGGTGGCTCAGGCTTTTTTTTCAGGCCAGCCTCCGATGGATTGCAAGCGGGTGGTGGCTTCGGGACGCGGCGGCAGGGCGCCCCATTCGCCTTGGGGAGACGGGTTGGCTCGCCGGTCTTCAGACGGATCTGCGGGCGGGCTTGCGGACTGGGCTACGGGCGGGCTCGCAGACGGATCGGCACGGCGGGCGCTTGGCGGTGGCGCGCTGCCCCCGCTCGGCGCCCGGCGATGCGCGAGCGCCAGTTCCGCTACCGCATCCACATCCTCCGGCACGACCTTGCTTCGGCCTTCGAAGGCGGCCAGCGCACGCGCAGCGCGCAACATCACCAGGTCGGCGCGCATGCCGTCCACACCGGTGGCCAGCGCGCAGGCGGCAGCGCGGTGCAGCACCGCGTCGTTCCACGGCAGCTGCGGCAGCGCCGCGCGCGCCGCCGCAACGGCCTCGGCCAGGCGCGCTTGTTCGCCGGCATGCCGGTCGGCCGCTGCCAGCGGCTGCTCGTCGAAGGCGAGGCGCTCGCGCAGTATCGCCGTGCGCTGTGCCGCGTCAGTCGGGTTGGCGAGCGCCACCGACAGGCCGAAGCGGTCCAGCAACTGCGGGCGCAGCTCACCTTCCTCGGGATTCATCGTGCCGACCAGCACGAAGCGGGCGGCATGCTGCTGCGAGATGCCGTCGCGCTCGACGGTGTTGACGCCGCTGGCGGCCACGTCGAGCAGCGCATCGACCAGCGCGTCGGGCAGCAGGTTGACTTCATCGACGTACAGCACGCCGCCGTGGGCGCGCGCGAGC
This sequence comes from uncultured Rubrivivax sp., assembly GCA_964423075.1. GTDB lineage: Bacteria > Pseudomonadota > Gammaproteobacteria > Burkholderiales > Burkholderiaceae_C > Rubrivivax. The sequence goes on along the minus strand of CAYREA010000053.1, from coordinate 614 downwards.
AGGCCGGGCGCCAGGCGCAGGCGGCCATCGCGCAACACGTCTTCGACGCTCAAGGTGCCCACCAGTTGCTCGATGCTGGCCGCCAGGGGCAGGGTGACGAACGGCGCTGGTGATGCGACCTGTGTGCTCGGCAGCAAAGCCGCCAGCGACCGTGCGGCGGTGGACTTGGCCGTGCCGCGCGGCCCGCTGACGAGCACGCCGCCGATGGCCGGGTCGATGGCCGCCAGCAGCAGCGCGCGTTGCAGCCCGGGCTGACCGATCAGCGCGCTGAACGGAAACGCCGGGCGCGTGGCGGCTTCGAGCGAGGCCGTGGGTACGATCTTGTGTGTCATGCCAGCGGCCCTTCGCCGTCTTCTTCGAGCCGGCGCTCCAGCGCCAGCAGGTGGTGTTCGATGCGCTCGCGGTGATCGCCCGCGTCTTGCCACAGCCCGCGCTGCATGGCGTCGAGCAGCTTCTCGCCGATGCCGCGCAGCGCCAGCGGGTTGTGCTGTTGCAGGAACTCACGCGTGCTGTCGTCATGCAGATAGGCGTCGGCCACCAGCGCGTACTGGTGGTCGCTGACGACGCCGGTGGTGGCGCCGAACGCGAACAGGTTGTCCACCGTGGTGGCGATC
>CAYREA010000052.1:0-26481 GCA_964423075.1 uncultured Rubrivivax sp. | reverse complement strand
GGTGGCAGCGTGGGCGCCAGTTCGTACAGCGGCCGCAGCGCCGGCGCGGGCTCGGTGGTGGCATCGCCGCCACCGCCGCAGGCGGACATCAGGGCCGCAGCGGCGACGGCGGTGAGCAGGAAACGGGACGGTGCTTGCATGGGTGCCTTCGAGTGGTCGCAGGGCGGCCAAGGGCGCAAGACACCGGTCGACGTCGAAGGTTGCAGCACAGGGCAGAGCACCCTGCTTCAAGCCCACCCGCGGCAGAAAGCGCCCGGCAGGCCTGGTACGGCAACCCCGCTGTCATGGCCCTTGCGGGCGGTAGACCGGTGGCTTTGCGACCCCGGCTTTCGCGCGGGTGTGCCTTTGTCAGGGCGCGAATGTTACGCGATGTATCTGCGCCATCGCCCGCAGCCACCGTGATGTTTTGGCTGTTCCGGGGGTGGGCGGCGCGCCCACGCGGGGTGGCTATCATGGCCGGTTGCCCACCGCGAACGTGATCCATGTCCAGCCCTGAGCCCGGCGACCCCGGCAATTCCGGCCAACGCAGTGCGGCGCTGCTGCAGATTCGCGGCGCCCGCACGCACAACCTCAAGAACATCGACCTCGACATCCCCAAGCAGGCGCTGGTGGTCATCACCGGCCTGTCGGGTTCGGGCAAGAGCAGCCTGGCTTTCGACACGCTGTATGCCGAAGGGCAGCGGCGCTACGTCGAGAGCTTGAGTGCCTATGCGCGTCAGTTCCTGCAGCTGATGGACAAGCCCGACGTCGACGTGATCGACGGCCTGAGCCCCGCCATCAGCATCGAGCAGAAGGCCACCAGCCACAACCCGCGCAGCACGGTGGGCACCATCACCGAGATCCACGACTACCTGCGCTTGCTGTACGCCCGCGCCGGTACGCCCTACTGCCCCGACCACGACCTGCCACTGCAGGCCCAGAGCGTGGGCCAGATGGTCGACGCCGTGCTGGCCCTGCCCGAGGACACGCGCCTGATGGTGCTGGCGCCCGTGGTGCGCGACCGCAAGGGCGAGTTCACCGAACTCTTCGCTGACATGCAGTCGCGCGGTTATGTGCGCTTCCGCGTCGGCGTCGACGGCAAACCCGGCGAGGTGGTGGAAGCTGAGTCGCTGCCCAAGCTGAAGAAGACCGAAAAACACGACATCGACGTCGTGATCGACCGCCTGAAGACCCGCGCCGACATGAAGCAGCGCCTGGCCGAGAGCTTCGAGGCTTCCTTGCGCATCGCCGACGGCCGCGCCATCGCGCTGGAGATGGATGGCGGCAAGGAGCACCTCTTCAGCAGCAAGTTCGGCTGCCCCGTGTGCAGCTACTCGCTGCCCGAGCTGGAGCCGCGCCTGTTCAGCTTCAACAGCCCGGTGGGCGCCTGCCCGGCCTGCGACGGCCTGGGCCAGGTGACGGTATTCGACCCCGAACGTGTGGTCGCCTTCCCCAGCCTGAGCCTGGCCGCCGGCGCCGTGAAGGGCTGGGACCGGCGCAACAGCTACACCCACAGCCTGCTGGAAAGTGTGGCCGCGCACTACGGCTTCGACATCGAGACCCCGTTCGAGAGCCTGCCGAAGAAGGCGCGCCAGGTGCTGCTGCACGGCAGCGGCGAAGAGGCCATCGAGTTCACCTACCAGGCCGAGAGCGGGCGCGGCAAGTCGCGCAGCGTCAAGCGCAAGCACCCCTTCGAAGGCATCATCCCCAGCTTCGAGCGCCGCCTGCGCGAAACCGATTCGGTGGCGGTGCGCGAGGAGCTCTCGCGCTACCAGGCCGCCAAGGCCTGCCCGCAATGCCTGGGCACGCGGCTGCGGCGCGAGGCCCGGCATGTCTTCCTGCAGCACGCCGACCACAGCAAGGGCAAGCCGATCTACGAAGCCGAACACGCCACGCTGGCCGAGGCGCTGGCCTACTTCGACGGCCTGAAGCTCGTGGGCGCCAAGGCCGAGATCGCCGACAAGATCATGCGCGAGATCCGCTCGCGCCTGCGCTTCTTGAACGACGTGGGCCTGAACTACCTGAGCCTGGACCGCGGCGCCGACACGCTCAGCGGCGGCGAAGCGCAGCGCATCCGCCTGGCCAGCCAGATCGGCAGCGGCCTCAGCGGCGTGATGTACGTGCTGGACGAGCCCAGCATCGGCCTGCACCAGCGCGACAACGAAAGGCTCATCGGCACGCTGCGCCACCTGCGCAACCTGGGCAACAGCGTGCTGGTGGTGGAGCACGACGAGGACATGATCCGCGCCGCCGAACACGTGGTGGACATGGGCCCCGGCGCCGGCGTGCACGGCGGGCGCGTGATGGCTCAGGGCACACCCGACGAGGTGGCGGCCAACCCCGATTCACTCACCGGCCGCTACCTGGCCAAGGTCTTGCGCATCGAGGTGCCCAAGCGCCGGCGCGCGGCCTCCGGCTTCGGCTCGGCGCCGCTGCGGCTGTCCATCGTCGGTGCCAAGGGCAACAACCTGCGCGGCGTGAATGTCGACATCCCCATCGGCCTGTTCACCTGCGTCACCGGGGTCAGCGGCTCGGGCAAGAGCACGCTGATCAACGACACGCTGTACACCGCGGTGGCGCGCAAGCTCTACCAGAGCCACGCCGAACCGGCAGCGCACGAGCGCATCGACGGGCTGGACCATTTCGACAAGGTCATCAACGTCGACCAGAGCCCCATCGGCCGCACGCCGCGCAGCAACCCGGCCACCTACACCGGCCTGTTCACACCCATCCGCGAACTCTTCGCCGAGGTGCCCACCGCGCGCGAACGCGGTTACGGCGCCGGGCGCTTCAGCTTCAACGTCAGCGCCAGTTCGGGCGGCGGGCGCTGCGAGGCCTGCGAAGGCGACGGCGTGATCAAGGTGGAGATGCACTTCCTGCCCGACATGTACGTGCCTTGCGACGTGTGCCACGGTGCGCGCTACAACCGCGAGACGCTGGAGATCTTCTACAAGGGCAAGAACATCACCCAGGTGCTGGAGCTGACGGTGGAAGACGCGCACGGCTTCTTCAACGCCGTGCCCAACATCGCGCGCAAGCTGCAGACGCTGCTGGACGTGGGCCTGGGCTACATCCGCCTGGGCCAGGCGGCCACCACGCTCAGCGGCGGCGAGGCGCAGCGCGTCAAGCTGGCGCTGGAACTGAGCAAGCGCGACACCGGGCGCACGCTGTACATCCTGGACGAGCCCACCACCGGCCTGCACTTCCACGACGTGGGCCTGCTGCTGAAGGTGCTGCACCAGCTGCGCGACGCGGGCAACACCATCGTCGTCATCGAGCACAACCTGGACGTGATCAAGACCGCCGACTGGCTGATCGACATGGGCCCGGAGGGCGGGGCCGGCGGCGGGCAGGTGGTGATGGCGGGCACGCCGGAAGACGTGGCGGCCTGCGAGGGCAGCCACACGGGGCGCTTCCTGAAGGCGATGCTGACGCCGGCCTGAGGCCGCGGCCCGAGCCCGTTGAATCGTTCACGCCCGCGCAGTTCGCCTCAGCGCAGCAAGGCACCAAGTGCCAACTCCTGACCCCCTAGTTCAAGGGGCCGCGCTTAGCCTGCGTCCGCGCCGATTCCCCACCCCGGGGCCGGCCCGGAGAACCCATCCATGAAGAAGTTGCTTGCCACCACCCTGATCACCGCCACCCTGGCGCCTGCCGCCTTGGCGCAGGACATCGTGATCGGCCAGTCGGTGGCCCTGAGCGGCGCCAATGCCGACATCGGCCGCGACATGCGCGACGGCGCCCTGGCCGTGTTCGCCAAGGTCAACGCCAGCGGCGTGCTGGGCCGCAAGATCACGCTCGTGACGCTGGACAACGCCAACAGCCGCCAGCGCGCGGCCGAGAACACGCAGCAGCTGCTGAGCACGCACGCCGCGACGGTGCTGTTCGGCTACAACTCGGCCACCAACAGCCTGGACGCGCTGCCGCTGGCCGAGAAGAACAAGATGCTGTTCTTCGCGCCCTTCAGCGGCTCGGGCAGCCTGCGCAGCCACCCCAACGTCTACACGATCCGCGCCTCGTACAAGGACGAGGCCGCCAAGATCCTGGAGGCCAAGCGCATCGTCGGCTCGGTGAAGGCCGTGGTGCTGCACTACGACGACGAGGTCGGCCGCGGCAACTACGAGACCGTGGCCTCGGCCTATGTGGCCGCCGGCATGGTCAAGCCCACGGCGGTGGCCGTCAAGCGCGGCTCACCGCTGGACGCCGCCACCACCGACGCGCTGCTGAAGGAACAGCCGCACTACGTGCTGGCCACCACGCAGTTCAGTGCGGTGGGCGACTACCTGAAGATCAGCAACGATCGCGGCAACACGGTACCGGTGGCGGCGCTGTCCTTCGTCAACCCCGACGAACTGGCCGAAGGCGTGGGCGCGGCGGCGCGCGGCACCGTGGTGGCGCAGGTGATGCCTTCGCCGCGCGGCTCCAACCAGGTGTCGATGCCGGTGGTGAAGGAATGCGCCGAGGCGCTGGACGCCCTCAACGGCGCCAAGCTCAACTACACCTCGCTCGAGTCCTGCATCGCCGCCAAGGCCCTGGTGGTGGCGCTGAAGAAGGCCGGCCCCAAGCCGACGCGCGAAAGTGTGCTGGCCGCGATGGCCACGCTGGGCCGGGTCGACCTGAACGGCTTCTCGCTCAACTTCGGCAACGGCAGCCACCACGGCAGCGGCTGGGTCGAGCTGACCATGCTCTCGCGCGGCAACCGCTTCGTGCAGTAGGCGGCTCAGGCCGGCGCGACGGCCGCCGATGCGCCTTCACGCATGGCCTGCGCCACTGCCTCGTACATCGTGGCCCAGGCCTCGCGCACTTCGGGTGTGAAGGCATCGCCCAGGCCAGCGGCCAGGGTGTCCAGCAGCGCCGCGCCCACCACCGGGTAGTGCGCGTCGACCACGCCGTAGCCGGCGTGGCGCTCGCCCAGGCGCAGCAGCGCGTGCTTCAGCATCGCCGGCCGGTCCAGCAGCGACACCGCGCCTTCGATCATGTGCATCAGGCGCGCGCCCTGCTGCGCCATGTCGCCCCGGAACATCCCCGAGATGGCCGGGTCGCGTTCGAAGAGCTTGTCGTAGAACAGCGCGGCGGCCTGCGTGGCGATGGGCTGCACGAGTGCGAAGCTGTGGCGCACGAGCTGGATCTGGTGGTGATTCATGGCGGTCTTTCAGTGTGTGGAAGGCGGGCGCGTCAGGCGGCGCCGCGCAGCGCGGCAACGACGCGGTCCAGCGGCCGCGGCTCGCTGCCAGCGGGCTGAGCCACCAGCGCCGTGACGGCCAGCACGGCGGCTGCGGTGAGTGCGGAAACCAGGGTGTGGCGGATGTTCATGCGGCCTCGCTGCGGGTTGATTGGCTGCCGTGTGGCAAGGCCGCCAGTCTGTGGCGCAGCGAACAAAGAGTCGTCACGTGGTGGTCAGACATCGGTCCTGTCTGGGGCCGCGGGCAGAATCGGCCACCGTGCCCCCAGCCGAAACGCCACCCGCCCCGATCGCCTTCGGCCCCTTCGTGCTCGACGCCGCCGAGGCCCGGCTGACGCGTGAGGGCGCCGCGCTGGCGCTGAACGGCCGCGCGCTGGCGGTGCTGGCGCTGCTGGCCGCGCGGGCCGGCCAGCTGCTGAGCAAGGACCAGATCCTCGACGGTGTCTGGGGCCACCAGCACGTCAGCGAATCGGTGCTGAAGAACGCCGTCAACACCGTGCGCAGTGCGCTGGGCGACGACGCGCAGCAGCCGCGATACATCGAGACCGTGCCACGCCGGGGCTATCGCTTCATCGGCGAGGTCCGGCCGGCCGCGCCGGCCGCGGTTGAGCTCACCACCTCAGCCGCCCCGGCCGGCAACCTGCCGCAGCCGGCCGGCGCGCTGGTGGGGCGCGAGGCTGACGCAGCGCAGCTGGCCGCGCTGCTGCGCCAGCACCGGCTGGTGACGCTCACCGGCCTGGGCGGCATCGGCAAGACGCGCCTGGCGCTTCAGGCGGCCGCCGCCGAAGCGCCGCCCGACGGCGTGTGGCTGCTGCGCCTGGACGCGCTGGATGCCGCCGACGGCGGCGCGCCGCTGCTGTCCACGCTGGCGCAGACGCTGCGCCTGGGGCCGGCCGCCGCCGCATCGGCCGAAGCGCTGGGCCGCGCACTGGCGCCGCTGTCGCTGCGGCTGGTGCTGGACAACGCCGAACACCTGGTCGACGCCGTCGCCACGCTGGTGACGGTGCTGCTGGCCGCCGCACCCGGCCTGCGCCTGCTGGTGACGAGCCAGGTGCCGCTGCGCGTGGCGGGTGAACAGGTGCTGCTGCTGGCACCGCTGGCGCTGCCGGTGGCCATCGCCGATGCCGCGCCCGACCCCGCCAGCTACGCCGCCGCGCAGCTCTTCTGCGAGCGCCTGCGCCAGAAGCTGCCCGGCTACCAGCCTTCGGCCGAAGAACACGCCGACATCGCCGCCATCTGCCGCGCGCTGGACGGCGTGCCGCTGGCGCTGGAGCTGGCCGCGGCACGTGTGCCGCTGCTGGGCGTGCCCGGCGTGCGCGCGCGGCTGGACCAGCGCTTCGCGATGCTCACGCACGGCGCGCGCGACGCCGCCGCACGCCACCGCACCCTGGGCGCGGCGCTCGACTGGACCTACGGCCTGCTGGGTGATGCCGAACAGCGGGCGCTGCAGCGGCTGTCGCTGTTCGCCGGCAGCTTCGGCGCCGAAGACGCCGAGGCGCTGCTCGACGACAACGATGCCGGCGCCGCGCTCGACCTCGTCGAAGCGCTGCGCGAACGCTCGCTGGTGGTGGTGGAAGACACACCGGCCGGGCCGCGGCTGCGCCTGTTCGACAGCGTGCGCCGCCACGCCCTGGCGCGCCTGACCGAAGGCGGCGGCGAGCCGCGCGCGCGGGCGCGCCACCTGCGGCGCCTGCTGGCACGCTTCCAGCGCGCCGAGATCGAGGAGTTCAACACGCCCCAGCAACGCTGGCTGCCACCGCTGCACCTGGAAGTGGACAACCTGCGTGCCGCGCTGCACTTCGGCCTGGAACAGCAGGCCGATGCGGCCGTGCGCGACGATGCGCTGCGCCTGCTGGCCCACAGCGCGGCCTTCTGGTACCGCAGCGGCCTGCGCGCCGAGGGCCTGCGCTGGTTCGACATCACGCGCGACATGCCCACCGACGCCGCCACGCGCGGCCTGCTCGACCACGGCTACGGCCTCTTCGTCAATTTCGCGCAGACCGGCTCGCCCGCCGATGCTGTGGCCGCGCTGCTGCGCTCGCGCCCCGCGCTGCGGGCGGCCGGTGATGCGCGCCGCATGTACCTTTCCTATTACGGCGAACGCATGCTGATGCTGCGCCTGGCCCCGCAACAGGACCCGGCGCCGCTGATCGCCGGCATGCGCGCCCAGCTGCAGCCGACCTGGGGTGCGCTGGAGCGGCGCCACCTGGGCATGGTGGAAGCGCTGGCCGCGCGCGACGCCGGCGACTTCGAGGGCTACCTGCAGCGCTGCGCCGCCCTGATCGGCCCCTGCCGCGCCGCCGGCGGGCACATCGAGGCGTGGTCGATGGAGAACGGCCTGGCCCAGGGGCTGGCGCTGATGGGCCGCCTTGACGAAGCCTGCGCGGTGCTGCAGCGCACGGTGCACGAGGTGCGCCGGGCCGGCCTGCAGCGCGAGCAGGTGCCCATCCTGGCCATCGCCGCCAGCCTGCACCTGTGGCGCGGCGCCGATGACTACGCGCTGGTGCTGGCGCAAGAGGCCCTGCGCCTGCTGGCCGCCGACCAGATGGTGTGGTGGATGGCCGACGCGCTGCCCTGGGCCGCTTGGCACCAGGGCCGGCCGGCCGACGCGGCACGCCTGCAGGGCTGGGCCGACGCCAAGGCGCGCACCCGCGGCGACTCGCGCGGCCCGGTGTTCAGCCGCCTGCGCGAGGCCTTCGAGACCGCCTTGATGGCCCATGCCGAACACGCTGCACTGATGCCACTGCTGGCCGCGGCGGCCACGGCACCCCCGATGGCCGACGAGCTGGCGGTGCGCCTGGCCCTGGTGGGGCGCGACGCCGCCGGGCGTACGCTTGGCGGGTGAGCAGCCCGCCACCCGCCTTCGACCCCGCCGCGTTCCAGCCCGCGCTGCAGACGCGCCTGCTGATCCTGCAGCCCACGCCCTTCTGCAACATCGACTGCAGCTACTGCTACCTGCCCGAGCGCGCCGACCGTTCGCGCATGACGCTGCAGACCGTGGAAGCGGTGGCACAGCGCCTGCTCGAAGACGGGCTGCTCGGGCCCGAGCTCAGCGTGGTGTGGCATGCCGGCGAGCCGCTGGCCGTGCCGCCCGCCTTCTACGAAGCGGCCTTCGCCGTGCTGCAGCAGACGCTGGGTGCGCACACCACGCTGACGCACTGCATCCAGACCAACGCGACGCTGATCGACGAAGCCTGGTGCGAACTCTTCCTGCGCCACGGCGTGCAGGTCGGCGTCAGCATCGACGGCCCCGCCGCGCTGCACGACCGCCACCGCCGCACCCGCAGCGGCCATGGCACGCACGAGCGCGTGATGCGCGGCGTGGCGCTGCTGCGCCGGCACGGCATCCCCTTCCACGCCATCGCGGTGGTGACGGCGGCGACGCTGGACGTGCCTGAAGACTTCGCGCGCTTCTTCATCGAGCTTGGCGCCACCGAACTGGGCCTGAACTTCGACGAGGCCGAAGGCGCGAACCTGAGCTCCAGCCTGGCCGGCCACGAAGAAGCCCATGGCGACTTCCTGCGTGCGCTGCTGCCGCACATGCAGGCCGGGCGCCTGGTGCTGCGCGAGCTGGCGCAGGCGCTGCGGCTGGTGGCGCAGCCGCTGCCCACCTATCAATGGGCCGGCGAGGCCTGGCCGCACAACACGCAGCTGCTGCCCTATGCGCTGCTCAACGTGGCCTGGAACGGCGACTTCGGCAGCTTCTCGCCCGAGCTGCTGGGCCAGCCCTCACAGGCGCACGGCAACTTCGCGCTCGGCAACGTGCACCGGCAAGGCCTCTTCGAAGCGGCGCGCGGGCCGGCCTTTGCGCGCCTGTGGGGGCCCATCCGCGAAGGCGTGGCGCGCTGTCGCGAGAGCTGCGCGCACTTCGCCTTCTGCGGCGGGGGCTCGCCGGTGAACAAGCTCTACGAGGCTGGCAGCCTGGCCGCGGCCGAGACGCTGTACTGCCGCACGATGATCAAGCGCCCCTTCGACATCGCGCTGCAGAGCCTGGAGCAAGACCTGCAGCACCAAAGAAAAAGGGCAGCCGAAGCCGCCCCTTTCAACAAGCAGGATCAGCAGTTCACTTGAGGTGCTTGCTGATTTCCTTGGTCATCGCGAACATGCTGACGGTGGCGGCACCCACCACGGCCTTCAGCTTCGCGTCGGCATTGATCATGGTCCTCTTGATCTTGTCCTGCAGACCGTTCTTCTTGATGTACTCCCAGACCTTCTTGGTCACCTCGGTACGCGGCAGCGGCTTGTCGCCGATCACCGCGGCCAGCGCGGCGCTGGGGGTCAGCGGCTTCATGAAGGCGGCACTCGGGGTGCGCTTCTTGGCCGGAGCCGCCTTCTTGGCCGGAGCCTTCTTCGCCGGAGCGGCCTTCTTGGCCGGAGCGGCCTTCTTCGCCGGGGCCGCCTTCTTCGCCGGTGCGGCCTTCTTGGCCGGGGCTTTCTTCGCGGGAGCTTTCTTCGCAGTTGCCATTTGGATTTACTCCATCAGTGGATGAGGGATGCCGCCTGCCCTGCAGTTCCTTCGCGGCTTGCGCAACGAGGAACCATCTGTACTGGCAAACGTGCAGGCGCGATGGTAATGCCTCCCATAGGTGATGAGAAGCCATTTTCATAGGTAAAAGCGGCATCCGCACCACGGTATGCTGCGGGCATGAAGATCATCGTGCGTTGGTTGCTGCTCGCCGCGGCGCTCCTGCTGGTGGCGCATCTGTACTCCGGAGTGTCCATTGCGAGCTTCACTTCGGCCCTCTGGGCGGCCCTCGTGCTGGGCCTCTTGAACACCCTCGTGAGGCCGCTGCTGGTGCTGCTGACGCTGCCGGTGACGCTGATCACGCTGGGTCTTTTCCTCTTCGTGATCAACGCGCTGATGTTCTGGGCCGCGGCCTATCTGCTCGACGGTTTCGGCGTCACCGGCTTCGCCGCGGCCCTCATCGGCTCGGTGCTCTACAGCCTGTGCGGCATGGTCATCGACGTCGCCGTCGAGAAGATCTTCACCCCGGCTTCCGTCTAGGCGGCACGGCCGGTGGAGGTGCCGCGCGCACCTCGAAGGCGACGCGGTCGATCACCGTCGTGCCTTCCATCCGCTCCAGCACATGCCGCCCCGGGCGCGGCAGCCACTGCAGGCGCGCGCCTTGCCCCAGCTCCTGCCCATCCAGCCGCCAGCGGCCCGCGGCACCTTCGATGACCAGGCGCTGCGCGGCCATCGGGATGTCGGGGTCGAGCACCACGATGCTGCCGTCGCGCGGGCTCTGGATGCCGAAGGGCGCGGCCAGGGCCCAGCCGTGGCGCGCGGGCTCGGTGCCGGCCAGGAACCACTCGCCGCCGGCCGACTTCAGCCCCGGTGGTGGCGCGGGTGCACGCGAGGGCTGCTGTGCGTGCAGGTGGCTCAACACCTCGCGCCACACCGGCGCCGCGCCGCTGACGCCGCTGACACCCTGCATCGGCGCGCCCGATGCGTTGCCCACCCACACCGCCACCGTGTAGCGCGCGCTGAAGCCCACGCACCAGTTGTCACGCAGGTCCTTGCTGGTGCCGGTCTTCACCGCGGCCCAGCCGCGCGTGACCAGCGGGCTGTCCAGGCCGAAGGTGGTGGCGCGGGCCGCGGGGTCGGCCAGCATGTCGGCCACGACGAAGGCGGCGGCGGGTTCGAAGACCTGGCGTGAGGGGCCGGCGGGTGCGCCGGGTGTCCAGCGCACGGGCGTGTGGCGGCCGCGATTGGCCAGCATGCGGTAGGCATTGGCCAGGTCGAGCAACGTCACTTCGGCCACACCCAGGGCCAGCGCGTGGCCGTGGTAACCCGCGCTTTCGCTCGGGCGCAGGCCGGCGGCGGCGAGCGCGTCGAACAGCGCCTGCGGCCCGAGCATCGCGCCCACGCGCACCGCCGGCACGTTGAGGCTGGATGCCAGCGCCGTGCGCACGCTCACCGCGCCCTTGTAGCCGTGGTCGTAGTTCTGCGGCGCGTACAAGGAGCCGGCCGATGCCAGCTGCAGCGGCGCATCGTCGATCAGGCTGCCGGCCGTGAGCAGCCGATGTTGGAGCGCCAGCGCATAGACGAAGGGCTTGATCGTGCTGCCGGGCTGGCGCCGCGCCAGGACCGCGTCGACCTCACCCGCTTGCGACAGCGGCCCGGCGCTGCCCACCCAGGCCAGCACTTCGCCGCTGCTGTTGTCCAGCACCACGAGGGCACCATCCTCGACGTTGTGGCCGCGCAGTTCACTCAACTGCCGCCTCAGCGCCGTCAGGGCCACGCGCTGCAGGCCTGCGTCGAGCGTGCTGCGCAGCGGCCGGCCCGGCGGGGTGCTGCGAGCGATGCGTGTGGCCAGGTGCGGTGCGATGTCGTTACCCGCGGCTACCGGCAACGGCCCGGGCCGCCGCGCCAGCGCTTGCGACAGCGTCAGCGCGAGGCCTTCGCAGCCCATCTGCTGCTGGCGCAAGACCTCGCAGGCGCGGCGCTCCACTGTGGCCGCGCCGGCATTCGGCGCGCGCACCAGCGCCGCCAGGATCGCGGCTTCGACCGTGTCCAGCCCGCTCACGTACTTGTCGAACAGCAGTTGCGAGGCCGCCGCCACACCCACCACCTCGCCGCGCAAGGGCACGCGGTTCAGATAGGCCTCGAGGATCTGCGCCTTGCTCCAGGCGGCCTCGAACTCGCGCGCGCGGCGTATCTGCGTCACCTTCTGCACCACGCTGCGACCGCCGGCCGGGCGTGCCAGTTCATCGTCGGTGAGGCCGGCCAGCTGCATGGTGAGCGTGCTGGCACCGCGCGTGCGCTGGTTCCAGGCATTGCCCCAGGCGCTGGCAGCGATGGCGCGCCAGTCGACACCACCGTGCTCCCAGAAGCGCCGGTCTTCGCTGTAGACGATCGCCTGGCGCAAGGCCGGCGAGATGTCGGCAAGCGTGAGCCAGGGGCCGCGACGCACCTTCGCGTCGATGCGCACGGTGGACAGCGGCGTGCCGTCGCGCGCCAGCAGCGGCAGGTCGGACGGCGCGTGCGCGGCGCGCACGGCCTCGAAGCTGGGCACGGCCGATGCGGCCGTTACGCACAACAGCAGCGCGGCCGCGGCGCATTTCTTCAAGGCTTCACCTCCAGCGCCGCACTCGGCAGTTCACCGAAGGTCTCGGGCGCGTACATCGCCTCCACGCGCGTGGGCGGCGGGCTGAAGCGGCCCGCTGCGTTCAGGCGCATCGTGTATTCGACGACGTGTTTGCCGCGGCCCATCCACTCGTAGTAACCGCGCCAGGCCTCGAAGGAACGTTCTTCATACGCCGGCCAGCTGCGGCCCTCGCGCTTCTCGCCCTGCGTGGCAATCGCCGAATCGCGCCCCAGGCCGCTGCCCAGCAGCGTGGCGCCGGTGGGCACGGGGTCGCTCACCACCACCCAGCCCATGTCGCCCAGCGCCTCGACCTCGATGCGCACCCGCACCGTGTCGCCGCGGCTCCAGGCCTCGGGCGTCTTGCGCTCGACGGCCGCGAGCGTGCGCGTGATGCGGTAACCCGCGGCCAGCGGCTCCTTCAGCGGCACCGCCGCCAGTGCCTGCACCGTGAGCCAGGGCTTGCCCGCGCCCTCGTGCGATGCGCTGAAGGTGGAAGCGCCGGCCGGCCAGGGCAGGCTCTGCGTGCCGCCTTCGGGCGCGGCCTTCCAGTCCTGCGTGCGCGTGGTGCCGCCGATCTGCAGGCTGCTGCGCCCGGCCACCGCCACCGACTCGAACTTCGCGCTGAACTTCTCCAGTGCCAGCACGCCCCACAGGTTGGCCGTGGTGGTGAGCCAGGCACCGCGCTTCTGGCGCGCCAGCGCGCCGCTGACGAGCAGGGCCACCTCGTCCTTCCACGCCGGGGTTTCCACGGCGGCCAGCACCAGGCGCGCGGCGTTGCTGTCGGGGCCGTCCATCAGCCACCACCAGTCGTCGTCGGCTTCGGTGGTGAACTTCAGCGTGGTGCCGCCGGCGATGAGGCGGCTGCGCACCAGGCGCTGCAGTTCGTCGATGCGCGCCGCGCGTTCGGGCAGGTCGGCGCTGCGGCGGTACAGGCCCCAAGCGTCGAGCAGGGTCGAGGTGGGCCAGGCGCCCGGCACCCAAGCGATGCTGCCCAGCATTCGCGGCGTCACGCGGCCGTGGCGCGACAGAGCGTCGAGCGCGGCCAGCTTGCGCATCTCCAGGTCCGCACGCGGCGTGGTGAAACGGCGTTCGAGCCGGCCTTCGACAAAAGCCGCCAGCCCGCGCAGCATGGCTTCGCGCGGCGCCTCGGGCAGCTCGGCCCCCGCCTCGTGCGCGGCGGCGATCACGTAGGCCGTGAGCCGGTCGCTGCCGCGCGGCGGTGTGCCGGGCGAAGGCGGGAAGTAGTAGGCCAGGCCGTCGCTGTCCAGGTAACCCGGCAGCTCGTCACGCAGCGTGGCCCAGGCCGCCGAGTCGTGCAGGCCGAGCGCGCGCGAGGCCTTCTGCTCCAGGCAGGAATAGGGGTAGGTCTGGAAGAAGCGCTTGAGGCCCGGCAAGGCGCCCGAGAGCTTCGGCTGCAGCCCCACCGTCACGTTGCCGACACCCGGCAGCGCATCGGCCGGTGTCGCCATCGGCACGCTCACTTTTCCGTCCAGCTGCATCAGCGAGGCCTGCCACACACGCAGCGGCACGGCGGGCAGCACGGCTTGGGTAAGCTTGAGCCGGTCACGCACCGGTGCGGCGCCGCCGGTCTCCACCGCCTCGCCTTCCCACTCGATGCGCGACACGCCGCTGGGCACCGTCACCGGCCAGCGCAGTTCCTGCGCGGCTCCCGCCGCCAGCGTCACGGTCTGCGGCTCGGTGGTGATGGGCTGCTGCGTCTCGCCGAAGGCCTTGCCCACCAGTGTGGCCTTGAGCGTGACGGCGCGGCTGGTGGTGTTGCGCAGCGTGAACGCGGCATCGAACCGATCACCCTCGCGCGCCAGCGGCGGCAGACCGCTCAGCATCTGCAGGTCCTGCGACACCCGCACGCTGGCGCTGCCCATGCCGTAGCGGTCGGCGTCCGCGTCGGCAATGGCCACCAGGCGGAAGCTGGTGAGCGAATCGTTCAGCGGCACGGCGATGCGCGCCTGACCGTTGGCGTCGAGCTGCACCGTGCCCTTCCACAGCAACAGCGTGTCGAAGAGCTCGCGCGTGGGGTTGCGGCCACCGCCGCCGCCGGGTGGCAGGGCCTTGCGGCCGTAGTGCCGGCGGCCGACGATCTCGCCCTGCGCGGTGGAGGTTTCCACGCCCCAGCCACGGGGCTGGAACAGGCCGCCGAGCAGGTCCCAGCTGCGGTTCGATTGCAGCGCCAGCAGGCCTTCGTCGACGGCCGCAAACGCGATCTCGGCATTCGCCGCCGGCTTGCCGCCGAAGCTCACCTGCACCGTGGTCTGCACCGTCTCGCGCACGCCGTACTGGGCTTTCTCGGGTGTCACCTTCACGTCCAATCTGTGGTCGGCCAGGCCCACCGTGAGCTGCGCCACACCGAGCTTGAAGCTGGGTTTGGCCAGGTCGACCATCGCGCTCGGCGCCTTGTAATCCTTGCCCTCGTAGCGGAAGGCGCGCCACCATTCACCGGGCTCGCGCCAGCCCCAGGTGAAGAGGCTCCACCAGGGCGCGTCACGGAGGCGGCCGCGCAGCACCAGCACGCTGACCATCACGTTGGGCGCCCAGCTGCGTTCGGCGCCTGCGGCAGCGGCGGGTACCGGCAACTCGATCACCGGCTCCTTGCCCGACAGCTGCATCACGCGCGCGTCGATCACGCCTTCGCGCTCCACCGTCACCAGCGCCGTGGCCTGGCGGAAGGGCATGCGCACCTGCAGCCGCGCGGTCTGGCCGGGCTGCAGCTCGCGCTGCTCGGGCAGCACGTCGATGCGGTCGTCGTTGTCCTGGCCGAACCACCATTCGTCGCGGCCCGACACCCACACGCTGCTGGCCGCTTCGGCCACGCGGCCGGCGTCGTCCTGGGCGCGCGCGAGCAATTCCACTTCGCCCACCGCGTCGAGCTTGACGCTGCACGACAGGCGACCCTGCGCGTCGGTGCTGCCGCTGCACAGGGTGCCCAGCTCGCGCTGCTGATGCTGGTTCTCGTAGGCGTAGAAGCCGCCGACGATGCGCTTGCGGGTGGACAGCGTCTGGTGCAGCCGGCCCACGATCTCGACCTTGCGCCCGGCCAGCGGCTTGCCTTCGGGCGACAGCACCACCGCTGTCATGCCCGCATCACCGCGCGTGGCCGTCCAGCCAGGCACGCGCAGTCCGACGATCACGCCGGCCGACCACAGGCGCAGGCGCTGGCTGACGGTCTGCACTTCGCCGTTGGGATCGTTGAACGTGAGCTCGGCCAGCAGGTCGGAGGGCACGGTAACGGGCGGCAGACCCTTCACCACCAGGCGCGCCGCGCCTTGTGCGTCGGTGCTGGCGGCCAGCTTGTCGGCCACCAGTTTCTGCGGCTCCTCGGGTTCTTCGTCGCCGCTGCTGCGGCGCCGCGCTGGCTCGAAGCTGTAGTCGTCGTAACCGGCGAAGTTCAGCGGCGCGCGGCGCAGCAGCGCCGACAGCTTCAGCGGCGCATTCGGCATTGGCCCGCCGGACAGCGCGTTGAGCTGCGCCGCGAACGCGACCTCGGCCGGCGCCACCAGCACCCCCGCCGGGCCGGACAGGCGCGCGTCGACCAGCGGCACGCGGAAGGCCTCCACGCGCAGGCTGCCGCTGGGCAGGCGGCGCTGGCCGCGCTGCAGCGACACGTCGTACAGGCCGAGCGGCGCGTTCTTCGGTATCACCCACTGGCTTTCAGCCGAACGGGCGCCACGCGGCCACTTCAGCGGCAGCTTGAATTCGGTGTCGCTGCCGATGTGCAGGAGCAGCACTTCGGTGGGCAGCTGGTCGGCCGCCGGCAGGGCCAGGCCGCGCTCGATCTCGTCGCGCACGAAGTGCTTCATGGCCACGGTCTCGCCGGCGCGCAGCAGCGTGCGGTCGAACACCGTGTGGGCCCGGGTGTCGGGCGTGAGCCCCTGTGAGAGCGGGATGTTGAAGCGCCAGGGCTCGATGCCCTTGGCCCATTCGCTGAAGACGAAGGCCAGGTCGTCGGCGTTCGCACTGCGCGCGCTGACGAAGAGGCCTTCGCGGCTGAGGCATTCCTTGCGTTCCTCGGCGTTCTCGAAGCCGCGTTCGATGCGCGCCACGCCGCTGGCGTCGGTCTGGCCCTGCCACAGCGGCTGGCCGCGGCAGTCGTTGACGGCCACGCGCGCGCCGGGCACAGGGCGGCCGCGGTCCAGCGTGGTCACCCACACCAGGCTCGATGAACGCCCGCGCTTGAAGTGCACGCCGAGGTTGGTGACGAGCGCGCCGGTGCGCGCGTACATCGGCGCGCGCGCGGCGAGCAGTGAATCACCGAGGATGCGCGACTCGATCTCGATCAGGTGGTAACCGCGCTGCGGCAGCGGGATGCCGATGACTTCGGTGGCCGCCACGGGCTTGCCCGGCAACACGTCCTTCAGCTGCGGCAGTTCGGCGCGGCGTGCGTCGGTTTCGCTGGCCAGCAAGGAGGTCTT
This sequence comes from uncultured Rubrivivax sp., assembly GCA_964423075.1. Classification (GTDB taxonomy): domain Bacteria; phylum Pseudomonadota; class Gammaproteobacteria; order Burkholderiales; family Burkholderiaceae_C; genus Rubrivivax. Next base: position 9,808 of record CAYREA010000052.1, on the reverse strand, counting down.
GCGGGTCTCGTACTGCTCGTCGTGGTCCTTGCGCAGGCGGCCGAGCCAGCGCATCAGGTCGGCGTCCGACGTCTGGGCATCGAGCCGCTTGATGGCCACCCGGCCACCAGTGCTGGCGCCGGCCAGGTCGGCCTGCACCTGGCGCAGCGTCACCGGCATCATGGCTTCGGCGCCCGCTTCGACAATGCCAAAAGGCGCGCCAGCGAACTTGGCCAAAGGCGGCATGCCCCCCGTGGCCACCGCCAGCGGGAAGCTGCCGGCATTGGCCAGCGCGCGACCTGTGTCGTCCTTCAGGCCCGCCGGCAAAGTGATCTTCAGCTTGGCGTTCTCGGGCAGTGGCGCGACGAATTCGACTTGGTTGACCATCTCGCTGCGCTCTTCGCGCTCGGCCTGCGGCGCGATGGCCTCGCCCTTCTCCGGCACCAGCCGCACCGCCAGCGCCGCAGCGCGCGGCACCGGGGCGTTGAAGCGCAGCGTCATTGGCCGCAGCGGCAGGCAGGGTGCCTGCGCGTTCTCGCGCTCGCAGCTGAAGTCGGCCAGGAAACGCGGCCGCACCTTCCATTCGAAACGCTGCGCGCGGCGCGAGACGTTCCACACCAGGCGCACCTTCGTGTCGGGCGCGAAGGCGCGCTGGCAGGCCAGCAGCAGCGCGTGTTCGGGCTTGCCGTCGCCGCGGCGCGCCTTGAGCAGGGCCTCGCGCGGCGCGCCTTCGATGATCTTCACCGGGATGCGGTCGAGCAGGCCTTCCACCTCGCACCACACCGAGGCCGCGACGCTGGCCGGCTCGACCTTGCCGTTCAGGCGCAGCAGGAAGTGCTGGTCTTCCTCGATGTTCGAGCCCTGGTAGGGCTGCATCGACGCCACGATGGGCGCACCGGTGCTGAAGCTGAACTCCCGCGTGCCCTGCAATTCACCACCCAGCGGCTGGAAGCCCGCGGCCGGCTTGAGCGTGCAGGTGGTGCCGGCCGCCAGCGTGCTGCGCAGGTCGTAGGCCCAGGCCTTCTCGTTGAGCCAGCGCCCGCTGCCTTCGGGCGTGCCGCCGCTGCAGCGCAGATCGAAGGGCGCCGGCAGCCGCGGGTCGCCCGCAGGCACCACGGCGGCGTCGAAGCGCACGACGATCTGGCGCACCTCGGCCACCTCGCCCTGCGGCGAGACGCCGGCCACGCGGGCGGCATGGCCGGCCGTGACGGCTGACAACAGAAGCGCGGCCGTTGCCGCGCAGAACATCGATAGACGCATGTGTCCTCCCACGCGGCCATTCTGGCGCGCAGGCAGGGCGGGCGGCTATGGGCGCGCTTCGTCGCCCGGTTCGCGCTTGCGGCTGTCGGGGCGGTCGCCGCGCAGTTCGGCGGCCAGCTGGCGACGCTGGTTGCTGATCTGGCGCAGACGCGCGTCGATGACCGAGGCTTCGATGAAGTCCTGGCCGGCCGCCGCGCGCGAGAAGTTCTGCGCCGCGCGCAGGCGGTCGATGGCACCGGTGAGATCACCCAGGGCGGCGCGCGCCTCGGCGCCGGCGCGCATCGAACGCAGCCTGAAACCCAGGGCGTCGTTGGTGGCGGCGAGCGTCTCCCAGGCGATGGCGTCCTGCGGCTGCTCGGCCACCCACACCTGCAGCGATTCCGTACTGCTGCGCAGCGGCGCCGCGTCGGCCTGCGGCGCGCTGCGGCGCTGGGCCAGGGCGGCCTGCGCACGCAGCAGCATCACGGGGCGCTGGGCGCCGCTGTCGGTGAGCATGGCCAGCGCCTGCAGCGAGCCTTCGGCGTCACCCGCGCTCAGCAGCACCTGGGCCTGCAGCAGGCGCAGCACACGTTCGGCCTGCGGATCACGCGGCGATGCGGTGGCGGCGGTCTGCAGCGCCAGCGCCGCCTGGCGTTCGGCGCGCGCGTGGTCCTTCAGCATCGAGGCGGCCAGCGCCCCGCCGTAGAGCGCGGCCACGCGGTCGATCACGGCCGGCGACGAGGTGGCGCCCGAGAGGCGCTGCAGCGCCTGAATGCTGTCGTCCATCAGCACGCGCGAACGCATCTGCATGATCGAATGCAGCACCGTCGGCACCGAAGGCTTCACGTCGGCCAGCAGCGTGCGGTTGCGCGCCTCGCTGATGCGGTCCACCGTCAGCGGGTGGGTGCGCAGGTAGGGGAAGCCGCCGTTGTCGTTCAGGCGCGTGGCCATGTCCATGCGGTCGAACATGGCGGCCATGCCGGCGGGCGAGAAGCCGGCGGCCGACAGCAGGCCATAACCGACCCGGTCGGCCTCGCGCTCCATGTCGCGCGAGAAGTTCAGCTGCTGCTGGATGGCCGCGCCCTGGCCGCCCATGATCGCGGCATTGGCCATGTCGATGCCGCTGCTGCCGGCGCGCGAAGCCGCGAGCACGCCCAGGATCAGCGACGCGATGGCCACCAGCGAAGCCTGCTGCTGCGGCGCGATGCTGCGCGCGATGTGGCGCTGCGAGACGTGCGAGAGTTCGTGCGCCATCACCGAAGCCAGCTGGTCGCGCGTGGTGGTGATGGCGATCAGCCCCAGGTGGGCGCCGACGAAGCCGCCCGGCAGCGCGAAGGCGTTGACGCTGCGGTCGCGCACCAGGAAGGCTTCCCAGGCGAAGGCGTGCTCGGTGTCGGCGTCGATGTTGCCCACCTGGCGCGCGGCGGCCACCAGCGGCTGCCAGATCGACTGCAGGTATTCCAGCAGCACCGGGTCGTCGAGGTAGGCGGGGTCGCGTCGGGCCTCGCGCATGATCTGGTCGCCCAGGCGCCTTTCGGTGCCGATGGCCAGGTCTTGCGAGGCCGACTCGCCCAGCGAGGGCAGCCGCACCTGCGCGGCGGCCGGCGCGGTGGCCGTCAGCAGGGCCAGCAGCAGCGCCAGGGGGCGGCGCCAGGGGGCGGGGGCATGGATCATCGAGGGCGGAGCCTGGTGCAGCGGAGCGGGTTCGAGCGGCCGGGGCGCACATCGTTCCCCGGTCACTATCATGACACTGCCTTGTTTCCCAACGTGAAGCCACCCATGAACCCATCGCCGCTGACGCACTTCGACGCCCAGGGCCAGGCCCATATGGTGGACGTGGCGGGCAAGGACGTGACGCACCGCGTGGCGCGCGCGGCCGGCAGCATCCGCATGCAGGCGGCCACCTTCGAGCTCATTGCCTCGGGCCAGGCGAAGAAGGGCGACGTGATCGGCATCGCGCGCATCGCGGCCATCCAGGGTGCCAAGCGCACGGCCGATCTGGTGCCGCTGTGCCACCCGCTGCCCATCACGCGAGTGGTGGTGGACTTCGAACTCGACCGCGCGGCCAGTGCCGTGCACATCACCGCACAGGTGGAAACGCTGGGCCGCACCGGCGTCGAGATGGAAGCGCTCACCGCCGTGCAGGTGGGCCTGCTGACGGTCTACGACATGTGCAAGGCCGCCGACCGCGGCATGGTGATGACCGACATCCGCGTGCTGGAAAAGCGCGGCGGCAAGTCGGGCGAATGGAAAGCAGGCTGAGCTTCAGTCGGCGAGGAACGAGCGCCAGGGCACGGCGCGCTGCGGCAGTTCGCACTGGAAAGGCAGGCCTGGCGCCGCCGGCAGCGCGGCCGCGGGGCAGTCCTTGAAGAAGTCTGCGGCGTCGGGCTTGTGGAATTCGCGCAGGCGTGCGGCCAGGTGGCGCGCCTCGTCGATGCGGCCCTGGGCGGCCAGCGCGCGGGCCCAGGTCATCATCAGGCGCGTGTCCAGCAGGTAGTGCGGCGCGCGGTCGTAGGCACGTGCGGGGTCGGGCTGCGGCATGTCCGAGGTGAGCGCGGCGTAGTCGGCATGGTGGGCGAAGAAGACGCTGCGCTGGCCGGTGGTGATGCGGCGCTGCAGCGAGGTGGCGCTGTCGCCGGGCTCGAAGATGAGGCTCACGCGCCAGTAGTCGAACACCGACATCGCCGCGCCGCCGATGACCACCAGCGCGCCCACCACCAGCACATTGATCTTCGGCGCAGCGCGCACCGCCACCGGTGCGGCTGGCGTATCGCCCTGCAGCGCAAAACCGAAGACCCAGGCCGCGGGCAGCAGGAAGTAGGCGTACCACAGCGGGTACTCCAGCAGGCTGTGCAGGCCGATCATCACCACCATCAGCACGGCGCTGCGCTGCGCGGTGCCCAACGGCCCTTCGCTGCGCCAGGCGCGGCTCGCAGCCTGCCACAGCCCCCACAGCAGCAGGCCCAGCACCAGGGCGGCCAGCGGCAGGCCCAGTTCCACCGCCAGTTGCAGCGGCAGGTTGTGCGTGTGGTCGAAGAAGGCGGTGGGACGGTTAGGGAAAGGTGTCAGCGTCCAGGCCATGTTGAACTCGCCCCAGCCGACACCGGTCCACGGTTGCTGGCGGATCAGCTCCAGCGTGTCGCGCCAGATCGCGAAACGCGAGCTGGAGATGTCGGTCTCGGCCAGGCGCTCGCTGCCGCCGAAGGCCTGCTGCGACAAGGTGGCCCACTGCGCCATCACCTCCCAGGCCACGGCGTAGATCACCGGCGCGGCCCACAACAGGCGGCGCGCGGGCTTGGACAGTCGGCGGTCGAGCAGGCCCCACACCGCCAGCAGCGCCACGCTCACGAGCCCGGTGCGCGAGGCCGTGAGCACCACCGCGAACACACCCGCGGCCAGCAGCAAGACGGCCAGCCAGCGACGCAGCTGGCCCAGCTCGAACAGCGCCACCACCGCGATGCAATGCCACAGCAGCAGGCTGCTCAGGTGGTTGGGCTGGCGCAGGTTGCCCACGGCCCGGCCGGGGTAGGCCGAGGCCGCCAGCCAGTTGCCGTCGCCCAGGCCCGGCGCGAAGACCTGCAGCAAGGCGATGACGATGTTGAGCGCGCCGGTGGCGACCCAGGCCCAGCAGAAGGCGATGAAGAGGGCCTCGGCGTCGGGGCGGGCGCGCATGCCGGCCCCGCCCAGGGTCATCAACAGGGTGGCGGCCAGCGTGGCCACCGCCGACAGCCCGAGCGCCGCCGGCAGCGCGCCCAGGGCCGACGAGCCGGCGGCCGCGAGCATCAGCAGCGCCAGGGCGGCCAGCAGCGCCGCCGACGCGCGCAGACGCAGTTCGGGGTCGGCCGCCAGCAGCAGCGCCGGCCAGAGCGCGAAGGCCAGCGCCTGGTTCAGGAAGGTGGGCGACGGGCTGGTGCTGAAGGCCAGCAGCGAGGGCAGCGCGGCGGCGGCAGCGCCCAGGGCCATCGCCAGCGGCGCTCGTGCGGCTGGGGCAGTGATTGTCAAGGGAAGGGCCGACGGAGCGACAGGAGGAGCGCGATGCTACCAACGCGTCCGCCCGGCACGCGGCACCGGCGACGATTCAGCGAACCTCGGGCAGTGTGACGGCCTGCAGTTGCGGGTAACGCTGCTGCGCCAGCGCTCGCCACTCCGACAGCTTCCTTTTGCACTCCCAGGGCCAGTGCAGGTTGCATAGGCGGCGCAGCATCAGTGCCGCTTCGTCAGACCGCCCGTTGAGCCCAAGAATCAAGGCGTGGTCGAACTGCGCCCGCAAGTAGGGAAAACGTCGCGTCACCAAGGCCATGTGCTCGATTTCGGCGCTGTCCATCCCGGCCCGCGGTTCGATACGTGCGAAGCGCAAGTAGTCTCCCCATTGCGTCAGTAGCCACAATTGAGGTGCTTCACTGACGATACGGCCGGTGCCGATGCGCGCCACCTCCATGCGCAGGGTGCGAACATTGTCTTCGATCCGCATGTACTCATAGGCGACGCTTCCCATCAGCGCCAGCGCCGCCACGGCCGGTGCCAGCATCCACGACCTGCGCGCCTGTCGCTGCCATCCGGGCGGATGCTGGGCATCCAACAGGCCGGCCAGCAACCCGGTCGGCAACAAGAAGTAGGCGTAGCTAAGGGGCAACTCGACCATCGCGTGCGCGAAAACGCCCGCCAGCATGACTGCCGCACATACTGAACTGGCGTCGCGTGCCAGGCGCAAATGGCGCCAGCCCCAAAGCAGCAAGCCGCCGACGATCGTTGCCCCCAGGGGGATGCCAACCCAGAGCAGCAGATCCAGTACCAGGTTGTGAGAACTGCCCATGATTCGGCCCCAGGACGGGCGATCCAGGATGACCTCGGACTGGGCGACGGTGCCCTGGTCCCAACCGTTGCCGAACCAAGGGTGACGCGAGATGGCTTCCACTGCTGTCGACCAGAGGATGGCGCGCGGCCCCGCAGCGGCCTGCGTTGCGAACGTGCGGCCGCCAGACAGCAGCAGAGCCTCATTGATGACAGGCCAGAGCAGCAGCCAGGCGACGAAGATGGCCCCCAAGGCCACGATGTCCGCTGTGCTTGTCCGCATCGTTGCGCGGGAGCGCAGCGGCAGCAGAACCACGACGAGCAGCGCCATGGCCAGCCAGGCGGTGCGCGAGGTCGTCATCGCAAGCCCAAACGTGAAGAATGCGGCTGCAAGTGCAGCAACGGGCCGCCCGATGCGCCGGTTCTCGTAGAAGACGATGATGCCGACGAGCCCAAGGTACAGCAGCGTGGCCAAGTGGTTGGGTTGGCCCAGATTGGCAAACGGCCTGCCGTCGGGCGGCATGTCGACCGACATGATGCCAAGCCCCTGGAGCCGCAGCCACTGCAAGAGCCCGAGTCCCATGCTCGCCAAGGCAGCCGTGACCAGCAGGCCCGAGAACGCCAGAAGTACTTGGCTCGCGCCGAAGCTCGCGACCAAGCGCTGGCCAAGCCAGACGGACAGTCCGAACCCAAGCAGGTAGAGCGTTCCGAGCCAGGCGTCACCCGCATAGCTCACGAGGCCGCAGGCCAAGTGAATCAGGGGCAACGTCGCCAGCGCCAGTGCTGCGGCTGTCAGCGGGCTCAGCGGCACCGCTGGCGCGGAACGGCGCAAGGCCGTCAGCAACGCAAGACCACAGGCCACGGCCATGGCCAGTTCCCCATGAAAGGAAGCCCATGGCGGATAGTGGTTCGGCGCCAGCCATGAGAACACCGCCAGCAACGCGGCAAACAACAGGACCGTCGAGTTCATCGCGCAGGTTCGATAGGCTTGGTCGCGCGTACGCGCGAAGACGAAAAAAAACGGCCCCCGCAGGGACCGTTGTCTGGGCTGTGGAGCCTGGGCCTATCAGCCGCGGCACGAACCGGGCAGGAACTTCGCCGGAACCGGCTTGGCACCAGCGGGGCCGCAGACCCACTTGAACACGGTCTTGATGCCGGCGTCGGCGTTGGTGAACGGCTCGCCATCCGTGGCAGGGACGGCCTTGTAGGGCGTCAGGACGATGGTGGCGTTGTCGAGATCCACGTCACCAAACGTGCCCGTGGTGGTCGTGATGGTGACGGCGCCGGCGTCGCTGGTCTTGGTGGACAACACGTACTTCGAAGCCGGGCTGTTCACGTCGTTGTCAATGTTGTTCTCGCAACCCCAGGTGTTGGCGGCCGGCAAGGCATCGCTGGAGTTGGTCTGGATCACTTCCGTGATCGTGGTACGGCAGGTCGAGGCAGCCAGCACGACTTCAGCCACGCGGGCCTTCTTCGTGTAGTCCTGGTAAGCCGGCAGCGCAACCGCCGCCAGGATGCCGATGATCGCAACGACGATCATCAGTTCGATCAGGGTGAAACCTTGTTGGACACGCTTCATACGGGAGCTCCTAGGGCGGGTAGCGGGTGGAAGAGGTGAGAGACAGCCCCCATGAATGCAGGGTATGTGCCAGCCTTTTCTGCGAGTTCCCATGTGACTTACTTGGCAACACCTGACGAGGCCGGTCACTTTGGCTGCCAGCTTTCGGCGCCGGCGTGCACAAGGTGACGTAAATCGTCACCCCGCCGGCTTCAGTCGGCCAGCGTCATCACCTGGCCGGTGGCCAGGGCGCGGATGCGGTGGCGGCTGGCCTGGGCGCCGATCTCGGACATCACGGCGTCCACTTCGCCGGGCTTGATGTGCGTGATGTAGACGTCGGCCGGCGCTGCCAGGCCTTCGAGCTCGATCTTCAGCTGCGCCGGGCACAGGTGCTGGCTGAGCGAAGCGAGTGCATGCTCGTCGTCGCGGAAGGCGGTTTCGATGACCAGCGCGGCAACGGGCAGCGTCTGCAGCCTTTGCCACAGGGCCCGGTTGGGGCCGGTGTCCCCGGTGAAGACCCAGGCACCGCGGCTGCCGTGCACGGCGTAGCCAACGGCCGGCACCGTGTGCTGGGCCGGCAGCACCTCGATGCGGCGCTGGCTGGCCTGCACCACCTGGCCGACCTCCACCGTCTCGAAGGCGAGCACGGGGTTGGCCAGGTCCGGCAGGCGCGTGAAGTCGGGCCAGATGACGCCGTTGAAGACGTGCAGGCGCAGCGCAGCGATGGTGGCAGCCAGCGCATGCACGCGCACCGGCGGCCGGCCCGCGGCGCGGCGGCGGCGCGTGACGCTGTCGGCCAGCAGGCCGATGGCCAGCACATGGTCGAGGTGCGAATGCGTGACCAGGATGTGGTCGATGCGGGACAGCTCGTCGAGCGTGAGATCACCGACGCCGGTGCCGGCGTCGATGAGCACGTCATCGTCGAGCAGGAAGGACGTGGTCCGGCTGCCGGCGGCAATGGAACCCGAACAACCGAGGACGCGGATCTGCATGGAAGGCGAAGTCGGGGCCGCCGGTGGCGGGCAAGACTTGCATGCTGACCGCGCGGGGGCGGCCACGCAAGGCAGGCTGCCGCATTTGATCAGCCGGTGGGGGGAACCCCACGTCGATGCGTGAACCCCGTCACACCCCGCGGCGACGCCGCGGGTACCCTGCTCAGCGGGAGATGAACTGCATCTGCGTGCCGGCGAGCTCGATCACGTCGCCGTTGCGCAGCGGCACCGAGTCGCCGACCAGCGGCACGCCGTTGATGCTGGGCCGCGTGGTGCCTTCGACGTGGGCGAAGGCGTAGCCGTTGGGGCGCTTGGTGATGGAGGCCACCTGCACGCCGGGCTTGCCGACGGTGGTCACCACCTTGGTCAGCGTGACCTCGCGGCCGGCGGCCGCGCCGTTGAGCACCTTGATCGACGCCGGCTGTGCCACCGGCGCCTGCACCGGCGCAGCACCCAGACCGCCGAAGCCGGAAGGCGCCCCACCCGCGTAGGCCGGGTGCGCTGATTGCGTCGGGCTGCCCGCGCCCAGCGGCGGCGGCGACGCCGGCCGCATGATCATGGTCTTCTCGTACTCGCCGGAATCGTCGACCAGGAACTTGATCTTGTACTTGCCGATCTCGACGGTGTCGTTGTGCGTGAGCAGCTGCTTCTTGATCGCCTTGCCGTTGATGTAGGTCCCGTTGGTGCTGTTGAGGTCTTCGATGAAGACGTCGGCACCCACCATCTGCAGCACCGCGTGCTCGCCGCTGACGGCAAGGTTGTCGATGACGATGTCGTTGTAGGGACGGCGGCCGAGTGTGGTCTTGTCCTTTGTGATCTGGACTTCCTTGATGACCACACCGTCGAGCGAAACCACCAGCTTGCCCATGCCTGCCCTCGATTCAATCCGCTGCCGGCCGCAGCGGGCTTGGCGCCTTGTGGCGCCGCTGTTTTGCGTGCGGCGGCAAATGCCGCCCTAGCGCCTGAACGGCCACCACGACCGCACCGGCGCGCTCGCGCCGCCGGAGGCGCGCACCAGGATGACGGAGATATTATCCTTTCCACCCGCATCGTTGGCTGCATCGATGAGGGCACGAGTACCGGTCTCCAGCGAGTCGTGCGCCTGCAACACCTGCGAGATGCCGGGGTCGTCGAGCATGTCCGACAGTCCGTCGGAGCACATCAGGTAGACGTCGCCAGCCTGCACGTCGTGCTGGTGCGTCTCGAGCAGCACGCTGTCTTCCACGCCCACGGCGCGCGTCACCAGGTT
>CAYREA010000051.1:0-26644 GCA_964423075.1 uncultured Rubrivivax sp. | reverse complement strand
TCACCGACACCACCATCGAGGCCCGCCAGCAGGCCGTGGCCAACCAGCACGGCTATGTGCTGACCGACCACCGACTGGCGCTGTACGGGCTGTGCCCGAAGTGCGGGGCGGGGAAGGCGAAGGGGCGGTGAGCGCGCAGCTACCAGCGGTAGGCCGCCGTCGCAACAAGCTCGCGCCGGTCACCCGGGTAGCAACTGCCGTAGCTGCAATTGACAAGGAACTTTCGGTCGAAGAGGTTGCGCGCGTTGACCGCAAGCTCCCAGTGCTGGTCGAGTTGATAGCCCAGGCGCGCATCGAAGAGAGTCACGCCGGGCACCCACCGCGTATTGTCGAAGTCCGGAACCTTGCTGCTGTAGCGTGCGCCGACGCCCACCTTCATGCCTCGAAGAAGGTCGTTGGGCACGCTGTAGCTCAGCCAGGCCGCCGCCTTGTGCGCTGGAACTGATCCGTTCTTGCGCCCCACCAGGTCTGGGTCCGTGTCCTTGGTGACTTTGGCGTCGGTGTAGCTGTAGCTCGCGGTCAGATCAAGCCCCTTCGTCAGACTCGCGTTCACTTCCAGTTCCAGGCCGCGCGAGCCCACCTGGCCGCGCTGAACGCTGAAGTTGGTGTTCAGCGGGTCGGTGACCAGCACGTTCTGCTGAAGGATGTCGAATAGCGCGGCCGAGAACAGGACATTCGCGCCAGGAGGCTCGTAGCGAACGCCAACCTCGTACTGCCGCCCGGTGGTGGGCTCGAAGCGCTCGCCATTGAAGTCGACGCCGGCCTGCGGCTGGAACGATGTGGCGTAGCTCACGTAGGGCGACCAGCCCGCAGGCGCCAACCACACCCCACCGATGCGCCCCGTGAAGGCATCGCTGCGCTCGGTGGTGATCGTTCCCGAAGTTCGGACATCCACATGATGCCGATCCCTTCTACCACCCAGCACAACCACGAAACGGTCATCGATCTTCGTCTGGTTCTGAGCGTACACGCCGACCTGGCGATTGGTGGCGATATACGCAGGCGCAAGCGCTGGCGCGACGAAGGCTCCAATCCCTTGGCCTGCTGCCATGTCGTACGGCGAGGTGATGTCGCCGCCTCGATACTCTGCACCGCGGACCCTGCTGATATCCACGCCGGCGAGGGTCGTGTTGACCCAGCCATTGAGCGTCCATCTGGCCTCAACGTAGTTGTCGGTCTGCCAGACCTTGGCATCGTCCTTGATGTGCTGCGCATAGCGATTGACGACGGTATCGCTCACAAAGCTGTCAGCAAAGTTGACCCTGTAGTCGAGCTTGATCCTGCTGTAGCGGCCGCGGCTGTGGAACGACAAGCCGTTGCTGAATTGGTGGTCGAACAGGTAGCCGGCAGACGCCTGATCCCGGTTGAAGCGATCCCACCCCTTCTCCTCAACCCGGATGTACTCCGGCGCAAGGGGTTCGTAGTAGGAATACGGGTAGGCATCGCCATCGATCCGGTCCTGCGCGACATTGGCAAGCAGCGTCAACTCGGTGTCGCCACTCAGGCGGAACGTCAGCGCAGGTGCGAAGTAGCGTTCTTCCTTCTTGGCTCCCGGCGTCGGAAGATCAAACCGCTCCTGCTGAACCACAAGGCGGTACAGAACGCCTCCGTCTTCGTTCAAAGGGCCGGAGACATCGCCTCCGAAACCCAGTCGATGGGCATCGCCACCCCGCAACCGCAACTCACCCTGCGTGTCCTTGGTCGGCCGCTTGGTGATGGAGTTGACCGCGCCGCCCGGGATGGCACTGCCAAACAAGAGCGAGGCTGGCCCGCGCAGGTATTCCACGCGTTCGACGCCGTACGTGTTCAGCCTCGGCACCGCGTAGACCGAGCCGGCCTCCTTCAGTCCGTCACGGAAGTTGGTGCTGTAGGTTTCGCCGATACCGCGTGCACTTGACCAGTCGTAGCGATCATCGTGACCATAGCTCAACCCAGTGAACCCAGGAACGTACTCCAGCGCATCGGCCAAGCTTGAGATACCGCGCGCATTGAGCGAGTCGCGGGTCACCACCGACATCGACTGCGGAATCTCCCTCGTCGGCGTGTCGATCTTGCTTCCGGTGCTGCTGCTCCTGGCGACATAGCCCGCCACGGTCCCGGTGGCCGTCTCGCGCTCCTGGCTTGCGCTCACGCGCACCACCGGCAGCACGGTGTCGCCCGCGCCATGTGTTGTAGGCGCCCGCTCGATGGCCCAGGTGGTGCCAAGCTGCCGCGCCTGTAGCCCGGTGCCGAGCAACAGGTCGGCCAGGGCCGTGCGTGCGTCCTTGCCGCCGACCACGCTGGCGCTCTGCTTGCCTTGAACCAGGTCCGGCGCGTACACCAGTTGCAGGCCGGACTGGCGGGCGAACTCGGCCAGCGCCTGCGGCAGCGCTTGGGCGGGGATGTTGAGCGTGGCCGTGGCAGTTGCTGCCCTGGTGGTGGGTTGCGCGGCCACCTGCAGGGGCGCGACCACCAGCGCGGCCGTGCTCAGTGCGGCCAGGGCGGTGAGCGTGGCCGCCACCGTGGGGCGCAGGCGAGCAAGGGGCTGGCCGCAGGTGGGTCGGTGCCGGTTCGGTTTCGGGAAGGTCATCGCGTGGCTTTCGGGTTCGTGAAGGGGAGGCGGCGGTATCTCGCCGACCCTTACAAGACGAAGCAGCCCGAAGGTTCCTGAATGCCCGGCGCGACGGTGGGGCCGCTGTCCTGTCGTTACGTCGGCCCGATGTGCCAACCGGCGGCACCTGTGCCCTGTGCAGAGCGCTCGACACGCACCGGCAGCACAGCGGGCAGGGCCAGCAGCCAGTCCTGCGCCTGCGCGATGCGGACCTGCCCGCTGACAGGCAGCGCGGCCACGCGAGCGTCCACCGTCACCGGCGCGCCGCCGTAGCGGTCCAGGCGCTGCAGCGCGTCGCGCAGCGGCGTCGCTTCGAACACGAGCACGCCGGTGCGCCAAGTGGCGTGGGCTGAGGTGGCCTGCGTCAGGCGCTTGATCTGGTCGGGGGCTGCGGCACCACTGTCGGAAGCTGCTCGCACGCGTAGAGCCTGCCCGAACTGCAGCAGCAGCGGCGCGCCGGGCTGTCCGTCGGCATCTACCGCCTGCACCTGAACTCGGCCGCTTTCAACCTGGACCTCGGTAGTGCTGCCATCCAACTCCACGGCGAAGCGCGTGCCAAGCACGGTGATGCGCGCGGCACCGGCATCGACGACGAAGGGGCGAGACACGTCGTGCGCCACGCTGAAGAAGGCGGCACCAACGCGGAGTTGCACATGGCGGTGTGCCGCGAAGAAGCTCACATCGGCCTGGCTCAGGGCGTCCAGCACCAACTCCGAGCCGTCGGGCAGCGGCTGCCGCAGCAACTGCCCGCGCCGGCTGGCCAGCGCCATCTGCCATTGCGGTACCAAGCTGCGCCAGGCCTGCCAGGCCTGCCAGGCCTGCCAGGCCGCGCCGCCGGTGGTGAACAGCCCGGCCAGCCCCAGCAACGCGGCCAGCGAGCGGCGCCGGCCCCGGCGCTTCTCGTTCGGATGCGGCGCGTCGCCGCCATGCCACTGTTCGATGGCGGCCTGGACGTGGTCCATGGCCAGCATCACATCACGCTCGATCATGTTGCGCGACAAACCATACCGCTCGGCCAGTTCGGCCTGGGCGACGCCGAGCAATCGGTGCTGCAGAAACACGTCGCGGGCGCGGTCGGGCAACGACTGCAAGGCGGTTTCGACGGCCTGCACGGCTTGCCGGTACATCACGGCGTCGGCCACGTCGGGTTCGGTGTGTGCCACCGCGCAGGCCGTGCCCTCGCCGAGCCGGCGGCGGCGCAGGTGGTCGATGGCCAGGTGGTGCGCTACCGTGAAGAGGTAGGCGCGGGTGTTGGTGGGCGCGGTGTCCCGCGCGATGGCCGGTCCGCTATGGCCCCGGCTGCGTTCGTGTTCGGCCAGGCGCAGCCAGGTGTCGTGGGCGAGGTCGCGCGCATCGTCGTCGTTGCCGGTGCGGCGGGCAATGAAACGAACGAGATCGCGGTACACGGCGGGGAAATGTGCGGTGAGGCTGCTGCTGCCATGGCCGCCCCCGCTGCCCGCCACGGGTGTCTCAACCGGCACTGCGCAGTTAGCCGGGTCGATGGTCGCGCTGGGTGTTGCGGCCGGCGGCATGATGTGCGATTCGGTCGTGTGGCCGAGCGCTGTGGCTCACTGCTCGGCGAAAGCGCGCTCGACCACGAAGTCACCCGCATGTTGCGTTGTGCCCTCGTGGAACCCGCGCCCTTCGAGCCATTGCTTGAGGTCACGCAGCATCGCCGGGCTGCCGCAGATCATCACGCGGTCGCTGGCCGGGTTCAGCGGCGGCAGGCCGAACTCGGCCTCGATGGCGCCCTGCGCCAGCAGCGTGGTGATGCGGCCCTGGTGGCGGTAGGGCTCGCGCGTGACGGTGGGGTAGTAGCGCAACTGCTCGCGCACCACGTCGCCCAGAAACTCGTGCGCCGGCAGTTCGCGCTCGATCAGGTCCTGGTAGGCCAGTTCGGCGACATGGCGGCAGCCGTGCACCAGCACCACCTGCTCGAAGCGCTCGTAGGTGTGTGGGTCGCGGATCAGGCTGAGAAACGGGGCCAGGCCGGTGCCCGTGCCCAGCAGGTACAGGCGCTTGCCGGGCCGCAGGTAGTCGGTGAGCAGCGTGCCGGTAGGCTTGCGGCCGACCAGGATGGTGTCGCCCTCGCGCAGGTGCTGCAGGCGCGAGGTCAGGGGCCCGTCAGGCACCTTGATGCTGAAGAACTCCAGGCTCTCTTCGTAGTTGGCGCTGGCCACGCTGTAGGCCCGCAGCAGCGGCCGGCCCTCCACCTTCAGGCCGATCATCGTGAAGTGACCGTTCTGGAACCGAAACGCCGGGTCGCGCGTGGTGGTGAAACTGAACAGCCTGTCTGTCCAGTGGTGGACGCTGAGGACTTGTTCTTCGTTGAAGGCGCTCATCGGGGCAGGGCGAGGGAATATTGACCTGCTAGTTTACATGCGGATGAGAAGCGTTCGTGTTTTGGGTTTCCGCGTCGGCCTGACCCGCCAGTGAGTGGCTGGTATGCGTACCCCCTTGATCAGCGGGCGGCCACAACCCGACCCGAGTCACCACCGGTACGTCGCCTCCACCGTTACCGTGCGCTCCTCCCCGCGATACCAGCCGTCGAAGGCATTGCTCGTGTAGTACTGTTTGTTGAAGAGATTGGTTGCGTTCAGCGCAATGCGCCACTGGCTGTCCAGGTCGTAACGCAGGTTTGCATCAAACAGGGTGAAGCCCGGCTGCGACTTGGTGTTGGCGGCATCGTCCCAGCGTTTGCCGACGTGGCGTGCGCCGGCGCCGATGTTCAGACCGCGCAGACCGCTGTCGCGGATCGTGCAGTCGAGCCACAGGGAGGCCGCTTGCTTGGGAGCCTGAATGGGCGACTTTCCTTCCTCGACGTACCAAGTGTCGCCTTTGCGGCCTTTGATGTCGTTGAAAGTGTAGGAGGCTGTAGCAAAGAGGCCGGGCATCAGCTTGCCCTTGGCTTCCAGTTCAAGGCCGCGTGAGCGCACGGCACCGACTTGCTCGCTCATCCCACTGAGAGGGTGGGTCACCGAGATGTTCGTTTTTTCAAGATTGAATACGGCCGCAGTCAACAACAGGTCGCCGCTACTTGGCTGGTACTTGACACCCGCTTCCCACTGCTTGCCTTCGGTGGGCTTCGCATCCAGCGTATCAAATGCCCCGAACGCCGGCTGGAACGAGGTGCCGTAGCTGACATAGGGCGCCCAGCCGCCCGGGGCAAGCCACGTCAAGGCTGCACGGCCGGTCCAGGCTTTGTGTGTACCGCTTTGCCTTCCGCCGCGAGAGGACGAACTGTCCTCTCCTTTCGCCGTGTCGTGCCTGCCTGACAGTGTGAGCAGCCAACGGTCCGAGAACTTGGCCTGATCCTGCACGTACAAGCCCACGCTGCTGAGCTTGTTGGGACCAAAGACGTCGCCCGAGGTAGTTGGCGCGGCAATTGGCAGGTAGACCGGATTCAGGAGATCCAGATCGGGAGCGCTTCCCGTCAGATTCAGCTCTTTGGCGCGCACACGGGTCCAGTCCACGCCGGCAATCAGCCTGTGCGCGATGCCGCCGGTCTGGTGCCTGCCCTCAAGGAAGCTGTCAAGCGAAGCCTGCTTGAGGTCGCCAAAGTGGTGTGCCGCAGTCCGGGTGAGCGTGCGTCCGTCGGCCTGCAGCGACGACCAGATGTGGTGCTTATCCGTTTCGCGGTCCGCATAGCGGAATTTCTGCCGGAAGCCCCAGTTGTCATCGAACTCGTGGCGGAACTCGTACCCCAGCGTCGACGCTTTGTGGACGATGCGGCTGTAGCGTGGATCACCCTCTCGAACATTGGTCGGTTGCCCATTCGCGTCAGTGACGAAGCCGACATCGTCACCGGCATCGTACCGAAGCACCGAGGCGAGCAGGGTCAGTGAGGTTCCGGCCGTCGGCTGCCACAACAGCGAAGGGGCAAAGTACTGGCGTTTGGTCTGCGCCCTTTCGCCCCTTGGATACTTCGCTTGATCGTCGTTGCTCCGCGCCAGTCCAACCAAGCGGAACGCGACGCTTTTCCCAATCCGGTCCCCGTAGTCAAAGGCCAATTGCCGGTGCTTGAAGCTGCCAAGCTGAACCCGAGCCTCCCGGACTGGCTCGTCCAGCGATGGCTGCTTGCTGACGCGGTTGACGATACCGCCGACATCACCCTGCCCAAAGGTGGCCGATGACGGCCCCCGCAATACTTCGATGCGTTCCATGCCGTAGACCTCAGTCATGGGGCCGATGTCGAGAAAACCCAACTGGGCCAACCCGTCGAGGTAGTTGTGAGTCGAACTGTCGAAGCCTCTCAGGGTCAGGAATTCGTAGCCACGGTCATCACGTCCATAGATCCGGGTGAAGACTCCCGGCGTGTAGTTGAGCGTATCGAGGACCTCCCTCATGCCCTTGGTTTCGATTTCCTCTCGGCCGACGACGGAAACGGACTGTGGCACTTCGGTGATGGGCGTATCGGTCTTTGTTGCGGTTGCGCTGCGCTTGGCGGCGTAGCCGGCCACTGGCCCGACGGCGGTCTCGTGAGCGGCGCTTGCTTTGACACGCACGATCGGCAAGACGGTCTCGGCATCGGCGCGCGGTGAGACGCGCTCGATGGTGAGCAACCCGTCGTTGATGCGCCCCTGCAAACCGCTGCCACGCAGCAGTTCCGCCAACGCGGCCTTGACGTCCTGCGAGCCGCTCACCGGCTGGCCGCGCAGTCCACGCAGTAGGTCCGGCGCTGCAGCCAACTGCAGTCCCGCCTGTCGGGCGAACTGTGTCAGCGCTTGATCGAGCGGTTGGGCAGGGAGGTCGAAGCTGCGGGTCTGTGCGATGGCCGCTTGTATGGTCAGCGCCAGCAGTGCAACGGCGAGGCGGCGACAAGCTATCGGCGCATGAGGAACAAGTGTTTTCATGGTTGTGCAGAGGAGGTTGGACGGGGGGCTCTCCTTGCACAACGAACGGCTGGCGCGATTCCCTCACATGCCGCAGCGCGGCGCGACGACGCAGGCGTCAGCGCGGCCGGATCATCACGCCGCCGCCGGCCGCCGCGTCCACGCGCACCGGCAGCACCGCCGGCAGGCCCTGCAGCCACTGGGCGCTGCGGGCGATGTTCACCCGCGCCAGCACCGGCAGTGCGGCCACGGCTGGGTCCACCGTCACGTGGGCATCGGGCCGGTAGCGGTTGAGCAGTGCCGCCGCCTCGGCCAGTGGCGTCTGCTCGAAGTCCAGCCAGCCGCTGCGCCATTGGGCCACCGCATCGGCGGGGCGGGGCGGTGTGTGCGCTGGCGCGCCGGAACTGCCGACGCGGGCCGTGTCGCCGGGGCCGAGCTCGAGGGTTTCTCCGCCGGCAGTGCCCTGCACCAGCACGCGCCCGGACTCGACGGCCACATGGACGCC
Organism: uncultured Rubrivivax sp.; assembly: GCA_964423075.1. Taxonomy (GTDB): domain Bacteria; phylum Pseudomonadota; class Gammaproteobacteria; order Burkholderiales; family Burkholderiaceae_C; genus Rubrivivax. Next base: position 18,717 of record CAYREA010000051.1, on the reverse strand, counting down.
CTGCGCATTCATCTCCACCGCGAAGCGTGTGCCCAGCACGGTGACGCGCGCGGCGCCGGCCTGCACGATGAACGGCCTTGCCGCGTCGCGCGCAACGCTGAAGAAGGTGCCACCGCGCAGCAGCCTGACCTCGCGTCGCGTGGCCATCAGGCGCACGTCCACCGCGCTGTCGGCGTCCAGCGTGAGTTCGCTGCCCTCGGGCAGCGGCAGGCGGCCGATACGGCCCGCTGGCGTGGCGAAGGCGGTCTGCCACTGGGGCACCCACTCGCGCCAGGCCTGCCATGCCACACTGGCCGATGTGCCGATGCCGGTGAGCCCCAGCAGCGCGCCGATAGTCTTGCGCCGGCCTTGCCGGGTCGTCTCGCCGTCCAACGCGGTCTGCGCGATGTCCATTGCTTTCGTGACTTCGCGCTCGATGGTCTTGCGCGACACCTGGTAGCGCTGCGCCAGTTCGTCGTGCTGCACGCCGTCCAGCCGGTGCGCCACGAAGACCTCGCGCATGCGCGCGGGCATGCCCGCCAGGGCGCCGTCCACGGCTCGCAGCGCTTGCGCGTAGGCGTGGGCCTCGGCCACGTCGGGCGCGTGCCGCGGCCCGGCCATCAGGCGCGGCGCCAGTTCCTCGTTCCAGTGGCGTTGGCGGCGCAGGTGGTCGATGGCCAGGCGCTCAGCGACAACAAAGATGTGGGCCCGGGCGTGGTCGGGTGACGTGGGTGGCGGGGCGTCGCCTGCAGTGTGCCGCTCCGTCACGCGAAGCCATGCGTCCTGCGCCAGGTCGCGCGCCGTCTCTTCGCAGCGTGTGCGGCGGCGCAAGAAGCGCAGCAGGTCGCGATAGCTCGCTGCAAACTCCTCTATCCAGATGGCGTGGCCGGCGTGGGGTGTCATGGCGCGGTGGCGGTGTCTGGCGTTCAGCGTTTGGGCACGTTCTCGGCTATGCGCCAGAGCACGCCGCTGGGGTCGGTCAGCGTGAAGTCGCGCATACCCCAGGGGCGCAACTCGGGACGGGTCAAGTTCACGCCGTAGGTGACGGCGAGTCCAGCGTCGGTCAACCTCTGCCACCACGCGTCCACGTCTTCCACCAGCAGGTGCATCATGAAGTTGGCGGCATGGTGCTCTTCGTAGAAGCGTTGGAGCAGGAAGGCCGCCGAGCCATGGTGGAGGTAGGCCACGCTCTCCGTGTCGGGTGCGAGGGTGAAGCCCATGTCGGCGTAGAAGCGCAGCGACAGCCCGTAGTCCCGGGCTGGGACGAAGGCCTTGATCTCGACGACGCGGTTGTTCACTCGGCACCCGATGCGCCGCTCAGCACTTGGCTCATGGGCGCATCTGGAAAGGGAGGCGGCCGTCGCTGTGTAGACGGTAGGATGAGGCGAGGCCCGCGATGGGCAGGGCGCTGGCCTCTGTGTCCCACCGTGTCATCACTGTCGCATCCACAAATGCATCGGAGCGCAGATGCCTTGGCGCGTAGCCTGGCCGAAAGAGATTGGTGTGCGGTCATCGGGCCTGAAGGTGCAAGGTGGTGCTGTGCGCTGCGCTTCGCTCGGAGCGCCAGGTTGTTTGCAGAGGTCAATCTTGGTCATAATGTAAATGAGAACCAGTCGCATGTAATCTGCAAGGACAATCCCGTGCTCGAAGACACCTCCGCAGCCACCCCATCGGCTCACATCAATCCGGACGGTTTGACCTACCGGCACAAGCCCAGCGGCTCGCCGTTCAATGGCGGGGCAGGGCTGCAGGGGCAATCGATGTCGTGCTTCCTGTGTGGTCGGCATCGGCCGCGGGCGATGCTGCGCATGCGCCTGCTCGTGGGCAGGCACCATGCGGTTTGCGCGCCCGAGTGCGAGACTGGCAAGGCCGCCGAGGATGCTGCGCGCCAGGCCGCCGAGGCAGGAGCGTGACAATGCGGGCACCAAGGCATGTGGAGGCGCCGATGAACACCCGGGTGGAAGAACTCAAGACCAGCGGCCTGAAAGCCACGCTGCCGCGCCTGAAGGTACTGGAGGTGTTCCAGCGTTCCGGCCAGCGCCACCTGGCCGCCGAGGATGTCTACAAGGTTTTGCTGGCCGAAGGCTCGGACATCGGGCTGGCCACGGTCTATCGCGTGCTGATGCAGTTCACGCAGGCGGGCCTGCTGAGCCGTCAGCACTTCGAGGAAGGCCGTGCGGTGTTCGAGCTCAACGAAGGCCGGCACCATGACCACATGGTGTGCCTGCGCTGCAGCAAGGTGCAGGAGTTCTTCGACCCGGCCATCGAGCAGCGGCAGCGTGAGCTGGCCGAGCAGTACGGCTTCCAGCTCCATGAGCATTCGCTGGCGATGTACGGGCTGTGTTCCGACCCCGCCTGCCGCAAGTCCAACCCCTGATGGCGCAAGGCCCCGGCCTCGTCAACGGCGGCCGCGCAGTCCCAGTTTCGCGAACAGCGCCTGGTCGCGGCCCACCTCTGGATTGCCGGTGGTCAACAGCTTTTCGCCGTAGAAAATCGAATTCGCGCCAGCCAGAAAGCACAGCGCCTGCACGGCCTCGCTCATTTGCTGACGGCCCGCCGACAGGCGAACGCGGGCGCGCGGCATGGTGACGCGCGCCACCGCGATGGTGCGCACAAACTCCAGCGGATCGAGTTTGTCGGTGCCGTGCAGCGGCGTTCCTTGCACCTGCACCAGTTCGTTGATGGGCACCGATTCGGGGTAGGGGTCGAGGTTGGCCAACTCAGCGATCAGGCCGGCCCGTTCCGCGCGCGACTCGCCCATGCCGACGATGCCACCGCTGCAGACCTTCACGCCCGCGTTGCGCACATGCGCAAGCGTGTCCAGGCGTTGCTGGTAGTCGCGTGTGCTGATGATGCGGCCGTAGGCTTCCGGTGCCGTGTCGAGATTGTGGTTGTAGTAGTCCAACCCGGCTTGTTGCAGTGTCCGTGCCTGTGGTGCGCTCAACATGCCCAGCGTGCAGCAAGCCTCCAGGCCTTCGCCCTTCACCACGCGCACCAGATCGGCCACTTTTTCGATATCGCGGTCCTTGGGTTCGCGCCAGGCTGCGCCCATGCAGAAGCGGGTGGCGCCGGCCTCGCGTGCCGCCACCACGGCCGAGCGAACGGCAGTGGGCTCCATCAGCTTGTCCGCATGTACGCCGGTGTCGTAGTGAATCGACTGCGGGCAGTAGGTACAGTCTTCCGGGCAGCCGCCGGTCTTGATCGACAGCAGCGTGGCCTGCTCGACTTCGTTGGCGTCCCAGTGCTCGCGGTGGACCTGTTGGGCGCGCCACAGCAGGTCGTTGAATGGCAAGGCGAACAGCGCTTCGATGTCGGCGCGGGGCCAGCGTTGTCCGGCTCTCGCAGTGGAGGTCAAAGGGCGATGCAGGGTAATGGCTTGGTGGACGGTCATGGGCAGGCCGGTTGGACGTTAGCGGCGAACTCTACAGGCTGGGGTGCGGCAACGACGCCAGGTCAGGCGGTCGTGCAGATTGCTCAACCTTCCCTTGTCGCCATGCTGATACGAAGCCGGGTACCGACTTGTCGGGTTGCGCACCCAGGCCGCGAACCACGCAGACGCCGGCCGCGCCGCAACCGGCCGCCTCTCGCGCCTGCTGGGGTTGGAGGACACCGCCGATCGCCACCACGGGTGCCGGCGCCATCGCGCACCACCACACCAAGTTGCTCAGGCCTTGCGGCCGCCACGGCATCTGCTTGGTGCTGGTGGGCCACACCGGGCCGCAGGCAATGTAGGCGGGCTGCATCGCCGCAGCGCGGCACAGCTCCCACAGGCTGTGTGAGCTCAGGCCCAGCGCGATGCCGGCGCCATGCAGACGGTGGCGTTCAGCAGGTGCGAGAGCGAGCAGGTCTTCCTGCCCCAGGTGCACGCCGGGCGCTCCGAGTTCGAGCGCGAGCTGCCAGTGGTCATTGACGTAGAGCATGGCACCGGCTTCGCGCGCGGCCACGAGGCTGCGTTCAATCTCCCCGCGCAGTTGCGTCTGCCATGCCGCCTCGGCTCGCGCGGGGCGCTTGATGCGCAGCTGCACCGTGCGCACCCCGGCGGCGAGCACGGCCTGCACACGGTCGGCGCTGTCGACGATGGCGTAGAGGCCGGGCTCGGCGCGTTCGAACTGCTCAGCGGCGCGTGGCATGGCCCAGGCCGCCGGTGCCGCATCGTCCAACGACAACTGCGGCAGACACTCGCGTTGCAATGCAAAGCCGGGCTGCGCACGCACGGCTCCCGCGCCCAGGCCGGCCGCGCGACCGGCGCGCAGCGCCTGCGCAGTGGCCATCTTGGCGAGCACCGAAGCATCGGCCTCAACGAAACCCAGCGCCAGCGCCGCGGCGAGTGCGCTGGCGAAGGTGCAGCCCGTGCCGTGGTTGTGTGCGGTGGCTATGCGCGGCAGCGTGAGCCAGCCGCTTGCATGGGGTGACAGCAGCCAGTCGCGCACAAGGGCGTCGTCGGCATCGCCGCCGGTGATGCACACGCTGCGCGCGCCACGCTGCTGCAAGGCCCGTGCGAGCGCCGGGACGCCGTCGGTGCTAGGGGGCTCGGTGCCCAGCAGGAGCGCCGCTTCGCGCCGGTTCGGCGTGATGGCGGTGGCACGCGGCAGCAACTCGTCGCGGTAGACGGCGAGCAGCTCGGCATCGACGAAATCGGCGCCGGTGGAGGCCCGCAGCACCGGATCGACCACCAGCGCCACCGGCCGCTCGGTGCGCAACCGGTCGAGCCAGCGCACCAGCACGCGCGCGTTCGCAGCGTTGCCCAGCAGCCCGGTCTTGATGGCGGCCGGCGGCATGTCGTCGGCCAGTGCCGCAAGTTGGGCGTCGAGCAGGCCGGCGTCCAGCGCATGCACGCGCGTCACGGCGCGCGAGTTCTGCGCCGTCACCGCAGCGACGACCGGACACAGGTGCACTTCCAGCGCATCGGCAGCGCGCTGGTCGGCGGCCAGCCCGGCACCACCGCCGCTGTCGGTGCCGGCGACGCTCCAGAGAACAGGCAATCGTTCCATCACCTCATCCGATCAGGAAGGGCTGTCCGCCGACAGGCGTGCTGGCCACCGCCATGTCCTGCCGTGCCATCACGCCGGCCTCGAAGCCGAGCCGACCTGCCGCGATGGCGTGCGCAAAGGCCGCAGCCATGCGCACCGGATCGCGGGCTTGCGCCACGGCCGAGTTGAGCAGCACCGCATCGAAGCCCAGCTCCATTGCCTGGGCTGCGTGCGACGGTGCGCCGATGCCGGCGTCGACGATCAGCGTCGCTGCGGGCAATCGCGCGCGCAGCGTGCGCAGGGCCCAGGGGTTGATCAAGCCCTGGCCCGAACCGATCGGCGCGCCCCAGGGCATCAGCACCTCGCAACCGGCATCGAGCAGGCGCTGGCAGCTCACGAGGTCGTCGGTGCAGTAGGGCCAGACCTGGAAGCCGTCGCGCGCGAGCTGGGTCGCAGCGACCAGCAGCTCGAAGGGGTCGGGCTGCAGCGTGTGCTCGTCGCCCACCACTTCGAGCTTGACCCACTTCGTGTCGAACAGCTCGCGCGCCATGTGGGCCAGCGTGACGGCCTCACGAGCGCTGCGGCAGCCGGCGGTGTTGGGCAGCAGGCGAGCACCGCTGCGCTGGATGATGGTGATGAAGCCGTTGTCGCCCGCTGCGGCCAGCGTGCGCTTGAGCCCGACCGTGACCACCTGCGCACGCGCGGCAGCAACGGCATCCTGCAGCACCTGCGGTGAGGGGTAGCCGGCGCTGCCGAGCAGGAAGCGGCTGGCCAGCGAGCTGCCGTACGCAGACCATGCGTTTGACGGGATATCCATGGGCATCAGGTTCAACCTCCGACGATGGCCTTGAAGACGGTGATCGCATCGCCGTCCTGCAGGCGGGTATGTGTGCGCTGCGCGCGCGGCACGAACGAGCCGTTCAGTGCTGTGGCAAGAGCCTGTGCATCGCCGCCACGAGCGGCGATGAGATCGGCCAGCGAACTGCCGGCCGGCATGGCGACGGGTTCGCCGTTGAGCGTGAGCTGAGTGATCGACTCAGGCATTTTGCGCTGAGAGCGCTGAAGCGCTGAGCCCGAGTGTGGTCAGTGCGTCCTCGACCAGCGCCGGTGCCAGCAGCCAGCCGTGGCGGAACAGGCCGTTGATGCGCAGCAGGCCGGGCTCGATGTGGGTGTGCGGCTGGTTGTCGGGCAGGGCCGGGCGCAGATTGGTTTCCAGGTGCACGATGCGCGCCTCGGCCAGCTCGGAGATCACGCTGTGTGCGGCAGCCATCAGCTCGACCGCGCTGCGCAGGCTGACCGGCGAGCGGTCTTCGCTTTCGACCTCGCTGGCACCCAGCACGATGATGTCACCAGGGCGCGGCACCAGGTAGACCCGGTGGCGCGGGTGGATCAGCCGCACAGGACGCTGCAGCGATACGCCGGGAGCGTGCAGGTGAACGAGTTCGCCGCGCACGCCACGAACCCTCAGCTCGGGCCGGCCGCCGAGGCCGCGGGTGTCGATCGCCAGGTCGAAGCTCAGCGCGCGGCCGTCGGCGAGCGTGATGCGGCCCGGCCGCACGGCACGAGCGAATTGGCCCCAGTTCCACTGCACCCGCGATGCCGCCTGGCAAAGCGCAGGCAGCAGTTGCAGCGGCAGCAACTGGCCCTCGCCCGGCATCAGCCAGGCGCGCAGTTGCGGTGCGAGCGCGGGTTCGAGCTCGGCCAGCGCCTGGCACGTCAATGCCTGGGGCGCGGGTCCGTCGGCTGCGTGCGGATCGCGCAGCCGCGCCAGCACCCGCATGGCGGCGCCGAGGTCGCCGCCATGCGCGACCAGCAGGCTGCCGCGCTGATGGAACAGCGGCGGCGCGGCGCCGGCCTCGGCCAGGCGCCCGGTGATGTCGCGCCACAGCGCCAGCGAGCGCCAGCCCAGGCGCGCCACCTCGGGGCCGCTGTTCTCCAACTCGGCCAGCGGGCTGAGCATGCCGGCGGCAGTGAAGCCCGCAGCGCCGCGGCCGTCCGTGCGCGCCTGTTCGTTGGGCGCGGGGTCGAATACGCTGACCTGGTGGCCGGCCTGCGCCAACTGCCACGCCAGCAGGCGGCCGAGCACGCCTGCACCGGCGATGCCGATATGCGCCATGCGCGCTCAGGCCTTGTGGATGGGGATGTACAACTCGCCGCCCGCCGCCTTGAACTCGGCCGACTTTTCGGCCATGCCCTGCTGCGCCACGGTTTCGAGCGCCTTAGTCTCGGCCAGCCCCTTGGCAGCGGCGAAGTCGCGCACGTCTTGCGTGATCTTCATAGAGCAGAACTTCGGCCCGCACATGGAACAGAAATGCGCTTCCTTGGACGAGTCCTTGGGCAGCGTCTCGTCGTGGAAGTCGCGTGCGGTGTCGGGGTCCAGGCCGAGGTTGAACTGATCGGTCCAGCGGAACTCGAAGCGCGCCTTGCTCATCGCGTCGTCGCGGGCGCGTGCACCCGGATGACCCTTGGCGATGTCGGCGGCGTGCGCGGCGATCTTGTAGGCGATGATGCCTTGCTTCACGTCGTCGCGGTCCGGCAGGCCCAGGTGTTCCTTGGGTGTGACGTAACACAGCATCGCGGTGCCCATCCAGCCGATCATGGCTGCGCCGATGGCGCTGGCGATGTGGTCGTAGCCAGGTGCGATGTCGATGGTCAGCGGGCCCAAGGTGTAGAACGGCGCCTCGTGGCAGTGCTTCAGTTGCTCGTCCATGTTGGCCTGGATCAGGTGCATGGGCACATGGCCGGGGCCTTCGATCATGGTCTGCACGTCGTGCTTCCATGCAATCTGCGTGAGGTCGCCGAGCGTGCGCAGCTCGGCGAACTGGGCTTCATCGTTGGCGTCGGCGCCGCTGCCGGGGCGCAGGCCGTCGCCGAGCGAGAAGCTCACGTCGTAGGCTTTCATGATCTCGCAAATCTCTTCGAAGTGCGTGTACAGAAAGCTTTCCTTGTGGTGCGTGATGCACCACTTGGCCATGATGGAGCCGCCACGAGAGACGATGCCGGTGCGGCGGTTCGCGGTGAGATGGATGAACGGCAGGCGCACGCCGGCGTGGATGGTGAAGTAGTCGACGCCCTGCTCGGCCTGCTCGATCAGCGTATCGCGGTAGATCGCCCAGGTGAGGTCTTCGGCCACGCCGCCTACTTTTTCCAGCGCCTGGTAGATCGGCACCGTACCGATGGGCACCGGGCTGTTGCGCACGATCCAGTCGCGGGTGGTGTGGATGTTCTTGCCGGTGGACAGATCCATCACGTTGTCGGCGCCCCAGCGGATTGCCCAGACCAGTTTCTCGACCTCTTCCTCGATGCTCGACGTGATAGCAGAGTTGCCGATGTTGGCGTTGATCTTGACCGCGAAGTTGCGGCCGATCGCCATCGGCTCGACCTCGGGGTGGTTGATGTTGGCCGGGATGATCGCGCGGCCGCGTGCCACCTCGTCGCGCACGAACTGGGGCGTGATGAGCTCGGGAATGCGCGCACCCATGCCGTTGCCCTTCAGGCGCGCCTCGCGGCCGGCGTCGCCCAGGTATTCGCGCATCCACTCGCGTTTGCCGTTTTCGCGGATCGCGACGAACTCCATCTCGGGCGTGATGATGCCGCGGCGCGCGTAGTGCATTTGGGTGACGTTGAATCCCGCCTTGGCGCGGCGTGGCGTGCGTTGCAGCGCGGCGGCCTCGGCGCGCAGCGCGGCGAGGCGTTCAGCTTCACGCTCTTCGTGCTTGGCGCCATCGTCCAGCGCAGCGCGCGAGCGGCCGGCATAGCTCTCGGTGTCGCCGCAGGCTTCGATCCACGCCGCGCGCACGTTGACCAAGCCGCGCCGCACGTCGATCATGGCGGCCGGGTCGGTGTAGGGGCCTGAGGTGTCGTACACCGTCACGCGTTCGCCGCTGGTCAGCGCGATCTCGCGCATCGGCACGCGCAGCCCTGCAACGTCGCCAGGCTGGGCGCCGCCGACGTACACCTTGCGCGAAGCCGGGAAGGGCTCGCGCGTGAGCGTGAGCAGCTGCTGCAGTTTGTCGGGGGCGTTCATCGCGATCTCCTTGGGTAGGGCCATCAGGGCTGCTCCGGAGATCGCCGCGCCTGAGGCGGCATGACCCCAATGGGTCAGGCAGCAGCAGGTGCAACAGCTCTTCTTCCGCCGGGATTAACCGGATCAAGTTCTCGGGTTCAGTCTTCTGACAGTCTCAGCGCGTTGCGCACCCCGGAGCGAGATCAAGTGTAGTGCACCGGCCGTGGGTGTCGGCGGCGCCTCCTACAATTGCCTCATGCGCATGCGCCACAAGACTTGGACGACGTGGATCGCGGCCATTGCGCTCCTGGCGCGACCTTGTCGCCGGCGCTTTTGTATGCGCTGCGTGCGGGTGAAGGACGCCTCTGGGTCGAGGTCTGCGCTTCCGTAGGCGGCTCGCTACTGCGGGCCGTCAAGCCCGGGCAGGGCGATCCGGCGCCCGCTTCAGATCCTGTTCACACGCTGGGGCGTTGCCCGTTCTGCTCCTTGCCCAGCCCGGCGCTCGGATTGCCATCTGCACCTTAGGCAATGCTCGCCGTGGATCCGCTGCGGCACGTCGTTCCTCGGTTTTTCCTGGCAGCTCGGCGCACGGCGCATGTGTGGCTGAGCGCCCAGCTGCGCGCGCCACCCCGTTTCTCTTGACGATTTCCGCCCGAGTCGCATCGGCGTTCTGAGCCGCGCGATGTTCGCGTGCCGCAGCAGACGCCGAGGCGGGAGCATGACGATGCGCGGACCAAGGCTTGTGGAGGCGCCGATGAACCCCCGGGTTGAGGAACTCAAGACCAACGGCCTGAAGGCGACCTTGCCGCGCCTGACGGTGCTGGAGGTGTTCCAGCGCTCGGGCGAACGTCACCTGGCTGCCGGGGATGTCTACAAGGTGCTGCTGAGCGAGGGCTCCGACATCGGGCTGGCCACCGTCTACCGCGTGCTGATGCAGTTCACGCAGGCGCGCCTGCTGAGCCGTCGGCACTTCGAGGAAGGCCGTGCGGTGTTCGAGCTCAACGAAGGCCGGCACCATGACCACATGGTGTGCCTGCGCTGCGGCAAGGTGCAGGAGTTCTTCGACCCGGCAATCGAGCAGCGGCAGCGCGAACTGGCCGAGCAGCACGGCTTCGAGTTGCACGAGCACGCATTGGCCATGTACGGGCTGTGTTCGGCGCCGGAGTGCCGGGGGCAGAAGGGGGATTGACGTGCCTCGATTCAACACACCTTTGACTTGAACCGCCCGGGAGGCGCGCCGAACTGCCTGCGGAAGGCGGTCGCAAAGTTGGTGGCGCTGGTGTAGCCCGCCAGGCCCGCCGCCTGCTCGATGCTCAGCCCGTCGTGTTCGATCGCACGCTGCGCAGCCACCAGACGGGCATGCCTGACGTAGCCGAACATCGGCATCCCGGCGAACAGCCGAAACTTGCGCTGCAGCGTTGCCACGCTCATGCCGATCTGCTGGGCGACGGCCGCCATGTCCGGTGCCTGGAGTGAACCGTCGTCGATGCGGGCCTTCAACTCCTGCAGGCGGCGACGATCCCGCACGCTCAATCCTGGCGCCGGCAATCGTTCGGCGCGGCACAGGGTCGCCAGCGCCTCCGTCACCAGTTCGACCGTGCGCGATTCCAGGTACAGGCGGTGCAGGAAGGGCTGCAGCGGCGGGGCATGCACGATCTGCCCGGCCAGCGCCAGGGCGCGCTGAGAAGGCTGCCAGTCGCAGCGCGCCAGATGCTGCGACTGGAAGCGCCGCATGGTGTCGAGTTCGTGGCTGTCGTCGAGGCCGTTTCCGTCGAGCCATTCGGGCGTCAAGGTCACGCTGACCTTGGCTTCGCTGCGCCCAGTGCGCCAGTAGCGCGTGAAGCGCTCCGGCTCCGCCAAGGAGACGAGGGAGCCAAGTTGCGCCTGCGCCTGGCCCTGTGGGTGGTCCGGGCCGAGCCGCAGGCTCATCGAGCCCAGCGCAATGTCGCTGTATCCCTCGACCACCATGGCGAGCTTGATGCCAGGCTGCAGGGTCAGGCTGGTGCGCAAGTCCGCCAGGTCCGTGACGCGGGTTCGGTGGAGCACGAGGCCGGGGCGCAGCTGCTCCATCTGGAACATGCCCGAAAGAACGGGTTCGTCGTGGCCCACGGCCGGGCCGTCGAATCGGTAGTCGCTGCCGACCAGGTCAACCCGCCGGGTCACGTCCGGCCGGTGAATCCAGCGTTCGCTGACCTGGCCTCGCGACACAGACTGCGAACTTGAGCGTGGCGCAAAGGATTCCGTCATGGGCGCAAAGGTGGACGGCTTGTGCCGGTTGTAAAGTGAATAGTGCGAATGATTCCTATTCTAATCATGAAGGTGCCGACCGAGATGAAGACGCCCACCCCCGCGATGACGACCTTGGCCCTGGCGGCCTGGATGGCACTGACTGGCGGTGCGTCAGCGCAGACGACCCTGCAGACCGTGGTGGTCACCGGCTCGGCAACGGAGAAGAGCCTGGCCGATGCGCCCGCCAGCATCGGATTGATCACCCGCGAGCAGATTGAGGCGCGCCCGGTGGTCGAACTGGCCGAACTGTTGGGCTCGGTGCCCGGCGTCACGCTCACGCGCAACGGCAACGGCGTCCCCGGCGTGCAAATCCGCGGCCTGGCCAGCAACTACACGCTCATCCTCGTCGACGGGCGGCGGGTCAATTCCAGCTCGGCGGTGTTTCGCGGCAACGACTACGACCTGGGCTGGGTGCCCGCCGAAGAAATCGAGCGCATCGAGGTGGTGCGCGGGCCGATGTCGTCGCTCTATGGCTCAGACGCCATCGGCGGCGTCGTCAACATCATCACCCGCAAGGTCGGCACGAAGTGGCGTGGCTCGGTCCGTATCGATGGCATTCGCCAGGAGAACCGACTTGCCGGCGACAGCTGGACCACCGGCTTCGCGGTGTCGGGGCCGTTGATCGATGGCCAGCTCGGGCTGAAGGTGTTCGGCGGCGCCGACCACCGCGATGCCGACGATCCGACCCTGAACCCGCAGCCCGCCACCGGCAGCCCACAGACGGCGCTGCCCAAGCTCGACAACCGCTACCTGGGTGCCCAACTGGCGTGGACGCCGCTGCCCGATCACACGGTGACCCTGGACGTCGACAGCAGCCAGCGCGATCACGGTGGCTTCGAACTCGACCGCGACACCATCAGCCTGCGCCACAAAGGCCGCTTCGGTGTGCTGCGCAGCGACGTGCGAGCCTACCAGGACATCACCAAGAACCTCACCGGCACCGTCACCGGCCAGGTCAACCCCAACAAATCGACGACCCGGGTGCTCGACGGCAAGTTGAGCCTGCCTGTCGATTGGCTGAACCAGACGCTGACCGTCGGCGGCGAGTGGCGTGACGAGAGCCTGCTGGACAAGGCCAACCTTTCCGGCGCGCCGGGCAGCACGCCGCGGAGCGACCCGAGCACGTCGGTCACCCAGAAGGCGGTGTTCTTCGAGGACGACATTCCGATCGGGGACGCCTTCACGCTCACAGTGGGGGATCGATTCGATCACCACCAGAACTTCGGCGGCCACCACAGCCCGCGGGTCTACGGCGTGTACAAGCTAGGCCCGCAGTGGATCTTCAAGGGCGGCTGGGCCCGCGCGTTCAAGGCGCCCACGCTGCTGCAGAACAGCCCGGACTGGGGTTCGGTGTCGTGTGGCAGCCCGACCGTGGGTTGCTACATCGTCGGTAGCACCGCACTCAAACCCGAGACGTCCACAAGCATCGAACTGGGTGCCCAGTACGACGCTGGAAGCTGGGGTGGCAGCCTCACCTTCTACGACAACCGGCTCGAGAACATGCTGGACATTTCCAGCCGCACCGCGAACAGGACGCTGGCACCGACCTATCCCAACTTTGTCGGCTTCCTGCCTGACGGGCGGCCCATGTTCAGGTACCAGAACATTGCCAAGGTGCGCAGCCAGGGTGCCGAATTCGGTCTGCGTGCCAGCCTGGCGCCGGGGCTTGAAATGCGGGCCAACTACACCTACACCGATGCCCGAAACACCAGCAGCGCCGTCGAGCTGCCGCTCACCTATCGCAGCAAGCACGTGGCCAACATCGGCCTGGACTGGAAGCCCTCCGGCGACTGGACGCTGGGCGCCCAGGCCCGCTACAACGGTGAACAGTTCATCAGCGTGCCGGCCAACGGGCAAAACATGGTCGAGGCCCCGGCCTACACCATCGTCGATCTGAGTGCTGCCTGGACGATCACGCCGCAGTTGACCCTGCGTGGCGGCCTGCTCAACGCCGCCGACAAGCGCATCGACCGCGCCACAAGCACCGAGTTCAACGAAGACGGGCGCCGCGTGTACCTCTCCGTCAGCGCACGGTTCTAATGCTCGGTCGTCGTCAGTCGATGCTGCTGGGGCTGGCGGCCGCGGCCTTGCCCGGCGTGTCACTGCCCGTGCGCGCGGCAGGGATGGCGGAAGTGGCTGGTGTCGCTGACGTCGGCGCCATGCCCGCCAGCGCGATGTTGCGGGCACTGCTGGCCGAGGAGGGGGGCGCCACTGAGCGCTTCTGGGCGCGCCTGGCTCGCCAGGGCACGCCACTGCTTGAGTTGCTGGACGAGGGCCGGGCCCTGCGCGCCACCTTCGTGTGGCGCGGCGCCACCACGCGCGAGGTGCAGATGTTCTGGCCCATCCGCCGGCATGACCGCGAAACCTTCACTCGGCTTCCCGGCACGGACTTGTGGCACTACAGCCTTCGGCTTCCGGTGGACGCCCATCTGAGCTACCAGATCGCGCCCGACGTTCCGCGACTGCCGGGCGCCGACCGGCTGACGCAGCGCCGGGCGATCCTCGACGTGGCGCAGGCCGACCCCCTCAACCCACGCCGCTGGCCGCGCGCCGCCGAGCCCGATGCGCGCCGCGTGCATTCGCTGTTGCTCGGTCCCGGCGCGCCGGCCTTGCCTGACGCCACACCTGTACAGCCAGCGCAGCGGGGCAGCTTGCGCAATGTGGAGTGGCGCAGCGAGCGGTTGAACAACTCGCGCACGGTCACGCTGTACTTGCCGGCACCACCGCCGACCCTTGCGTCGCCTACTGCGTTGCCCACCACGCCGTCACCGGCGCAGGGTTGGCCGCTGATGCTGCTGTTCGACCGCGATGCCTGGCTGCAGAAGGTACCCACACCGGCACTGCTGGACCGGCTGATTGTCGAGGGCCGACTGCCACCGATGGCCGCCCTGCTGGTGGGCCACCCGACGCCCGAGCACCGGGGCCGCGAACTGCCCTGCAACGCCGACTTCGTCGACGCGATGGCGCTGGAACTGCTGCCCTGGGTGCGCACACAGGCGCCGGTGGCCACCGACCCGCAGCGGGTGGTGGTGGCCGGTGCCAGCTATGGCGGCCTGGCGGCGGCGTGGCTGGCCTTGCGCCACCCGCAGGTGTTCGGGCGCGTGCTCAGCCTGTCGGGTTCGTTCTGGTGGTCACCCGACGCCGCCCCGGGCGGCGGTGCGCCATCGCTCGACGACCGGCGTGAGGGCGAGTGGCTGACGCAACAGTTTTCACAGGCGCCGCTGGGCGACGTGTCGTTCGTGCTGTCGGCCGGCCTCTTCGAGCGCAGCGCGCCCAACGACGGCCCCGGCATTCTGGAGACCACACGCCACCTGCGCGACGTGCTGCGAGCGCGCGGCAAAGCCGTGCAGCACCGCGAATTCGCGGGCGGGCACGACTACCTGGCCTGGCAGCGCGAACTGATCGAAGGCTTGGCGCTACTGTTGCCCTCCGGCGCAAGGATCCGCTCATGACATTTCCCAGCCCTCAGATGATCCGCCATCCGCTGAAGGCCCGGCTGCTGCAGGTGTGCGCCGTGCAGGACCTGGCGTCCCGCTACCGGCGCATCACGCTGCAAGGCGACCTCGAAGGCTTTGCCAGCTTGGCGCCCGACGACCATGTCAAAATCCTGTTTCCGCCAGCCGGGCGTGAACGGCCCGCTTTGCCCGAGTTCGGGCCGCAGGGCCCGGCCTTTGCGCTGGGTGAGACCCGACCCGACACACGCGACTACACGCCGCGCGCGTTCGACGTGGCCGCCGGTACGCTGGTGCTCGAGTTCGTGATCCACGGCCATGGCCCGGCATCCCGCTGGGCTGCCGCAGCACAACCCGGCCAATGGCTGGGGGTGGCTGGCCCGCGCGGATCCCGCGTGGTGCCGGACGTGCATGACGCCTACCTCCTGGCGGGCGACGAGACTGCCTTGCCGGCCATCGGGCGCTGGCTCGAATGGCTGCCGCCGCAGCGGCCCGTGGTGGTGGTCGCTGAGGTGGCGGGCGACGCCGACGAAATCGAACTTCCCGCGCGCCCAAGGTGCCAGGTGCACTGGTTGCACCGCGGCACGACACGCGCCGGTGAAGGCGGGCTGCTGGCACTGGCCGTGGGTGCACTGGCCCTACCGGCAGGCTCGATCTATGCCTGGGTGGCGGCCGAGTCTGCGCAGATGCGGGCGCTGCGCCAGCACTTGCAGTCTGATCGCGGCTTCGACGCTGCGCGCCTGCACGCCGCAGGCTATTGGAAACGCGACAAGGCCGACCATGACGATGAACACTGATCTCCCATCCCAACTTGACCGACGCGCCTGGCTAGCGCGGTCTGCGGTGTGGGCGGCCTCGCCGCTGCTGGTGCACGTGGCCCCGGCCCGCGCGGCCGGCAGCGTGACCGACCTCGCTGGTCGCCAGGTCAGCCTGCCAGCCAGCGTGAAGCGCGTGGTGCTCGGCGAGGGTCGCCTGCTGTACACGCTGGCTCTGCTGGAAGACAGCGCTGACCCGCTGGCGCGTGTGGCCGGCTGGCAGGGCGACATGTCGCGTTTCGACCCGCAGACCTGGGCCCAGTACCAGGCCCGCTATCCGCACATCGCACGTGTACCCACCATCGGCGCCACCAACGAAGCCAGCGTCAGCCCGGAGAAGGTGTTGTCCCTGGCGCCCGACCTGGCTGTCTTCAGCCTCAGTGGCCACGGCCCGGGCCGCCGCAACCCGCTGGTCGAACAATTGCAGGCCGTGGGTGTGCCGGTGGTCTTCATCGACTTTCGCGAACACCCACTGACCAACACCGTGCCCAGCCTGCGTGTGCTGGGCCGCGCGCTGCAGCGTGAAGCACAGGCCGAACGTTTCATCGCCTTCTACGAAGCGCAGATGCGCCGTGTCACCGACCTGGCCGGCGCCATTGCGGCCGCTGATCGCCCGCGCACCTTGCTCGATGCCCGTGCGGGCGACGTCGGTGGTGTGCTCACGGCAGGGCGGGGCAGCCTGGGTGAGCTGGTGGAACTGGCCGGCGGCCGCAACCTGGGCCACACCTTGATTCCCGGTGCGCTGGGCGAGGCCAGCCTGGAGGCCGTGCTGGCGGCGCAACCCGAGGTCTACGTGGCCACCGGCTACCAGGCGCCGGGCGCCAAGGCCTTGGGTGTTCGACTGGGCGCGCAGGTGGCTGCCGCCGAGGCGCGCGAGAGCTTGCGTGCCGTGATCCAGCGCCGGCCCGAAATCGCTGCGCTGCCGGCCGTGCGCCAGGGCCGCGTGCACGGCGCCTGGCATCACTTCTACAACACGCCGTACCACGTGGTGCTGGCGCAGGCGCTGGCGAAGTGGCTGCACCCGCAGCGTTTTGCGGCGCTGGACCCTGAAGCCACCTGGCGCGAGATGCATCGCCAGTTTCTGGGCGTTCAACCCGCAGGCACCTATTGGGTCTCGGCGTGAGCGCTCTCGTGCCAGCGGACGCGGCCACGAACTACCGCGAGCGCCTGCGCCGACGTGTGCTGCTGCTGTTGCTGGTGGCTGCAGGCATTGCTGCGGGCTTCCTCTGGGACGTGGGCACCGGGCCTTCGGGCCTGGGCCTGCAGCGCCTGCTGGCCTTGTTGCTGCAGCCGCCCATGGGCAGCGAGCCGGTGTCGGCGCAGGCCATGATCGTCTGGGGCATCCGGCTACCGCAGGCGCTGATGGCGGTGCTGGTTGGCGCAGCCCTGGGCCTGGCCGGGGCCGAGATGCAGACCGTGCTCGACAACCCGCTGGCCAGCCCCTTCACGCTGGGTCTGTCCGAGGCGGCGGCCCTCGGGGCGGCGCTGGCCATCGTGCTGGGCATCGAACTGCCGGGGCTGGGCGCCGATGGCGGCGTCACGCTCAACGCCTTCGTCTTCGCGATGGCGGCAGCCGCCTTGCTGAACCTGGTGGCCACGCGGCTGGCCCTGGGCACGCAGGGCGTGGTGCTGTTCGGCATCGCACTCGTGTTCTCGTGCAACGCGCTGTTGTGGCTGGTGCAGTACCTGGCCTCGGCCGAGGCCTTGCAGTCCGTGGTGTTCTGGATCATGGGCAGCTTCAGCCGCGCCTCCTGGCCCAAGGTGGGCGCGCTGACTATGCTGTTGGCGCTGCTGCTGCCGCTCGCGCTGCGAGATGCCTGGCGGCTGACGGCGCTGCGCCTGGGCGAGGAGCGTGCGGCGAGTTTCGGTGTCGACATCGCCGCGCTGCGGCGGCGCAGTCTGTTCCGCGTGGCGCTGCTGGCGGGCACGGCCGTGTCCTTCGTCGGCACCATCGGCTTCATCGGCCTGGTGGCGCCGCACATCGCGCGGCGGCTGGCGGGTGAAGACCAACGCTTTGTCTTGCCTGCCAGCGCCATGGTCGGCGCCTTGGTGCTGTCGCTGGCGGCGGTGCTGGCAAAGGGCCTGGTGCCGGGGGCGGTGGTCCCGGTCGGCATCGTCACGGCGCTGGTGGGCGTGCCCTTCTTCATGGCCATCGTGCTGCGCCGGTCGGGAGGCGGCACGTGACAGCGCCTGCCGTGGGGCTGGCGGCCCGAGGCCTTGCCGTGGTCTACGGGCGCAACCCCGTGCTGCGTGGGGTGGACCTGGCACCGCTGCGGGCGGGCGAGGTGGTGGCGCTGCTCGGCCCCAACGGGGGTGGCAAGAGCACGCTGCTGAAGGCTTTGTGTGGCTTGCTGGCCAGCGAGGGGCAGATCACGTTCGATGGTGCCCCACTGGCCCACATCGATGCGGTCTCTCGTCGCGCGCGCATCGCCTATCTGCCCCAGGCCCTGCCCGCGGCGGTGCCGGTCACCGCGACCGAGGCCGTGCTCGCCGCGCTGCGCGCCGAGGGGGGTGCGCGCCGCGATGATCTGGACCGTGTCGGCGCCGTGCTGGCCCGCCTGGGCGTGCAGGCGCTGGCCGGGCGTTCGCTGCACCAATTGTCAGGGGGCCAGCGCCAGCTCGTGGGGTTGGCGCAGGCCCTGGTGCGCGAGCCGAGTGTGATGTTGCTGGACGAACCGCTGGCCGCGCTGGATCTACGCCACCAGTGGCGCACGATGCGCTTGCTGGCTGAACTCGCCCGCGAGCGGCAGTTGGCTGTGCTGGTGGTGTTGCACGATCTGAACATCGCGCTGCGGCACGCTGATCGCCTGGTGTTGCTGCACGAGGGGCGCATGTTTGCCGATGGCCCACCGGCGGTGCTGGACGCCGCGACGTTGGCGCAGGTGTGGGGCGTGCGTGCACGGGTGGAGACCTGCTCGATGGGGCACCGCCTGGTGCTCACGGACGGTGAGGTCGAGGGTGAAGGCAAGGAGGCCAGTGATGGCGCCGCCAAGCTGGCCTGACACGCAGCGTCGCCTGCTGCTGGGCACGGTGGGTGGCCTGCTCGCGGGCTGCGCTGGGGTGCCTGCCACTGTGCCCCACTTGCCCAACCCACCGCTCGCCGGCGCCGCCCCAGCGCCTTGGCCGCGCAGCTGGGTGCTGGATGTGGGCTCGCGCCACACCGGCCAGCGCTACCGCCTGCTCATCGGCTTGCCACTGGCGCCGCC
>CAYREA010000050.1:0-27699 GCA_964423075.1 uncultured Rubrivivax sp. | reverse complement strand
TGAACTACCTGGACATCAAGACCGTGGTGGTCAGCTGCGGCACCTGCTACGACCAACTGCAGGACTACAAGTTCGAGGACATCTTCCCGGGCTGCCGCATCGTCGACATCCACGAGTTCCTGCTCGAAAAGGGCGTCACCTTGCCCGGGCACCAGGCCGGCTACCTGTACCACGACCCCTGCCACACCCCGATGAAGCAGCAGGAGCCGATGAAGACCGTCAAGGCGCTGGTCGGCCCCAACGTGCTCAAGAGCGAGCGCTGCTGCGGCGAAAGCGGCACCCTGGGCGTGACGCGGCCCGACATCAGCACGCAGATCCGCTTCCGCAAGGAAGAAGAGCTGAAGAAGGACGAAGCCGCGCTGCAGAAGCTCACGGGCGCAGCGGCCGGCGGCCCGACCAAGATCCTCACCAGCTGCCCCAGCTGCCTGCAGGGCCTGAGCCGCTACGGCGACGACCTGACGAACGGCCTGCTCGAAGCCGACT
Organism: uncultured Rubrivivax sp.; assembly: GCA_964423075.1. Taxonomy (GTDB): domain Bacteria; phylum Pseudomonadota; class Gammaproteobacteria; order Burkholderiales; family Burkholderiaceae_C; genus Rubrivivax. Next base: position 27,216 of record CAYREA010000050.1, on the reverse strand, counting down.
ACATCGTGGTGGAGATGGCGCGCGTGCTGCTGGGCGACGACTGGCTGCAGGCCTACGTGGCCAAGGCCAATGCCGGCGGCATCGAGCGCGTGCTGGTCTGAATCGGGGCGCTTCGGTCTGCTGGCGGTGGGGCCTTTCGGCCCCTGCGCCAACAAGGATGCGTGACCTGGGTCAACGTGCTTTTTCGAGGCCGGGCGATACACTGCCGCGACTTATCACCCCTCAAGTCCCCACTTATCGCATGGCTGGCCTGGAACGCGACACCCCTCAACCCACCGCGTTGACGGTCCACCAGGCCTCCCGGGTGCTGGAAGTGGCTTTCGACGACGGCCGGCACTTCCGCATACCTTTCGAACTGATGCGCGTGTATTCGCCGTCGGCCGAGGTGCAGGGCCACGGCCCGGGGCAGGAGGTGCTGCAGACCGGCAAGCGGGAGGTCGGCATCGTCGAGATCCAGGCCGTGGGCCACTACGCCGTGCAGCCGCGCTTCTCTGACGGCCACGAGAGCGGCATCTTCTCGTGGGACTACATCTACCACCTGGGCCGCGACCAGGACGAGCTCTGGCAGCGCTACGAACAGCGCCTGAAGGACGCCGGCGTCGCGCGCGACGCGCCCATGCAGGCTGCCGCGGCGCACAGCCACGGCAGCAGTTGCAGCCACTGAAGGCCCGCCATGGCGCAGACCCACTTCGGCTTCAAGAACGTCGACGAGAGCGAGAAGGCCGGCCGCGTGCGCGGCGTGTTCGACTCGGTCGCCGAGCGCTACGACGTCATGAACGACGTGCTGTCGTTCGGCCTGCACCGCGCCTGGAAGGCCTACACCGTGGCGGTGGCCGCCGTGCAGCCGGGCATGCAGGTGCTGGACATCGCCGGCGGCACCGGCGACCTGGCCCGCGCCTTCGCGCGCAAGGCCGGCGAGCGCGGGCGCGTGGTGCTGACCGACATCAACGAGGCCATGCTGCGCGTCGGCCGCGACCGCCTGCTCGACGAAGGCCTGGTGCTGCCCACCGCGGCCTGCGACGCCGAGAAGCTGCCTTTCGCCAGCGAGTACTTCGACCTGGTCAGCGTCGCCTTCGGCCTGCGCAACATGACGCACAAGGAAGCCGCGCTCACCGAGATGGCGCGCGTGCTCAAGCCCGGTGGCCGGCTGCTGGTGCTGGAGTTCTCCAAGCCTGCACCGCTGCTGCAGAAGCCCTACGACTTCTACTCGTTCAAGCTGATGCCCTTCCTCGGCAAGCTCATCGCCAAGGACGGCGACAGCTACCAGTACCTGGCCGAGAGCATCCGCATGCATCCCGACCAGGCCACGCTGGCGCAGATGATGAAGGCCAGCGGTTTCGGCCACGTCGACGTGCACAACCTGGCCGCCGGCATCGTGGCGCTGCACGTGGGTGTGAAGTGCTGAACCGGCTGCGCCGCCTGGTCCCGCGCGCGCTGCGCCGGGCTCGCGCGGCGCAGCGCGAGGCCGACGAGCTGCTGTCGCTGGCACGCCTGAGCTTCGTGCGCGTGCAGGACGCCTGGGACCGCGCCGATCTGTGTGCCCTGTCCGACCTGGCCACGGCGCCCTTGCTCGAAGACCTGCGCCACCAGCTGGCGCTGCGCGGCCCCGGCCCCAACTGCACCGAGGTGATTCAGCTCGACGCGCGCCTGCTCGGCATGGAAGAGCTGCACGAGGCCTTCGTCGCCAGCGTTGAATTCAGCGGCCTCATTCGCGAGCGCCAGGACCACGACGCCGCGCCTTTCCGCGAACTCTGGCTGCTGGCCAACGTGAAGGCCGCGGGCTGCGGCTGGAAGCTGGCGCGGGTGCAGTCCCTGTCCTGAGCGCCGTGCAGGCGCCGAGGCCCGTTTTGCGGGCCCGGCGACGGTGACAGGCGTGTGTGAACTTGTGCCGCCGCCGCACCCGGGCTAGGGGGCCGCCTGCGAGGCTTTTGCCCAGGGGGCAGCGGTTACACTCGCTCGCTTCGTGCAGGGCCCGTGGCGCCTTGCCATTCCCAAGGACCGACCGATGAACCTGACGCTGCTCGACGCCACATCCCAGGCCCGCCGCTGGCCGCTGGTGGCTGTCGCCGTGCTGTCTGCCGCCGCCCTGCTGGCCGGCTGCGGCGACAAGAAGGAAAAGGGCGCGAGCCAGACGGCCGCCAAGGTCAACAAGGACGAGATCACCGTCCACCAGATCAACTTCGTGCTGCAGCAGCAGCGTGGCCTCAAGCCCGAGCAGGCCGATGCCGCCAGCAAGCAGATCCTGGAGCGCCTGATCGACCAGCAGCTGGCGCTGCAGAAGGCCGACGACCAGAAGCTCGACCGAGACCCGCGCGTGGTGCAGCAGCTGGAAGCGGCGCGGCGCGAGATCCTGGCCCGCGCTTACGTCGAAAAGGTGGGCGAGGCGGCGCCGAAGCCCACGCCCGAAGAGATCAAGAAGTACTACGACGACAAGCCCGCGCTGTTCCGCGAGCGCCGCATCTACAACATCCAGGAACTCATCATCGAGGCCAAGCCCGAGCAGGTGGGGGAGCTGCGCGACAAGCTCAGCGGGGCCAAGAACATCAACGAGTTCGTCGAGCACCTGAAGGCCAGGGACTTCCGCTTCACCGGCAACCAGGCCGTGCGCGCCGCCGAGCAACTGCCGCTGCAGAGCCTGGACGCCTTCGGCCGCATGAAGGACGGCCAGGCCATGCTGCTGCCGCACCCCAGCGGCGTGCAGGTGATCGTGATCGCCGGCACGCGCAGCCAGCCGCTCAGCGAAGACCAGGCGCGGCCCCTCATCGAGCAGTACCTGCTGACCGAGCGCAAGCGCAAGCTGGCCGAAGAGGACATCAAGACCCTGCGCAGCGGTGCCAAGATCGAGTACGTCGGCAAGTTCGCCGAAAGTGCCGCCTCGGCGCCCGCCGCGGCCCCGGCCACCGGCGGCAGCGCCCCGGCCGCCGACATCACCAAGCTCAAGTGATGGCCGCGCCGCTGCAAACCCTGTTGCGCGCGGCCCTGGCCGCGTGCCTCGTTGCCGGCACTGGGGTGCACGCCCAGCCGGCGCCCGCCACGCCGGCGGCACCCGCGGCGCCGGCCGAGTACCGCATGGGCTCGGGCGACATCGTGCGCATCTCGGTGTTCCAGAACCCCGACCTCACGCTGGAAGCGCGCATCACCGAAGCCGGTGTCATCAACTACCCGCTGCTGGGCCTGGTGCGCCTGGGCGGGCTCACGGTGACGGCGGCCGAGAAGCTGGTGGCCGACGGCCTGAGGAACGGCAACTTCGTCAAGCAGCCGCAGGTGTCGATGGTGGTGCTGCAGGTGCGCGGCAACCAGGCCAGCGTGCTGGGCCTGGTGGGCCGCCCGGGCCGCTACCCGATCGAGGTGTCCGACATGCGCCTGTCGGACCTGATCGCCACCGCCGGCGGCATCGCCCCCGGCGGCGCCGACCTCGTGGTGGTGGTGGGCACGCGCGAAGGCAAGCCCTTCCGCGTGGAAGTGGACCTGCCCACGCTCTTCGCCCCTGCCGGCCGCGACAAGGACATCGTCATCCTCAACGGCGACACGGTCTGGGTCGACCGCCAGCCCGTGGTCTACATCTACGGCGAGGTGCAGCGCCCGGGCGGCATGCGCCTGGAACGCGACATGACGCTGCTGCAGGTGCTGGCCACCGGCGGCGGCCTCACCCCGCGCGGCACCGAGCGCGGCATCAAGGTGCACCGGCGCGACGCCGACGGCAGCATCAAGGTGATCGAAGGCGTGATGTCCGAGAAGCTGCGCGAAGGCGATGTCGTCTTCGTGCGCGAGAGCCTGTTCTGAACGCCGCGGCAAGGGGAGTGGGAAGATGACTTTCGGGCAGTTTCTCGCCATCGTGCGGGCCCGCTGGCTGGTGGCGCTGATCGTGCTGCTGGTGACGGTGGTGACGACGCTGGTGATCAGCTTGAGCCTCACCAAGCAGTACCGGGCCCAGGCCAGCGTGGTGGTCGATTTCAAGCCCGACCCGGTGTCGGCGGTGATCTTCGGCGGCATGGCCACGCCGGCCTTCATGGCCACGCAGGTCGACATCATCCAGAGCGAACGGGTGGGCCAGCGCGTGATGCGCAACCTCAAGCTCAACGAGAACCCCGGCCTGCGCCAGCAGTGGATGGACGACACCAACGGCGCCGGCAGCTTCGAAGGCTGGATCGTCTCCAGCTTCGGCAGCCAGATGGACGTGCTGCCCTCGCGCGAGAGCAGCGTCATCACCATCGGCTACCGCCATGCCGACCCGCGCACCGCGGCGCTGCTGGCCAACGCCTTCGTGCAGGCCTACGTGGACACCACGCTCGAACTGCGCGTAGGCCCGGCGCGCCAGTACAGCACTTTCTTCGAGACCCGCGCCAAGGAAGCGCGCGAGGCGCTCGAGGTGGCGCAGGGGCGCCTGTCGAAGTTCCAGAACGACAACGGCATCATCGCCAGCGACGAGCGCCTGGACGTGGAGAACGCGCGCCTGAACGAGCTGTCCAGCCAGTACACCACGCTGCAGGCCATCGCCGCCGAATCCGGCAGCCGACAGGCGCAGGCCAACAGCGCCCAGGGCGACCGCCTGGCCGAGGTGCTGAACAACCCGCTGGTGGCGGGCCTGAAGAGCGACATCTCGCGCGGCGACGCGCGGCTGCAGGAGCTTTCAACCCGCCTGGGTGATGCGCACCCGCAGGTGCAGGAGGCCAAGGCCAACCTGAACGAACTGCGCGCCCGCCTGGACGCCGAGACGCGCAAGGTCACCGGCAGCGTGGGCATGAACAACACCATCAACCAGCAGCGCGAAGGCGAGATCCGCCGCTCGCTGGAAGCGCAGCGCGCCAAGGTGCTGAAGCTGAAGGCGGTGCGCGACGAGGGCCTCGTGATCATCCGCGACGTCGAGAACGCGCAGCGCGCCTACGACGCCATCCAGGCGCGCTACACGCAGACCAACCTGGAAGGCCAGGCCACGCAGAGCAACGTCAACGTGCTCACGCTGGCTTCGCCGCCGCTGCAGCACAGCACGCCCAAGGTGGGGCTCAACACGATCCTGGCTCTCGTCGTCGGCAGCCTGCTGGCCATCGGCACCGCGCTGGCGCTGGAACTGCGCGACCGCCGCGTGCGCAGCGCCGAAGACCTGGTCAACGCGCTCAAGCTGCCGGTGATCGGCCTGATGCCCAAGCCCGGGATGCGCATGCCGCTGGGCGCGCGCAAGGACTCCGACATGCAACATCGACTGCTGGCGCCGCTGCCCCAGCCCGCCAAGGGGGCGTGATGGCGAAGTTCCGAGACTCCACGCCCGACCCCAGCGTGCTCGACGCGGCACCGCTGCCGCGCGCCGCGCACCTGGAAGACGAAAACCCCGACACCGTGACGCAGGAACGCAGCATCGGCGACATCATCGCCACGCTGCGCAACCTCACCGCCGAGCAGGTGGAGAAGGTGCTGGCGCACCAGCGCAGCCACAGCCTGCGCTTCGGCGAGTCGGCGGTGGCCCTGGGTTATGCCAGCCGCGAAGACGTGCTGTTCGCGCTGTCGCAGCAGTTCCACTACCCCTACGCACCCGAAGAGCAGCGCAAGGCCAGCCCCGAGCTGGTGGCGCTGAACGAACCTTTCTCGCCGCGTGCCGAGAGCTTCCGTGCCATGCGCAGCCAGCTGATGATGCGGGTCTTCGCCGAAGGTGAAGCGCACCCGGCGGTGGCCGTCATCAGCCCCGACGCCGGCGACGGCCGTACCTACTGCGCGGCCAACCTGGCCATCACGCTGGCGCAGCTGGGCGGTCGCACGCTGCTGGTGGACGCCGACATGCGCAGCCCGCGCCTGCACGAGGTGTTCCGGCTGAAGAACCAGTCGGGCCTGTCGGGCATCCTGTCCGGACGCGCCGACAAGCAGGTCATCCAGCAGGTGCCGGGCATCACCAGCCTGTTCGTGCTGCCGGTGGGCACCACGCCGCCGAACCCGCTGGAACTGGTCGAGCGCCAGGCCTTCGGGCTCTTGATGCGCGAGCTGATGTCCAAGTTCGACCACGTCATCGTCGACACCCCCGCTGCGGCGCAGGGAGCTGACGCCAGCGTCATCAGCGCACGCTGCGGCGCCGCGCTGGTGATCGCGCGCCGCAACGTGGCACGCGTGTCGGCGCTGCACGACCTGGTGGCCTCGCTCTCCGGCAGCCCCGCGCGGCTGGTGGGCGCGGTGATGAACGACCACTGAAGGGCATCCCATGAGCGCAACCGCGCCGGGCGCTGCGCCGCCAAGCCCTGCCAAGACCTGGTTGCCGCCCTCGGCCGACCTGGTGGTGCTGGGCCTGCTGGCCGCGGCCTTCCTGGTGCTGTTCGTGCCCACCTACGCGCAGCTGGCGCGCACCATCTGGGCCAGCGACGAACAGGGCCACGGCCCCATCATCCTGGGCGCTTCGGCCTGGCTGCTGTACCAGCGCCGCGATGCGCTGGCGGCGCTGCCGGCGGCCACGCGCCACTGGCCGGGCTGGCTGGTGCTGGGCTTCGGGCTGCTGTGTTTTGCCTTCGGGCATTCGCAGGCCATCGTCATCGTCGAGGTCGGCTCGCAGATCCTGGTGCTGGCCGGCCTGCTGCTGTTGTTCAAGGGCGGCGCCGGGCTGCGGCTGTGCTGGTTCCCTCTCTTCTTCCTGATCTTCATGGTGCCGCTGCCGGGCCCGCTGGTGGCCGCCGTCACCACGCCGCTGAAGAGCGCCGTCAGCGCCGTGGCCAGCTCGCTGATGCACGGCCTGGGCTACCCCATCGGCCGCTCGGGCGTGATCCTCACCATCGGCCCCTACCAGCTGCTCGTGGCCGACGCCTGCGCCGGCCTGAACTCGATGTTCACGCTGGAAGCGCTGGTGCTGCTGTACATCAACCTGATGGGCTACAAGAACCCGGTGCGCAACGTGCTGCTGGCGCTGTCGGCCATACCGATCTCGTTCGCGGCCAACATCGTGCGCGTGGTGATCCTGGTGCTGGTCACCTACTACTTCGGCGACGAGGCCGGCCAGGGCTTCGTGCACGGCTTCGCCGGCATGGTGCTGTTCCTGGTGGCGCTGACGCTGACCATCGCGCTGGACAGCGTGTTCGCGCTGATCCTGCGCTGGCGCGGGGCCAAGGCATGAGCTTCAGCCCCGCACGCCGGCAGGCCGTCATCGTGCTGGCGGCGGCCGTGGGCACGGCCGCGGTGGCGGGCGCACTGGTGCCCACCATCCGCATTGCCGACACCCGCCCCAAGACGCCGCTGGGCGAGCTGGTGCCGGCCCGTTTCGGCGAATGGGTGGAAGATCGCTCCATCCCGGTGGTGCTGCCCGCGCCCGACGTGCAGGCCAACCTCGACAAGGTCTACAACCAGGTGCTGGCGCGCACCTACGTCAACAAGCAGGGCTACCGCATCATGCTGTCGGTGGCCTACGGCGGCGACCAGTCCGACGGCATGCAGGTGCACCGCCCCGAGGTCTGTTACCCGGCCCAGGGCTTCGAGGTGCAGCGCGTCTGGAACGACGAGGTGCAGCTGGCCGACCGCCGCATCCCCGTGACACGTGCCACCACCCGGCTGGGTGCGCGCATCGAGCCGCTGACCTACTGGATCATCAACGGCGAGCAGGTCATCCGCCCCGGCTTCGGCGCGCGCCTGGTGCAGCTGCAGTACACGATGCGCGGCAAGATCCCCGACGGCATGCTGGTGCGCGTGTCCAGCATCGACCCCGAAAGCAAACGCGCCTACGAGATGCAGGACCTCTTCTCGCGCGAAATGGCGCAGGCACTGGACCCGGCCTTCCGCACCCGCATCGTCGGCCTGCCGCCGGCGGTTTGAGCTGCGCGAGCCGCGCGCCATGGCGAGCATGAGCCCCCCCGTTCCGCTGCCGGTGCCGCCGCCGGGCCGCTCGCGGCTCCTGGCCAACACCGGGTGGAACCTGGCCGGGCAGGTGGTGCCGCTGCTGGTGGGCATCGCGGTGCTGCCGCTGCTCATCCGCCTGCTGGGGCTGGACCGCTACGGCTTCCTCACCCTGGTGTGGGTGCTGGTGGGCTACGCCAGCATCTTCGACTTCGGCATCGGCCGGGTGCTCATCCGCGTGGTGGCGCAGCGCATGGCGCAGGGTGACCACGCCGGCGCGCACCATGTGGCGCGTGTGGGCCTGAGCTATCTGCTGATCTTCGGCCTGCTGGTGGGCGCGGCCTTCGCGGGCGCCAGCACCTGGCTGGTGGACCACGTCTTCAAGCTGCCGCCGGCGCTGCTGGACGAAGCCGGCAACGCGATGCTGCTGCTGGCCGCTTCGCTGCCCTTCGTGATGCTCACCAGCGGCTACGCCGGTGTGCTGAGCGCCCACCAGCAGTTCCGCGGCATGAACATCGTGCGCGCGGCGATGGGCGTGGCGTCCTACCTGGGTCCGCTGGTGGTGGCGGCCTGGCTCAACCGGCTCGACGCGCTGGTGGCCTTCACGCTCTTCATGCGCGTGGTGGCCACCGCGGTGCATGCGCTGCTGGCGCGGCGCGGCTGCGGCTTTGCCTTCGTGCCGGTGCGGCCCGACGGCGCCACCTCGCGCGAGCTGCTGGCTTTGGGCGGCTGGGTCAGCGTGTCCAATCTGGTGAGCCCGCTGCTGTCGTATCTGGACCGCCTGCTGCTCGGCGCCCTGGTGCCGGTGCGCTGGGTGGCCTTCTACGCCACGCCCTTCGACCTGGTGAGCAAGGCACTGATCCTGCCCAACGCGATGATGTCGGCCCTCTTTCCCGCCGTGGCCGCGGTGGAACGCGGCAGCGATGCCGCGCGGCGCAGCCTGCTCGATTCGGTGCGGCTGCTCTTCGTCACCATCGTGCCGGTGGTGTTTGCCTTCATCGCGCTGGCGCGGCCCGGGCTGCGCCTGTGGCTGGGCGACGAGTTCGCCGAACACGCCGCGCCGGTGCTGCAGCTGCTGGCCCTGAGCGTGCTGCTGAACACGCTGGCGCAGGGGCCAGCCACCTTGATCCAGGCCGCCGGTCAGCCGCGTGCGATGGCGCTGCTGCACCTGGTGGAACTGCCGATCTTCATCGCCGTGCTGTACGCGCTGACGCTGAAGTTCGGCATCGTCGGCACGGCACTCGCGGCCGCGCTGCGCAGCGGCCTGGACGGCCTGGCCGTGCTGGCGCTGGCGCGGCGCGACGTGGCGCCGGGCGCGCTGCCCTGGCGCCAGGCACTGCTGCCGGCGCTGGTGGGCCTGCTGCTGCTGGGCGCCGCCACCTGGCCGCGTGGCTGGGCCGAGGCGGCGCTGGTGCTCTTCGTCGGGCTGCCGCTCTTCGTGCTGTTTGCGTGGCAGCACCTGCTGCGGGCCGATGAGCGCGAGCGCCTGCTGCGCCTCACCCTGGCCAGGGGCGCCGCTTGATCGCGCTGCCGCGTTTCCGGCTCGGCCGCGCCGCGCGGTCGTCCACGCGCGCCCCGGCCCTGGCGCGCGGGCGCCGCTTCGACTTCAAGGGCGCCCTCATCGTGCTGGGGGCGCTGCTGCTGGCTGTCTACCTGGGCAAGCTCAGCGCCGAACTGCCGGTGATGTTCTCGATGTTCGGCGTCACCCGCAGCGGCGGCATGGAGACCTTCACCGCCTACCGGCCCTGGCTCATTCCGCTGATGCTGATGACGCTGCCGCTGGTGCTGGGCGCCTCGGCGCGCTGGCCCATGGTGGGGCTGGTGGTGGCGGTGATGTTCATCTTCGAGATCGTGCCCACGGCCTACCAGCCCACGCTGCCCTTCGGCGGCGGCCGGCTGCAGATCCATGACCTGATCCTGCTGCTGCTGGGCTTTGCGGTGCTGCTGCGCGCCTGGGTCTCGCACACGCCCCCGCTGCGCGGCATGGGGCCGATGCGTTTCCCGCTGTACTACCTGGCGGCCTGCATCTTCGTCTCGCTGCTGTACGTGCGCTACTTCGCGCCCAACACGCTGGCGCTGGGCGAAGCGCGGGTGGTCATCGGCTGGCTCATCGTGCCCATCATGGTGCTGGCCGTGGCCACGCCGAAGGCCTACCGCTGGATGCTGGGCCTGGTGGTGGCGATGGGCATCGTCATCGCGCTGTACGTGTCGATCCAGTCACTGTTCGAGGTGCGCATCATGACGGGCGCACGGGTCGAGTTGCTGGACAAGGACCTCAACAACGACGTCGTGCGCAGCATCGCCGGCGGCGGTGTGTACCTGATCATCTTCGCGCTCTTCCTGCTGATCAACCGCGTGCTCGAGCGCCGCTTCGGCTGGTGGTGGGCGGTACCGGCTGCGCTGCTGCTGGTGTTCGGCATCGCGGTGCAGTTCGGGCGCGGCGTGTGGCTGTCGGCGGCGGCGGGCCTGCTGGTGTCGGCGGCGCTGTTCCGCGGTTTCGGCGGTGTCGTGCGTGTGTTGCTGGCCGGTGCCGTCACAGTGGGCCTGATGCTGAGCGCGGCCGCGGTGTTCAAGCCGCGCCTGGCCGAGGCGGTGGTGGAACGTGCCATCGGCATCGGCACCGAGCTGCAGACCGGCGGCTCCTTCAACTGGCGCCGCATGGAGAACCAGGCCGCGCTCGACCGCATCGAGCGCAGTCCGCTCTTCGGCGTGGGCCTGGGTGGCCAGTACAAGCAGACGGCCAGCTCGGAAGGGCACTTCGGCATCGAAGGCACCTACATCCACAACGGCTACCTGTTCTTCCCGCTGAAGATGGGCCTGGTGGCCACCTTCATCCCGCTGGCCTTCATCATCGCCTTCGCGCTGACCTTGCGACAGGGCGTGCAGCGCCACCGCGAAGACCCCGACCAGGGCCTGGTGGCGGCGCTGGCCGGTGCTTTCACCGTGCCCTGCGTGGCGTCCTACACGCAGCCTGAGTGGGCCGACCCGCGCGGCATCGCGGCCTTCGCCATCTTCACCGGGCTGGCGCTGCTGTTCCGCCGCTTCGGCGCCGCGCGCCCGGCCGCCGCGGCGCCATGACGCCGGGGGCGGCGCGAGTCGCCATCGTGCTGGTCAACTGGAAGGGCTGGCGCGACAGCATCGAGTGCCTGAGTTCCATTGTCGGCAGCGGCGCGCTGGAAGCTGCCGATGTCTGGCTGGTGGACAACGCCTCGGGCGACGGCTCGGTGGCGCACATCGAGGCCTGGTGCGGCAAGCCGGTGCCGGGTGCGGACTGGCGTCCGTTCGACGGTGTGCGCCATGCCGCCGCCGGGGTGCCCATCGCCTGCCGCGTGTGGCATGCCAACGGCCAGCCCGCGCCCCTCTTGCCGGGCGTGCAGGTCAACCTCGTGCACTCAGGTGGCAATCTCGGCTTTGCGGGCGGCAACAACGCCGGCATCACCGCCGCGGGGTTGCACCGCTACAGCCACGTCTGGCTGCTCAACAACGACACCGTGATGGCTTGCGACGCGCTGGCGCAGTTGCTGCGGCGCGCCGATGCCGACGCACGCACGGGCATCGTCGGCGCGACCCTGCTGCACTACAGCCAACCCGACAGCGTGCAGGCCCTGGGCGGCGGCTGGTTCGACCGCGGCGCGATGCGCATGGCGCACATCGGCGAGTTCAAGCGCGCGGCCGAGGTACCGGCCAGCGCGGATGCGGTGCAAGAGGTCGAGGCGCAGATGGCCTACGTCGTCGGCGCGTCGATGCTGGTGAAGAGCGCCTTCATCGAGGACGTGGGCCCGATGTGCGAGGACTACTTTCTCTACTTCGAGGAACTCGACTGGGCCTTCCGCGGCCAGCCGCGCTGGGCCCTGGGATACGCACCCGGCAGCCGCATCTTCCACAAGGTGGGTGCCAGCAGCTCTCAGACAGTGAGCGAGTTCTCGCTCAATCTGCTCTACCGCAACCAGGTGCGCTTCGCGAGCCGCTTCCTGCCCGAGCGGCTGCCGGCGCTAAAGCGTTCACTGGCGCTGGAGCTGCTGCGCCACGTGTTGAAGGGGCGCTGGATGCCGGCGCGGCTGGTGGCGCGCACGCTGGCGCAGTCGCGTGCACTGGCGGCCTCGGCGCCGCCGCTGGCGGGGCACGGCGCGTGATCACCGTCCTGCCCGAAGGCGGCCTGTGCAACCGGCTGCGGGTGGTGGCTTCGAGCTGGCTGCTGGCGCAGCGCGCGGGCCAGCCGATGACGGTGTTGTGGAACCGCGCCCCCGACTTCAACGCCCGCTTCGACACCCTGTTCGAGACCGCGGGCCTGCCCTTTGCCGTGCGTGAGGGTGCCACGATGAACAAGCCGGCCCGTGCCCTGGCGCGTTCGCGCGAGTGGTGGTCGCGACTGGCCGGCGTGCGGGTGCTGGGCGAAGCCGCCACCGAACCCGGCCGCTTCGACCTGGAGCGTGAACTGCCCAGCCTGCGCGGCCGTGACGTGTTCGTGCACACCAATTCGCGCCTGGCGGTGGCGCCTGGCATGTTCGACATCTTCCGCCCCGCCGGCGAGGCCGCCGCGCGGCTGCTGCCGCTGCGCGAACGCCTGGCGCAGAGTGTGGGCGTGCACGTGCGCCGCACCGACAACACCAAGGCCGCTGCGGTGAGCACGCTGGATCATTTCATCACGCGCATGCAGGCCGCCAAGGCTCCCGGCCTGAGCTTCTTCGTCGCCACCGACGAGCCCCAGGTGCTGCAGCAGTTGCGCGCCGGGTTCGGCGACGCGGTCTGGGAATACCCGAAGCGCGCCTACGCCCGCAACGACCCGCTGGCCATCGTCGACGCGCTGGTGGACTTGACGGCGCTGGCCGCCTGCCGCCAGCTGATCGGCAGCTACTGGAGTTCGTTCACCGACACCGCGGCGGAATGGCGCGGCATCCCGCTCGTCATCGCGCGGGAAGGGGCCTGAGATGCGCCGCCGCAGCCTGCTCGCCGCCGGCCTGACGCCGATGTTGTACGGCACGATCGGCGCCGCGACGCCGTTGACCCTGCTGCCGCCCGGCGGCGACGCGCGTTTCGAGCGCGCCTATTTCGGCCTGCACGTGCACCACGCCGGCCGCGAAAGGCACTGGCCGCAGATCGGCATCGGCTCGCTGCGCCTGTGGGACGCCGATGTCAGCTGGGCCTACCTGGAACGCGTCGAAGGCCGCTACGACTTCAAGCGCCTGGACGAATACCTGGACTGGGCCGCCGGCCGCGGCGTCGAGGTGCTGCTGCCGCTGGGCGTCACGCCGCCCTGGGCTTCGGCAAGGCCGGAGGAAGCCGGCGCCTACGGCAAGGGCACGGCCGCCGAGCCGGCGCGCATCGACAGCTGGCGCCGCTACGTGCGCGCCGTGGCCACGCACGCACGCGGCCGCGTGGCGGCCTACCAGGTGTGGAACGAGGCCAACGAACGCATCTTCTTTTCCGGCACGCCGGCCGCGCTGGCGCAGCTGATGGTGGCCGCGGCCGAGGAGGTGCGCCGCATCGACCCCACCGCACGCCTCGTGGCGCCTTCGGCCGTGGGCCTGGACGACCGCGTGTTGTGGCCTTCGCGCCTGCTGCGCCAGGGCGCGGCGGCGTCGGTCGATGCGGTGGCCTTCCACCTGTACCACAGCGGCCATCCGCCCGAGTCGATGATCGCGCCGGTGCAGAAGCTGCACGCGGCGCAGGCAGCGGCCGGCCTGGGTGAGCTGCCGCTGTGGAACACCGAGTCGGGCTACTGGATGCCCAACGTGATGGTCGACTGGTCGCCCGACGAGCAGCGCAACATGATCAGTGAAGAGCTGGCCGCGGCCTACCTGCCGCGCGACCTGATCCTGGCGCGCGCCCTGGGTGTGCAGCGCTTCTTCTGGTATGCCTGGGACGGCAGCAAGATGGGCCTGATCAGCCCGCTGACCCAGCGCCTGCGCGCGCCGGCGCTGGCCTACGGCCAGGTCATCCGCGAACTCACCGGCGCCACGCTGCAGCGCTGTGCGCGTGCTGCCAGCGGCGTGTGGACGGCGCAGCTGCGCCGCCCCGACGGCAGCGCGATGCAGGCCTTGTGGCTGGATGCCACGGCCGACAGTGCCAGCCTGCGTTTGCCCACGCCGCTGGCCGGCGCGCGGCGCACGCTGCGGCTGGACGGTGCGTCGGACTGGCGTGCCGCCGACGCGCGGACCGAGGTGGGCGCCGCGGTCACGCTGGTGGTGGAAGGTGCATGAACCGGCCGCCCCTGTCACCGACGCCGGTGGTCTGCGTCTCGCACGGCTTCCAGACCAACTACGAGCGCGGCTTCTGCAATGGCCTGGCGGCCTGCGGCGTGGCGGTGACGCTGATCAGTTCCGACCGCAGCGATGCGGCCGGCCTGGCGCCCGGCGTGCGTGCGCTGAACCTGCGCGGCAGCCAGGAGGAAGACCGCCCGCGCGTGGCCAAGGCGCTGAACCTGCTGCGTTACCACGCGCGCCTGATGCTGCACGCAATGATGAACCGCCAGTCCACGCTGCATGTGATGGGCCTGCTGGCGCCGCTGGTCTGGTGCGGTCTGGTGCAGGGCCTGTGGTTCCGCCTGCTGTGCCACCGCTACGTGCTGACGGTGCACGACGTGCTGCCGCACGAGCAGCACACGGCCTACAGCCGTCGCGTCTGCGCCTGGGCCTACCGGCTGCCGCAGCGCGTGGTGGTACACACGGCGCGCATGAAGCAGCGCCTGGTGGACGAGTTCGGCCTCGCGCCGCAGCGCGTGGTGGTGATGGAGCACGGCATCGAGCCGGCCTGCGCCACCGCCCTCACCGACCCGCCGCCCGGCGCCATGCCGCTGCTGCTGGTGTTCGGCATCGTCGTGCCGCGCAAGGGCATCGACCTGCTGCTGGACGCGCTGCGCGACATCCCCTTTCCCTTTCGCCTGGTGATCGCCGGCCACGGCCCCGACGAAGCCTATCGGCAACGCCTGCAGGCGCAGCTGGCCGCACACCCGCAGCGCGCGCAGGTGGAGTGGCACGATGGTTTCGTGCCCGAGGCGCAGATGGAGCAACTCTTCCGCGACGCCGCCCTGCTGGTGCTGCCTTACCGCTACATCGACCAGAGCGGCGTGCTGTTCCAGGCCCTGCGCTTCGGCACGCCGGTGCTGGCCACACGCGTGGGCCAGTTCGAGCACTACGTGACGCCCGAGGTCGGCGAGCTGGCCGAGCCCGGTGCCGCCGCGCCGCTGCGCGAGGCACTGCTGCGCTGGCACGCACGTTGCAACGGGCTGTCTCGCGCGCGCATCCGCGAGATCGGCCGCGCCTACGAATGGCCGGCCACGGTGCAGGCGCTGCGCGCGGCCTACCACTGAAAACGCATGGCATCTGATTCTCACATCCACTGCCCCGCCTGCGGCGCTGCCTGCGGTGATGCGCCGCTGCGCCGCTTCAGCGCTGCCGAAGCAGCCCAGCACTTCGTGTTGCGTGAGGAGTTTCCGCAGGCGCACGCCGAACTGGTGCCGCACATCCGCGCGCTGTGGGGCGGTGGGCAGTGTGCGCTGCAGGCCTGCGCGGCCTGCGGCCTGCAGTTCGCGTGGCCCTTCGTGGCCGGCGACGGGCGCTTCTACAACCTGGCCTATCCCTACTCGGACTATCCGCCGCAGCGCTGGGAATTCCTGCAGACCGTCGAGGCCCTGGCTGCCACGCCGCTGCCGCCGGGCCGGCTGCTGGAGATCGGCGCCGGCTTCGGCCACTTCCTGCGCCAGGTGTCGCCGCGCTTCGTGGCGCCGGGCCGGGTGCTGGCCATCGAGTACAACGACACCGCGCGGGCCAAGCTGCAGGGCATGGGCTTCGAGGCCCACGGTGTCGACATCCGCGCACCGCAATTCGCCACCCACCGCGGCCAGGTGGCAGCGCTGTGCCTGTTCCAGGTGCTGGAGCACCTGGACGGGCTCGATGCCCTGCTGGCGCGCCTGAATGAACTGCTGCTGCCCGGTGGCCGCGTCTTTATCGCCGTGCCCAACATCGCGCGCATCATGCACAACGAAAGCCATGGCTCGCTGCTGGACATGCCACCCAACCACATCAGCCGCTGGACCGAGACCGCCTTCCGCGCCTTCGCCGCGCGCGCAGGCTGGACGCTGGTGGACTTCCGCGTCGAGCCGCAACGCTGGCGCGACTTCGTCAAGCAGGACCTCGTCTACTCGCACATGCGGCGGGCGCAGGTGAGCGGCTCGCTGGCCAACCGCATCCGCGGCCGCCGCCGCACGAAGCTGCGCGTGGCCCTGGAAGGCCTGGCCGCCCTGGCGGCCGTGCCGGCGCGCCTGCCCGGCTGGGTGCAGGCCGCGGGGCAGCCGCTGGGTGATTCGGTGTGGGTGCAGCTGCAGGCCGGGGGCGCGCGATGAGCTGCCGCCTCTGCGGCAGCAGCCGCGTGCTGGGCCACCACGTGGCGCGCGAGATGATGAACGGCACGCGCGAAGCCTTCGGCTACTTCCAGTGCGCCGACTGCCTGTGCCTGCAGATCGACGAAGTGCCGGCCGACCTGCCGCGCCACTACGAAGGCGGCTACTACTCCTACCGCGAAGCCGAGCGCAAGCGCAACCCGCTCAAGCGCTGGACCACACGCACGCGCGACCGCTGGGCCGTGTTCGGCGGTGGTGCCATCGGCCGCCGCCTGTATGAACGTGCGCCGCTGATCGAGCTGCACGCGCTGCAGCCCCTGAAGCTGAAGCCGGACAGCCGCGTGCTCGATGTCGGCTGCGGTGCCGGCTACCTGGTGTTCGCGCTGGGTGAACTCGGCATGCGCCACACGATGGGCGTGGACCCCTACCTGCCGAACCAGATCGTCTACGACAACGGCGTTACGGTGAAGAAGCAGACGCTGGAACAGACGGCGGGCCCGTGGGACGTGATCATGTTCCACCACTCCTTCGAACACCTGTCCGACCCCAGGGCCGTGCTGCTGCAGGTGGCCGAACGGCTGGCGCCGGGTGGGCAATGCCTGCTGCGCGTGCCGACGGTCAGTTCGCTGGCCTGGCAGGAATACGGCACTGACTGGGTGCAGCTGGACGCCCCGCGCCACCTGTACCTGTTCGCGCACGAGAGCATCCGCCGCCTGGCCGCGGCCACGGGCTTCGAGCTCGAGGGTGTCGTATGCGACAGCACCGCCTTCCAGTTCTGGGGCAGCGAGCAGTACCGCATGGGCATTCCGCTGCAGGATCCGCGTTCGCATGCGAAGAGCCCGGGCACGCTGTTCACGGCCGAGCAGATCGCCGCATTCGAGCGCCGCAGCAGCGAACTCAACGCCACCCAACAGGGTGACCAGGCGGCCTTCTACCTGCGCAAGAAGAACTGATGCCATGCGGGTGCTGATCGCCCACAACGCCTACCAGCAGCGCGGCGGCGAAGACATGGTGGCCGAGGCCGAGGCGCAGCTGCTGCGCGACCATGGCCACGAAGTGCTGAACTACCAGCGTCACAACGACGAACTGGCACACATCGGCCGGCTGCAGGCGGCGGTGGACACGCTGTGGTCGCGCCGCACCACGCGCGAGCTGGGCGAACTGCTGCGCACCCGGCGGCCCGACGTGGTGCATGTGCACAACACCCTTCCGCTGATCTCGCCTTCAATCTACGCCGCGGCCGACGCAGCGGGCGTGCCGGTGGTGCAGACGCTGCACAACTTCCGCCTGCTGTGCCCGCAGGCCATGCTGCTGCGCGAGGGCCGCGTCTGCGAAAGTTGCGTCGGCCGCACACCCTGGGCCGGCGTGCTGCACGCCTGCTACCGCGGCTCGCGCGCGCAAAGCGGCGTGCTGGCCGGCATGCTGGTGCTGCACCGAGCCCTAGGCACCTGGGCCACGAAGGTGCAGCGTTACATCGCGCTCAATGCCTTCTGCCGCGACAAGTTCATCGAAGGTGGCTTGCCGGCCGCACGCATCGTCATCAAGCCCAACTTCGTCGACCTGCCGGCACCACCGTCGCAGCCGCGGCGCGGGCTGCTCTACGTGGGCCGCCTGGCGCCCGAGAAGGGCATCACCACGCTGGCGCAGGCTGCCCGCAGCCTGCCGCCGGGCAGCCTGCGCGTGGCCGGCACCGGGCCCGAGGCCGAGCGCCTGGCCGGGCTGCCGGCCGTGGTGATGCTGGGTGCGCTGAACGCACAGCAG
Source organism: uncultured Rubrivivax sp. (assembly GCA_964423075.1). Lineage (GTDB taxonomy): Bacteria > Pseudomonadota > Gammaproteobacteria > Burkholderiales > Burkholderiaceae_C > Rubrivivax. The sequence goes on along the minus strand of CAYREA010000050.1, from coordinate 9,320 downwards.
GTGGCGCAGGAGATGGCTCAGGCCGTTGCGCTGGTGGTGCCGAGCCTCTGGTACGAGAACTTTCCGCGCACGCTGGTGGAGGCGTTTGCCTGCGGCCTGCCGGTGCTGGCCAGCCGTCTGGGTGCGCTCCAGTCGCTGGTGCAGGATGGCTCGACCGGGCTGCATGTCGCGCCCGGCGACGCGGCTGCGTGGGCCACGGCGATGGGTGCTGCGCTCGGCGATGCACCGCGCATGGCCGCGATGGGCGCGGCGGCGCGTGCGCTCTACGAACGCGAGTACACGGCACAGGCCAATCATCGATTGCTGCTGACCATCTACGAAGAGGCCATCGCCGAACGGCGGCGGGGGGCCGCGGCATGAGCGAACGCCGCACCAGCCCGGTCATCGGCTCGGCCATCGACGTGCTGGCCTGGGACGACGCGGTGCGGCGCCTGGGCGCCTGGTCGCGCGAACGCACGAGCCGCGTGGTCTGCATCTGCAACGCCCATTCGCTGGTGACGGCTCGGCAGGATGCGGCCTTCGCGCAGGTGCTGCACAGGGCCGAGATGTGCACGCCCGATGGTGCGCCGGTGGCCTGGATGCTGCGTCGCCTGGGCCATGCCGATCAGGCGCGCATCAACGGGCCTGACCTGATGTGGCGCTACTGCGCGTGGGCGGCGGGCAGCGGCGAATCGATCTACCTCTACGGCGGCACGCCCGAGACCCTGGCCTTGCTGCAGCAGCGCCTGCACGCGGCCTTTCCGGCCCTGCGCATCGCCGGCGCGCATTCGCCCCCGTTCCGCGCGCTCACCGAGGCTGAGGATGCCGCGGACGTCGAAGCCATCAACGCTTCGGGCGCCGGCACCGTGTGGGTGAGCCTGGGCTGCCCCAAACAGGAGCTGTGGATGCAGGCCCACCGTGGCCGCGTGCAGGCGGTGATGCTGGGCGTGGGTGCGGCTTTCGACTACCACGCCGGCACCATCCAGCGTGCGCCGCCCTGGGCTCAGCGCGCCGGGCTGGAGTGGCTGCACCGCCTGCTGAGCGAGCCGAAGCGGCTGTGGCGGCGCTATCTGGTGACCAACACGCTCTTCGTGCTGGCCGCGGCGCGTCAGCTGCTGCGGCGCTGAGCCTGCCGGGCGGCGGCAGCGATGCCAGCGGCCGCATTGTCGAAGTTGTAGGGCGCGGCGGCCGCGCGTGCCGCGTCGGCATAACGCGCGTGCAGCGTGGCGTCGGTCAGCAGCGTGGTGGCCGCGTCGATCCAGGCCGCTTCGTCCAGCGGCAGCACGCGGCCGCCAACGCCGTCACGCACCAGTTCGCCGGCGGCGCCGGCAAACGGTGTCACCAGCACCGGCACGCCGGCCATGCAGGCCTCGTTGGCCACCACACCCCAGGGGTCCCAGCGCGTGGGGAACAGGAACAGGCGCGAGCGCTGGAACCAGCGCGGCACGTCACCCTGCGAGACATGGCCGGCGAAGGTGATGTGCACGTCCGCGACCATCGCGGCGGCCTGCTCGCGCAGCGTGTCCAGCAGCGGTCCGCTGCCCAGCAGCGCCAGGCTCACGCGCCGGCCCAGGCGGCGCGCCACGCCCTGGGCCACGCGCAGGGCGAAGTGTGCGTTCTTCACCGGCACCAGGCGGCCCGAAAAGAGCAGGTCGATGTCGCGTGCCTGGCCGGCCGCCGCAGCCCAGTCCACCGCCGTGTTGGCACACAGCGGCGAACGGTGGATGCGCGACGCCGCCACGCCGTAGCTGCGCAGCAGGCGTTCGCCGCCGTCGGCCGCCACCACGAAGGCGCCCGAGCTGGCGAACACCAGCCGGCGTACCGTGCGGTGCGCCAGGCCGAGCCCGGCTTCGGAGGTGTCGGTGCCGTCGGTCATCACCACATGCCGGCAGCGGTGCAGCAGCGTGTAGCCCCAGGCCATCAGGTGCAGCGGGTTGTAGCCGGTGCTCACCACCACGTCGGGCTTGAATGCGGCCAGCGCACCCCACACGGCAGGGTTGTGGTGGATGTAGCGGCCGTGGCGCTCGACGAGGCGGCCGGGCAGGAAGACGTGCTCGTGTTCGAAAGCGGGCAGGTCCCAGTGCCGGTCGGGCTCGCTGCGTGCGCCGTACAACACGCGCAGGGTCACGCCGGGCAGCGCGGCAAGGCGGTTCAGCACCGGCACGCGGTAGGGCGCCGGGATGTTGGTGACCATGGCCAGGCGCAAGGCCGGCGCGGCGGCGTTCTCAGCGGACATCGGGCGCGGGCCTGGACACAAGGGCACCGGCCTGCAGCCGACGCACCAGGCGCTGGCCCCAGGCGATGCCGCGCGCCTCGATGAAGCGTTCGCTCAAGACCGCCACCGCAATGGTTGCGGCCACCACCAAGGCCAGCGACAGCAGCAGGCGCAGCGCAGGCCCCAGCCCGTCCAGCCAGCCCTGCAGGAGCCAGGGCACCACGAACCAGGCGAAGACGAAGTGGAAGACGTACATCGAGTACGAGACCGCGCCCACCCGGCACAACCAGCGCGGCAGCCGGCGCACACCGCGCAGCAGCTGCAGCAGCGCGACGAAGGACAGCGCCACGGTGGCCGGAATCAGCGCGAACAGCCAGGGCAGGCGCAGGCGCCACAGCAGCAGCGTGAGTGCGGTGCAGGCCAGCAGCACCAGCACCCGCGCCCAGGTGGGCCACGGCGGCACACGCGCATCGGTGTGCGCGACGTACGCCAGCAGCCCCAGCCCGAACACCGGCAGCTGGTTGACGAGGTTGAAGTAGACGAAGTTGTTGCCGGCCACCGCAAACGCGGTGCCGCCGAGCCACAGCGCCTGCGCCAGCGTGTGCAGCGCGACGAAGGCCACGATCACAAGCGCGAGCCCGCGCGCGCCGATGCGCCCGGCCGCGGCGAAGAGCAGCGGGAACAGCAGGTAGAACGCCATCTCGGTCCCGATGGACCAGCCGCCCGGCACGATGTTGTTGTTGGCCGCCGGCACGAAGCCGTGCACGAAGAACAGGTTCGCGGCCACGTTGGCGGGTGTGTAGGGCTCGATCACCACCTCGCCGCCGGCCTGCCGCAGCAGGTGGATGGCGAAGTAGGTGGTGATGCCCACGATGTACAGCGGCGCGATGCGGAAGTAGCGCCGGATGTAGAAGCTCATCACCGGCCGCGCTTCGTGCGCGCGGCGCGCGAACGACAGGCACAGCGTGTAGGCCGAGGCCACGAAGAACAGCTGCACGCCTGTCTGCCCGTACTTGGCCAGTGCGTCCAGCGGGCCGGCCAGGCCGGCGATGGGCTGCGCCGTGTGGGTGAGGATCACCAGCAGCACCGCGATGCCGCGCAGGGCATCGATGTAGGCGTACTTGTTGGCGTCGTCACTCATCGCGGATGGGCCGCGATTGTGCCCGCCGCGGGTGACGCGCGGCCTTCAGCGCAGCGCGAGTGCGCAGCCGCGTGCGTTCACCTCGGTGCCGGTGGGTGTGGCGGCGCAGTCGTCCTGCGCATCGGCGATGCCGTCGCCGTCGCTGTCGCGCAGCGCGGGTTCCTGGGCGTAGGCGATGACGGCGCTGAAGGCCGGCACGCTGACGGGCCAGGCCAGCGCCTGGTTGTCGGCGAAGCGGTGGAAGCGGCCGCAGCCGGCGGCCTGTGCGCCGGCCAGCGGGCAGTCCCAGCTGCGTGCGGATGCGCCGACGTTGATCAGCGTGCTGCTGAGGCCGGCCACGCTGTCCAGCGTCACCGGCACCAGTTCCAGGTTGGCCAGCTGCATCGTCACCGTGCCGCTGCTGAAGATGGGCGACAGGTCGATGCGCGCACCCAGGTCGCCGGTGACGGGGTCGCGCGCGTTCACGGTCTGGTTGGCCTGGAACATGAAGCTGTAGCGCCGCCAGGCCGGCGACGCGGTGATGGCCCCGTCACGGATGCTCAGCGACTCGTAGCCGTTGCCGCCGCCGCCGCCGCGGCGCAGCACGATCTGCACCTCCTGCGCGCTTCGGTCGGTGGCGATGTCGACACTCAGGCGGTACCACTGGTCCTTGACCACCGAGAAGTTCGGCGACGACACCAGGCTCGGGCCGCCGCCGGACAGGTAGCGCAGGCAGATGCCGGCCGGGCAGGTCTCGCGGATCAGCTGGCCTTGTGGCGAGGTCTGGTTCCACGAGCTCCAGCCGGCGCTGTCGTTGGTGAGCGCGGCGTTGGGCACGGCGTTGGCGCCGGCCACGCTGAAGGCGGCGTAGCCGGTGTCGCTGGTGGAGCTGCCGCCGGCGTCGCGGCCTGCGGGCAGGCTGGCGTCGGTGCTGCGCTGCCATTGCGTGAAGCTGAAGTCGCGCGTGCCGGCGGCGCGGCTTTCGCGCACCACCACGGGCGAGGCGCGGTCGAAGTAGCGGTTGCCTTCGATGCGGCCGAAGTGCGCGCTGCTGGGCATGATGGTGTCGATCCACAGGCCCACCGCGCCCAGGCTGACCGGTGCCACCTGGTTGCCGACGATCTGGTTGTCGAACAGGTCGCCGGCGGCGTTGTCGCGGTTGCGCGTTTCCTGCAGCCAGATCTGGGCGCGGCGGTTGCCGAACAGGCGGTTGTTGCGCACGATGTTGTGCGCCGAGTCGTGCACCTGGATGCCGTTGTCGGTGTCGATGACGGTGTTGTCTTCCACCAGCGCGTTGCTGATCGATTCGTCCAGGTAGATGCCCTGGGCCTGGGTGTAGGTGGTGGCCTTGCCGGGCAGGGCGCCGCGCGAGTGCACCACGGTGTTGCCGCGGATGGTGGTGCCCGACGAGGTCTGGGTGTAGATGCCGCCGCCGTCGTCCAGCACCGAGCAGGCGCCGAAGACGAGGTTGCGCTCGACCAGGCTGGAACCCATCACCTGGATGCCGATGTAGCCGGCGTTGATGACGGTGTTGCCGCTCACCGTGGAAGACGGGCCGCCGTAGATGGCCGCGTAGGAAAAGACCGGCAGGCTCTGCACCTCTTCGCCGTTCATGCGCACGCCGCTGTCGCGGATGACGTTGTTGCGCACGACGAGGCCGTGGCTCGGGCCGAAGTCATGGCGCCAGCCCGAGATGGTCTCGGTGCCCACGCGGCTGAAGGCGCTGTGCTCGACGGTGACGCCGTGGCTGTCGGTGGCATCGACGCCGCGCAGGGCCAGGTCTTCCATGCGCAGGTTGCGCAGCATGCCGCCGGTGCTGCCGCGCAGGTTGGCGCCCAGGCCCACGCGGCGCACCGCCAGGCCGTCCACCACGACGTGGTTGCGGCTCTGCAGGTCGATGCCGGTGGCCAGCACGGTGGCGCGCAGCGGCGTGGCCGGCACGCCGCCTGGGGGCATCTGCGCGTAGAGCTGGCCGGCGCTGCTGTCGTGGAACCATTCGCCGGTGCTGTCGACCATCCAGCGCTGGCCCATCAGGTAGTAGCCCCAGCCGGCGCCCAGCGGGTAGGTCATGGGCTGGGCCAGCGTGATCTGGCGGCCGTTGAAGCTGGCGACCGGCAGGTCCTGCATGGTCCAGGCGTAGAGGCGGATGCGGGCGCGCGTGCCGGGGCCGAGTGTGGCGCCGGTGGGCAGAACCAGGTCGCTGCCGGTGGTGAAGGTGGTGCCGACTGGGCTGTCGGCGGCGGCCGTGAGGTACAGCGACGTCGGCTCGGCCGGTTTGAAGCCGCGGTTCGGGTGGTGAGCCTCGATCCATGCCGTGCTGGTGGCCGAAGTGAGCTGCAGCACCGGGGTCGCGACGGTGGTCTTGTAGACCATGCCCTGGTGCTGAACCCAGCCACCGGCGGGCAGCGTGACGCTGCCGTCGATGACGGGCCGCACGGTGCAACCCGCGGCAGGCAGCCGCACCACCAGCGGCTGCGCGGCCGTGCCCGAAGCCGGCAGGCGCAGGGTCTCGTTCCACTCGCTGCCGCAGGCCAGCTGCACGCTGTCTCCCGGGCCCAGCGGCGCGCTCATCAGGCGCGCCAGCGTGCGCCAGGGGCCGCGCGTGCCGCTGCCGGGGCTTTCGGCCAGGCCGTCGTTCGTGTCGTTGCCGTTGCGGCTGTCGACAAAGTAGTTGCGGCCGTTGCCCGCGGCCAGCGCGGCGGCGGCCGGCGGGGATTCGGGCACACCGTCCAGCGCCAGGCTGGCCATGGCGCTCAGGGCGCGGGCGCGGCCGACGGTGTCGGCATTGCTGGGTGTGCTGGGGGTGTCGCCGCCGCCGGCCGGGGGTGCGGGGGCCGGGGCGGGTGCCGGGCCGTCGCTGCCTGCGCCACCGCCGCCGCCACCCCCGCAAGCTGCGAGCACAGCGGCCGTGCAGGCCAGGGTGCACAGGCGGGACAGGTGCAGCGCGGTGGGAGAGACGGTCATGGTCGGGGAGCGGGCGAAAAGAGCAGGCGCCGGGCGCGGAACCTGATTCTTCGGGCCTCACCGAATGAGGGTTAGCCGCAGCCCGCGCTCATCTGCAACGGGGTGTTGCCCTGCCGGAGCCTGCGGTGCGCGGGCGTGAGAAATTGCCGCGTGGCGGCGGTGCCGTCAATCCCGCAGGCTGGCGGCGAACTCGGCGTAGGCCACGCGCAGGCCCTGTTCGAGGCCGGTGCTGGCCTTCCAACCGGCCGTGGCCAGCAGGCCCACGTCCATCAGCTTGCGCGGCGTGCCGTCGGGCTTGCTGGCGTCGTAGGCGATGCGGCCCTGGTAGCCCACCACACGCGCCACCAGCGCGGCCAGTTCGGCGATGGTGACGTCCGTGCCGACACCGATGTTCACCAGCGGCGGCTCGAAGCGGCCGCTGACGCTTTCGTCGCTGCCCAGCAGCGGGCGGAAGCGTTCATCGGGCAGGTTCATCAGGAACACGCAGGCGTCGGCCATGTCGTCGCTGTACAGGAACTCGCGCCGCGGCGTGCCGGTGCCCCAGACCTCGACCTCATCGCGGCCGGCGGCCTTGGCCTCGTGGAACCTGCGCAGCAGGGCCGGGATGACGTGGCTCAGCGTCGGGTGGTAGTTGTCGCCGGGGCCGTACAGGTTGGTCGGCATGGCCGCCAGGTACTGCGTGCCGTACTGGCGGTTGTACGACCAGCACATCTCGATGCCCGCGATCTTGGCCAGCGCATAGGGCCGGTTGGTGGGCTCCAGCGGGCCGGTGAGCAGGTCGCGCTCGCGCATGGGCTGCGGCGCAAGCTTCGGGTAGATGCAGCTGCTGCCCAGGAACAGCAGGCGCTGCGTGCCGGCCAGGTGGGCGGCATGGATGACGTTGGTCTGGATCGCCAGGTTGTCGCGGATGAACGCGCCCGGCAAGGTGTTGTTGGCGACGATGCCGCCCACCTTGGCCGCGGCCAAGAACACGTATTCGGGCTTGTGCGCGTCGAAGAAGGCGCGCGTCGCGTGTTCGTCGGTGAGGTCGAGTTCGGCGTGCGAGCGCAGCAGCAACTGCGTATGGCCCGCGGCCTGGAGCCGGCGCACGATGGCACTGCCCACCAGGCCGCGGTGGCCCGCGACGTAGATGCGCGCCGCTTGATCCATGCCGCCGTTCATTCGTGGTGGTCGTAGGCCTGGAAGCCGGCCAGCTTGACCAGGCTGTCGCGCTTGGCACTGGTGTAGTCGCTCTCCACCATCTCCTTGACCAGGGTCTCGAAGCTGGTGGTGGGCTCCCAACCCAGCTTGATCTTGGCCTTGGACGGGTCGCCGAGCAGCGTTTCCACCTCGGTGGGGCGGAAGTAGCGCGGGTCGACCCGCACGATCACGTCGCCGGGCTTGCACTTGGCGCGCAACTCGCCGGCCACCGGGTGCACGGCCTTGACGACACCGATCTCCTTCTCACCTTCGCCTTCGAAGGCGACCTCGATGCCCAGCTCGATGGCCGAGCGCTGCACGAATTCGCGCACGCTGTGCTGCTGGCCGGTGGCGATGACGAAGTCTTCCGCCTGCTGCTGTTGCAGCATCAGCCACTGCATCTGCACGTAGTCGCGCGCATGGCCCCAGTCGCGCAGCGCGGACAGGTTGCCCAGGTGCAGCGTGTCCTGCAGGCCGAGCGCGATGCGGGCGATGGCGCGCGTGATCTTGCGCGTGACGAAGGTTTCGCCGCGGATCGGGCTCTCGTGGTTGAACAGGATGCCGTTGCAGGCGTAGATGCCGTAGGCCTCGCGGTAGTTGACGGTGATCCAGTAGGCGTAGAGCTTGGCCACCGCGTAGGGGCTGCGCGGGTAGAAGGGTGTGCTTTCCTTCTGCGGGATCTCCTGCACCAGGCCGTAGAGCTCGGAGGTGCTGGCCTGGTAGAAGCGGGTCTTCTTCTCCAGGCCCAGGATGCGGATGGACTCGAGCAGGCGCAGCGTGCCGATGCCGTCGGCATCGGCCGTGTACTCCGGCTGCTCGAAGCTCACCGCCACATGGCTCATGGCGCCCAGGTTGTAGATCTCGTCGGGCTGCACCTGCTGCACGATGCGCGTCAGGTTGCTGCTGTCGGTCAGGTCGCCGTAGTGCAGGGTGAGGCGCGCGTTCTTGACGTGCGGGTCCTGGTACAGGTGGTCGATGCGGTCGGTGTTGAACGACGAGGAACGGCGCTTGATGCCGTGCACGGCATAGCCCTTGGCGAGCAGCAGCTCGGCCAGGTAGGCGCCGTCCTGGCCGGTGATGCCGGTAATGAGTGCAGTCTTGGTCATTGGGTAGCCATGGCAGTCAACCCGTGAAGATATCACCCCGGTGTGCCGCCCGATCACACGCTTGGCCTCCGGCGCGAGCAGTTCGGCGCGCCGAAGGCCGATCCGGCGTGGTCCGATGCGCCAGAATCCACGCTTTGCGCGGTTCTGCCTGCAGGGCCGGCTTCACATCGACACCAGCACAGAGACAGAAAACCGTCATGAAAGTAACAGTGGTTGGCACCGGCTATGTGGGCCTGGTGACTGGGGCCTGCCTGGCAGAGATGGGCAATCACGTGGTCTGCCTCGACATCGACGAGCGCAAGATCCGAATGCTCAACGACGGGCAGATACCGATCCACGAACCGGGCCTGGACAGTGTGGTGCAGCGCAATGTGCAGGCCGGACGTCTGCAGTTCACGACCCACGTCAGCGATGCGGTCGCGCACGGCACCCTGCAGTTCATCGGCGTCGGCACGCCGCCCGATGAAGACGGCTCGGCCGACCTGCAGTACGTGCTGGCCGCCGCCACCAACATCGGTCGGCACATGACCGACTACAAGGTGATCGTCGACAAGAGCACGGTGCCTGTCGGCACGGCCGACAAGGTCCGCGCGGCCATCCGCGCCGCACTGGCGGCGCGTGGCCTGCCTGACATGGCCTTCGCCGTGGTCTCCAACCCGGAATTCCTCAAGGAAGGCGCTGCCGTCGAGGACTGCATGCGCCCTGATCGCATCGTGGTCGGCGCCGACGACGAACGCGCCATCCTGCTGATGCGCGC
>CAYREA010000049.1:0-27711 GCA_964423075.1 uncultured Rubrivivax sp. | reverse complement strand
GCCGGCGGCGTGCCGGCCATGTGCGACGGCGTCACGCAGGGCCTGCCCGGCATGGAGCTGAGCCTGTTCTCACGCGACACCATCGCCATGGCCACCGCCATCGCGCTGACCCACGACGTGTTCGACGCCGCGCTGCTGCTGGGCGTGTGCGACAAGATCGTGCCCGGCCTCTTGATCGGCGCGCTGCACTTCGGCCATCTGCCCTGCGTCTTCGTGCCGGCCGGGCCGATGAGCAGCGGCCTGTCGAACAACGAGAAGGCCAAGGTGCGCGAGCAGGCCGCGCAAGGCCTGGTGGGCCGCGACAAGCTGCTCGAAGCCGAGAGCGCGGCCTACCACGGCCCCGGCACCTGCACCTTCTACGGCACGGCCAACAGCAACCAGATGCTGCTGGAAGCGATGGGCCTGCACGTGCCCGGCGCCGCCTTCGTGCACCCGCACGCCGGCCTGCGCGAGGCGCTGACGCGCGAGGCGGTGGACACGGCGCTCTCCATCACCCAGGCGCAGCGCTTCACGCCCATCGGGCGCCTGGTGGACGAGCGTGTGATCGTCAACGCCATGGCCGCGCTGCTGTCCACCGGCGGCAGCACCAACCACCTGATCCACTGGGTGGCGGTGGCACGCTCGGCCGGCATCGTCATCAACTGGACCGACTTCGCCGAGCTCTCGGCCGTGGTGCCGCTCTTGGCGCGCGTCTACCCCAACGGCAGTGCCGACGTGAACCAGTTCCAGGCCGCGGGCGGCCCGGCCTGGATCCTGCGCGAGCTGCTGCAAAGTGGCCTGATGCACGCCGACGTGGGTGCCGTGCACGAGCGCGGCATCACCGCCTACGCCGAGCAGCCGGCGCTGCACGAAGGCCGCCTGCGCTGGGCCGCGCTGCCTGCGAAGAGCGGCGACGACAGCGTGCTGCGCCCGGCCGTGCGCCCCTTCAGCGAGAGCGGTGGCCTCAAGCTGCTGCAGGGCAACCTGGGCCGCGCCGTCATCAAGACCTCGGCCGTGCCCGATGACCGCCATGTCATCGAAGCCCCCGCGCGTGTCTTCACCACGCAGGAAGGCATGCAGGCCGCCTTCAAGGCGGGCGAACTGGACCGCGACGTGGTGGTGGTGGTGCGTTTCCAGGGCCCGCACGCCAACGGCATGCCCGAGCTGCACAAGCTGACACCGCCGCTGGCCGTGCTGCAGGGCAAGGGCTATCGCGTGGCGCTGGTGACCGACGGCCGCATGAGCGGTGCCAGCGGCAAGGTGCCGGCGGCCATCCATGTCAGCCCCGAGGCGCTGGCCGGCGGGCCGCTTTCGCGTGTGCGCGACGGCGACCTGATCCGGCTCGATGCCGTGATGGGCAACCTCGACGCCCTGGTGCCGCAGGCCGAGTGGGACGCGCGCAGCAGCGCCCACATCGAGCCCGCGCAAGCCGAGGTGAACGGCCACGACCTGGGCCGCGAACTCTTCGCCGGCCTGCGCCGCAACGTCAAGAGCGCCGAAGAAGGCGCGATCTCCTGGATGTGAAATGGAGCCCCCAAGCTCGCTAGCGCTCGCTACCCCCCGAGGGGGCCGTCCGCCAACGGCCCGGCGGAGCCGGATCCGTGGCGGGAAGCTTGGGAATGCCCCCGCGCCTGGAGCGCAGTGGGTGGTTGGACGCAGCTAACTTCAAAGACGATGGTTATCACAAACACGCTCGAACTGGCCGCGCTCGGCCCCGTCATCCCCGTCATCGTGCTGCAGCGTGTGCAGGACGCCGTGCCCATGGCGCAGGCCCTGGTGGCCGGCGGCGTGCGTGTGTTGGAAGTGACGCTGCGCACGCCGGCCGGGCTGGCCGGCATCGAGGCCATCGCACGCGCCGTGCCCGAGGCCGTGGTGGGCGCCGGCACCATCCGCAGCGCGGCCGATGCGCGCGCGGCGAAGGACGCCGGCAGCGTCTTCGGCGTGAGCCCCGGCTACACCGCCGCGGTGGGCGCGGCCTGCCGCGACATCGGCCTGCCGCTCCTGCCCGGCGTGGCCAGCTCTTCCGAGGTGATGGCGGCGATGGCCGACGGCCTGAACTTCCTGAAGTTCTTCCCTGCCACCGCGGCCGGCGGCATCCCGATGCTGAAGGCGCTGGCCGGGCCTTTCCCCGACATCGCCTTCTGCCCCACCGGCGGCATCACGCCCGAGACCGCGCCGCAGTTCCTGGCGCTGCCCAACGTGAAGGTCTGCGGCGGCTCGTGGCTGACCCCGGCCGATGCGCTGGAACGCGGCGACTGGGCGCGCATCACCGCGCTGGCCCAGGCCGCTTCGGCTCTGCGGAGCTGAACTACTTCTTCGCCGGCACCGGCGGCGCCTGACGCGGCTTCACGTCGCCGCAGTCGGCGCCCAGCCAGCGGCCGGCCTGGTCGATTTCCATGTGGGCGGGCTGGCCCTTGCGGCCGACACCGTCCATCACCATGCGGCCGGTGTGTTCCTTGTCGCTGATCAGCGTGAACTCGCCGTCGCCGGTCATGGTGGCGCCGTCGTCGCGGGTGCAGCTGAACTTGATCTTCGAGGTCTTGCCGCTCTGAGAGTTGCTGATCTGCTTGCAGTTGCCCTGGCCCGAGGTGAAGGGTTCGCGCGCGGCCTGCTCGGGGGTGATGCACACCTTCACGGCGGTGGGCTTGCCGGCCATCATGCTCATGCCGGCTGCCAGGCCGGGGCCGCCCTGGCCCTGGCGCGCCATCATCTCCTCGATCTGCTTGCGCTTCTCGGGCGGCAGGCTGGCCAGCTGCTCCTGCATGCGCTTCATGCCGGCTTCCATCTCGCCGCCCTGCATCTTCATCGTGATGGTGTGTTCCCACAGGCCGGGGGCGATCTTCTGCGCCTGGGCCAGGCCCGAAGCGGCGGCCAGGGCCGTGGCGGCGATGAGGAGTCTGGCTGGGGTCACGTTGTGCCTTCGCAGTGGTGGAAGCTGCGATTGTGGGCGTCTCGCGCTGCCCCGGAACACCCTGCCGACGGGGGACTTTCGAGCCGTTACCAACTGCCCGTGTTGGGCATCGACTTCCAGGGCTCGGCCGCTTCCTTCGCCGCGCCGGCCTGCAGCAGCTCGATGCTGATCTGGTCGGGCGAACGCACGAAGGCCATGCGGCCGTCGCGCGGCGGGCGCAGGATGGTGACGCCGTGGTCCATCAGGCGCTGGCAGGTGGCGTAGATGTCGTCGACGCGGTAGGCCAGGTGGCCGAAGTTGCGGCCGCCGGTGTAGGTTTCGCTGCTGCCGTCGGCCGCGGGCCAGTTGTAGGTGAGCTCCACCTGGGCCGCGTGGTCGCCCGGCGCGGCCAGGAAGATCAGCGTGAAGCGGCCAGCCTCGTTGTCCTTGCGGGACAACACCTCCAGGCCCAGCGCGTCGCGGTAGAAACGCAGCGAGGCTTCGACGTCGGTCACGCGGACCATGGTGTGCAGGTAGTTCATGCGCCCGATTGTGGCTGCACCGGCAGGCGCAGGTCGAACACCAGGCAGGTGGTGCTGCCATGCGCATACAGCTTGCCGTCGGCGCCCACCAGGCGGGCCTCGGCCGTGGCGGTCTGGTTGCCGACGTGGATGGTCTGGCCGATGGCGCGCACGCGCTGCACCTTCGGGCCGATGGCGCGCACCAGGTTCACCTTCAGCTCCAGCGTGGTGTAGGCCTTGCCCTGCGGCATGGTGCTGTGCACGGCGCAGCCCAGGGCGGAATCGAGCAAGGTGGCGTACCAGCCGCCATGCACGCTGCCCAGCGGGTTCAGGTGCGCCGGGCCGGGTGTGCCCTGGAAGACGGCGCGCCCGTGTTCCACCTCGATCAGCAGAAAGTCGAGCGTCTGCGAGATGGGCGGCGAGGGCAGCTCGCCGCGCAGCATGGCCTGCAGCTGGTTCAGGCCGTCCATCGTGGCCATCACCTCGGGCCGGGCCACGCCAATGCCGGCCGTGCGGCGGTTGCGCTGTTCGGTTTCGGCGGCCAACCAGGCCGCCAGCGTGGATTCAGCATTCAAGCGATACTCCGATTAACTTGCATATACAACTATCCTACGGGCACACTGCCGGCATGGCAACCCAGACCACCGTCGCCCCCAGGGGCTGCACCAACCTCAAGCTGAAGCAGGCCAGCCGGCTGGTGGCACGGCACTACGAGGCCTTTGTCGCGCCCACCGGCCTGCGCAACACGCAGTACTCGCTGCTGTCGCACGTGGTGAAGCTGGGACCGTGCCGCGCGGGTGAACTGGCGGCGGCGATGCGGCTGGACGCGTCCACGCTCTCGCGCAACCTGCAGCCGCTGATCGAGCGTGGCCTGGTCGAGGTGTCGCATGGTGAGGACCAGCGCAGCCGCGTGGTGCAGGCCAGCGCTGCCGGCATCGCCCTGCGCGCCGAGGCGCAGAAGGCCTGGAAGCGCGCCCAGCTGGCGCTGAACCAGCAACTGGGCCCGGCCCGCGTGGCGGCGCTGCACGCGCTGCTGGACGAATGCATGCGCCTGCTCGAACCCGACGAAGCCGAAGGAAGCTCCGATGAATGACCGTTCCGCGCCGCTGCGCCCGCTGTTCCTGGTGCTGCTGGCCGCGGCCGGCACCTTCGCCGTCACCATGGGCGCGCGCCAGTCGATGGGCCTGTTCCTGGGCAACATCAACACCCACACCGGCCTGGGCCTGGCCAGCATCAGCCTGGCCTTTGCCTTCGGCCAGCTGTGGTGGGGCCTGACGCAGCCGCTGGCCGGGATCGTGGCCGACCGTTACGGCCCCGCGCGCGCGCTGGTGGTGGGCGTGCTGCTGGTGGCCGGCGGCACGCTGCTGATTCCGTACATGACCAGCACGGCCGGCCTGATCCTGGCCATCGGCGTGCTGGCCGCGGGCGGCGCCGGCATGGCCGGCCCGGCGGTGCTGATGGCCGCGACCACGCGCCTGGTGGCGCCCGAGCGCCGCGCCTTCGCCACTGGCGTGGTGAACGCGGGCGGCTCCTTCGGGCAGTTTGTGTTCGCGCCCATCGCGCAGACGGTCACCACCGCCGCCGGCTGGGTGGCGGGCCTGCAGACGCTGGGCCTGGTGACGCTGTTGGCCCTGCCCGCCGCCTGGGTGCTGCGCGCGCCGAAAGCCGTGGCAGCCGCAGCAGGTGCGCTGCCCGTGCGCACCGAAACCACGCGCCAGGCCGTGGGTCGCGCCCTGGCCGACCCCAGCTTCCGCCTGCTCGCCGCCGGCTTCTCGGTGTGCGGCTTCCACGTCGCCTTCCTGGCCACGCACCTGCCGGGCGTGGTGGCCAGCTGCGGGCTGGCGCCCGAGGTCGGCGCCTGGTCGCTGGCGATGCTGGGCCTCTTCAACATCGTCGGCAGCCTGGGCATCGGTGCGCTGATGGGCTGGCGCGGCGGCAAGCTGCCGATGAAGAAGCTGCTGGCGTCCATCTACGCCGCGCGCGCGCTGGCGGTGCTGCTGTTCATGCTGGCACCCAAGACCACCTTCGTGATGCTGGCCTTCGCGGCCGTGATGGGCCTGACCTTCCTGTCCACCGTGCCGCCCACGGCCGGCCTGGTGGCGCGCTTCTTCGGCCCGGCGCACATGGCCACGCTGTTCGGCTTGGTGATGGTGTCTCACCAGATCGGCGGCTTCCTGGGTGCCTGGCTGGGCGGCAAGGCCTTCGAGGCCTACGGCAGCTACGACTGGATGTGGGTGGCCGACATCCTGCTGGCCGTGGCCGCGGCGCTGCTGCACCTGCCCATCCGCGAACGGCGGCCGCCGCTGGCGGCTTCAGCTGCCTAGCCCCATCAGCATCGCCACGCCCAGCGACGCGAAGACGATGGCCGCGATGCGGTGCACCCACCGGATGGGCACGAACTTCACCGCCTTGTCGCCCAGCAGCACGGCGGGCACGTTGGCGATCATCATGCCCAACGTGGTGCCGGCGGTGACCGTGACCAGGGCCTGGTAGCGCGCGGCCAGCATCACGGTGGCGATCTGCGTCTTGTCGCCCATCTCGGCCAGGAAGAAGGCCACCACGGTGACGCCGAACACACCCCAGCGGCCGGTGCCGGCGGCATCGGCCTCGTCGGCCTTGTCGGGCACCAGCATCCACAGGGCCACGGCGATGAAGGAAGCGCCCAGGCCGTAGCGCATCCAGGTGGGGTCGACCACCTGCGTGAGCCAGCTGCCCAGGGCGCTGGCGCCGGCGTGGTTGGCCAGCGTGGCCACCAGGATGCCGGCGATGATGGGCCAGGGCTTGCGGAAGCGCGCCGCCAGCAGCAGGGCCAGCAGCTGGGTCTTGTCGCCCATCTCGCCCAGCGCCACCACGCCGGTGGAGACGGCGAAAGCCTCCCAGCTCAAACCGGGACCGTGTAGTTCAGCGTCATGCGCCCGCCGTCGACCACGACGATCTCGCCCGTCACGTAGCTGGCTGCATCGCTGAGCAGGAAGGCCACCACGTCGGCGATCTCTTCCGGCTCGCCCAGGCGCTTCATCGGCGTGCGGCTGAGGATGCGCGTCTTGGCTTCATCGCTGGTCAGCACCGCGTTCTTCGCCAGTTCGGTGGCGATGGTGCCCGGTGCCACGGCATTGACGCGCACACCCTGGTCGGCCAGCGACAGCGCCATCACGCGCGTGAGCTGGTTGATGGCACCCTTGCTGGCGTTGTAGCTGGCGATGCTGGGGATGGTGAGCGTGCCGTTGACCGAGCTCATGTTGACGATGGCGCCCTTGTTCGGGCCCGTGGCCTTCACCATCTCGCGCGCCACCGCCTGGCCCACCAGGAAAGAGCCCTTGAGGTTGACGTCGAGCACCGCGTCCCAGTCGGCTTCGGTGATGTCGAGGAAGGCCGCGGCCTTGAAGATGCCTGCGTTGTTCACCAGGCCGTCGACATGCCCGAAGCGCGCCAGCGTGGCGGCCAGCGAGGCATCGACCTCGGCTTTCAGCGCCACGTTGCAGTGCTGGTAGAGCGCCTGCGCGCCGCCGGCGGCCAGCTCATCGGCCAGCGCCCGGCCCGGGCCGTCGGCCATGTCCCACAGCGCCACCGCGGCGCCGTCACGCACCAGCCGGCGCGCGCAGGCCGCGCCGATGCCCTGTGCCGCGCCGGTGATCACCACCACGCGGCCGCCCAATCCGAAGTGAACACCTTGCTGCATGCCGAGCCCTTGTCGCGCTTCAGGCGCGGGGGCGGCAGTTTAGCCGGCGGGTGCTGCCCGCCGCTTGGGCCGGTCGAGCCAGGCCGCCATGCCCTGGGCGTTCAACTCCAGGTCGATGGCCAGCAACTGCGCCACCTGGGCGCGGCACATCGCGCAGCCGTGCGCCGCCAGGCTGGCGCAGAAGATGTCGAGCTGGCCCTGCTTGAGCCGTTCGTGGCGATCAGGGGCGTCCCGCTCGGCACGGCCGAGCGCGGCCATCTGTTGCAGCTGGCCCAGCAGCAGCGCACCCAGGCGCGGCACCTCGCCCACGCGGCCGAAATGCGTGAGGTACATGCAGGTCGGCGCGGCGGCGAGCAGGCGTTCGATCGAGGTCACCAGCACCTCGGGTTCGAACTGCACGGGCGTCGAGGTGGGCACGATCCACGGGCCCCGCGCGGTGTCGAACTCGCGGTAGCTCAGGCCGAAGGTGTCGCCCGTGAACCAGCCGCGCGTGGTTGGATCCCAGATGCAGTGGTGATGGCGCGCGTGGCCCGGCGTGTGGGCGATGTGCAGTGGCCGCCCGGCGAGCTGCACCACCATGCCGTCGTCGCTGGTCAGCACCCGCTCGTCCGGCACCGGCAGCAGGCTGCCGTAGGAGCGCGCCATCTCGTCGGCGCCGTAGACGGCGCTGGCGCCGGCCCACAGATCGGCGGGGTCGACCATGTGGCGCTTGCCGCGTGGGTGCACCACCAGCGTGGCCTGTGGCGCCGCGGCCATCAGCTGGCCGGCGCCGCCGGCGTGGTCGAGGTGCACGTGGGTGGGGATCACCCAGTCCACCGCCTCGGCGGCAAGCCCCAGCGCCACCAGCGCGCCCAGCAGGCGCGGCACGGCGAAGGCGGTGCCGGTGTCGATGAAGGCGGCGCGTCCTTCGTGCACCACCAGGTAGGCGGCGTCGAAGTGGTCGCGGTGGAAGCCGGTGTCGACGGCGTACACACCGTGGTTCAGATCGACCAGGTAGGCGGGCAGGGGCTGGGGCATGGCGCTGGATTCTGCGCGAGACCCATTGCTTTACTTGTAAAGCATTTGGCTGCGACAATGGTCTTGTCGTCACCAGGAAGACCCATGCGCATCGTCTGCATCGGCGGCGGCCCCGCGGGCCTGTACTTCGCGCTGCTGATGAAGCAGCAGGATCCCTCGCACCGCATCACCGTGGTGGAGCGCAACCGTCCCTACGACACCTTCGGCTGGGGCGTGGTGTTCAGCGACGCCACCATGGACAACATGCGGCAGTGGGACGGCCCCACCGCCAGCGCCATCGAGGTCGCGTTCAACCACTGGGACGACATCGAGCTGCACTTCAAGGGCCAGTGCATCCGCAGCGGCGGCCACGGCTTCGTGGGCATCGGGCGCAAGAAGCTGCTCAACATCCTGCAGCGGCGCTGCGAAGAGCTGGGCGTGGAGCTCGTGTTCGAGACCGAAGCCGACAGCGATGCCGACTACCCGGATGCCGACCTGGTCATCGCCAGCGACGGCATCAACTCGCGCATCCGCCAGAAGTACGCCGAGGTCTTCCAGCCCGACGTGGTGGCGCGGCCCAACCGCTTCATCTGGCTCGGCACCACGCGGCTCTTCGACGCCTTCAACTTCCTGTTCGAGAAGACCGAACACGGCTGGTTCCAGGCCCACGTCTACAAGTTCGACGACCAGACCACCACCTTCATCGTCGAGACGCCCGAGGACGTGTGGCGCGCGCATGGGCTGGACCAGGCCGGCAGCGATGACAGCATCGCCTTCTGCGAGCAGCTTTTCGCCAGGCACCTGCAGGGCCACAAGCTCATGACCAACGCGCGGCACCTGCGCGGCTCGGCCTGGATCAACTTCCAGCGCGTGCGCTGCAAGACCTGGCACCACCACAACGGCCGCAGCCACGTGGTGCTGATGGGCGATGCGGTGCACACCGCGCACTTCGCCATCGGTTCGGGCACCAAGCTCGCGCTGGAAGACGCCATCGAGCTGACGCGCCTCTTCCGGGACGTGAAGGGCGGCATCCCCGAGGTGCTGGCGCAGTACCAGGCGGTGCGCGAGGTGGACGTGCTGCGCCTGCAGAACGCCGCCTGGAACGCGATGGAATGGTTCGAGGTGGTGGGTGCGCGCTACTGCGAGCAGCTGCCGCCCGAGCAGTTCATGTACAGCATGCTCACGCGCAGCCAGCGCATCAGCCACGAGAACCTGCGCCTGCGCGACGCGGCCTGGCTGGAAGGCTACGAACGCTGGTTCGCGCGCCGCTCCGGGCTGGCCGTGGCCGATGGCGCAAAGCCGCCGAGCCCCATGTTCACGCCCTTCACGCTGCGCGGGCTGACCCTGCCCAACCGCGTGGTGGTGTCTCCGATGGCGATGTACTCGGCGGCGGACGGCTTGCCGAACGACTTCCACCTGGTGCACTTCGGCTCGCGCGCCCTGGGCGGCGCGGGCCTGCTCTACACCGAGATGACCTGCACCAGCCCCGATGCGCGCATCACGCCGGGCTGTGCGGGCCTGTGGAACGACCTGCAGCGCGACGCGTGGAAGCGCATCGTCGACTTCGTGCACACCAACAGCGGCGCGAAGATGGGCATCCAGCTCGGCCATGCCGGGCGCAAGGGCAGCACACAGTTGGGCTGGGAAGACGCCGACGCGCCGCTGGCGGCGGGCAACTGGCCGTTGGTCTCGGCATCGGCACTGCCCTGGAGCGAGCGCTCGCAGGTGCCGCGCGAGATGAACCGCGAAGACATGCGGCGCATCACCGCCGACTTCGTCGCCGCCACACGTCGTGCGGCCGAGGCCGGCTTCGACATCCTCGAGTTGCACGGCGCGCACGGCTACCTGCTGTCGAGCTTCCTGTCCCCGCTCACCAACCAGCGGCGTGACGACTACGGCGGCAGCCTGGAGAACCGCGCGCGCTGGCCGCTGGAGGTGTTCGCCGCCATCCGCGCCGTGTGGCCGCAGGAGCGGCCGATCAGCGTGCGCCTGTCCTGCCACGACTGGTTCCCCGGCGGCAACACGGCCGACGAGGCGGTGGCCATCGCGCGCCTCTTCAAGGCTGCCGGCGCCGACCTCATCGACTGCAGCTCGGGCCAGGTGGTGGCCGGCCAGAAGCCGGTCTACGGCCGCATGTGGCAGACGCCGTTTGCCGACCGCATCCGCAACGAGGTGGGCATCGCCACCGTGGCCGTGGGCAGCATCTACGAGGCCGACCACGTCAACATGGTGATCGCCGCCGGCCGCGCCGACCTTTGCGCCGTGGCGCGGCCGCACCTGGCCGATGCCGCGTGGACGCTGCACGAAGCGGCGAAGATCGGCCATGACACCATCCACTGGCCGCCGCAGTACCTGAGCGGCCGCAGCCAGCACCTCGCCAACCTGCGCCGCCCTGCTGCCAAATGAACGACGACCTCCGCCCCTTCCAGGCCTACGCCGCACGCCACTTCGGGTGGTTCTGCCCGGGTGATGGCCGTGTCGCCACCATCACGCTCAACCGGCCCGACAAGAAGAATCCGCTGACGTTCGAGAGTTATGCCGAGCTGCGCGACTTGTTCCTCGGCCTGCAGAAGGCCAGTGACGTGCGCGCCGTGGTGGTCACCGGCGCCGGCGGCAACTTCTGTTCGGGCGGCGACGTGTTCGAGATCATCGAGCCGCTGACGAAGATGGCCGCGCCCGAGCTGCTGCGCTTCACGCGCATGACGGGCGACCTGGTGAAGGCCATCAAGCGCGCACCGCAGCCCGTGATCGCGGCGGTGGACGGCATCTGCGCCGGTGCCGGCGCGATGGTGGCGCTGGCATCTGACCTGCGGCTGGGCACGCCCGCCACCAAGACCGCCTTCCTGTTCACGCGCGTGGGCCTGGCCGGCGCCGACATGGGCGCCTGCGGGCTGCTGCCGCGGGTCATCGGCCAAGGGCGGGCGGCCGAGCTGCTGTTCAGCGGCCGCGCGATGACGGCGGAAGAGGGTGCCGCCTGGGGCTTCTTCAATGCCCTGCACCCGCGCGACGAAGTGCTGGCCAAGGCGCAGGCGCAGGCGCGCGCGCTGGCCGACGGGCCGTACTTCGCGCACACCGTGACCAAGACCATGCTGAACCAGGAATGGGCCATGGGCATCGAGGAGATGATCGAGAGCGAAGCCCAGGCCCAGGCGCTGTGCATGCTGACGCAGGACTTCAAGCGCGCCTTCGATGCCTTTGCGGCGAAGCAGCAGCCGAAGTTCGAGGGGAACTGAGGTGAGCCGCCTCGCGCACCTGGAGCTGCCCTTCTTCGACGACGCGCACCGCGGCTTGGCCGCGACGCTGGATACCTGGGCCGGTGAGAAGCTGCGCGACATCGACCACCACGACACCGACGCCGCCTGCCGCCGCCTGGTGCGTGCGCTCGGTGAGGCGGGCTTCCTGCGCCACTGCGTGCCCGCGGCTTTCGGCGGCGCCGCCGAACAGCTCGACTCGCGCGCGCTGGTGGTCTGCCGCGAAACCCTCGCGCGCCACGACGGCCTGGCCGACTTCGCCTTCGCGATGCAGGGCCTGGGCAGCGGGCCCATCAGCCTGGCCGGCAGCCCGGCGCTGCAGGCGGCCTGGCTGCCGAAGGTGGCGCGGGGCGAAGCGATTGCGGCCTTCGCGCTGAGCGAACCCGCTGCCGGCTCCGACGTGGCGGCCATGAGCTGCAGCGCGCGCGAAGAGGGTGATGCCTACGTGCTGGACGGCGAGAAGACCTGGATCAGCAACGGCGGCATCGCGGACTTCTACTGCGTCTTCGCGCGCACCGGCGAGGCACCGGGCACACGTGGCATCAGTGCCTTCGTGGTGCCGGCCGACACGCCGGGCCTGTCGATTGCCGAACGCATCGAGGTCATCGCCCCGCACCCGCTGGCGCGGCTGCGCTTTTCGAACTGCCGCGTACCCAAGGCCCACCTGCTGGGCGCGCCGGGCGAAGGCTTCAAGCTCGCGATGCGCACGCTGGACATCTTCCGCGCCTCGGTGGCCGCTGCGGCCCTGGGCTTCGCGCGCCGCGCGCTCGACGAGGCCCTGGACCACGCTCGCGGCCGTTCGATGTTCGGCCAGGCCCTGGCCGACTTCCAGCTCTCGCAGGCTGCCTTCGGCGACATGGCATCGTCCATCGACGCCGCGGCCCTGCTGACCTACCGCGCCGCCTGGGTGCGCGACGTGCAGGGCCGGCGCAGCACGCGTGAAGCCGCGATGGCCAAGATGGTGGCCACCGAGAACGCGCAGGCGGTGATCGACCGTGCGCTGCAGATGCACGGCGGCCTGGGCGTGAAGGTGGGGTCGGTGGTGGAGAGTCTGTACCGCGAGATCCGCGCGCTGCGCATCTACGAGGGCGCCACCGAGGTGCAGCGCCTCATCATCGGGCGCGATCTGCTGGCGGCAGCGTCAGCTTGAGCGCACCCAGCAGCTCGAACAGCTGAGCCTGCTGCGCCGTCGACATCCCGGCGAAGATCTCCACCACCCAGCTCTCGTGTGCCTTGGCCATGGCGCGGAACTGGCGCCGGCCTTCGGCAGTGAGTGCCACGCTGGTGGCGCGACGGTCGGCCGGGTCTTCGCGGCGGCGCACCAGGCCTTCGGCCACCAGGCGGTCGGTCAGGCCGGTGACGTTGCCGCCGGTGACCATCAGGCGCCGCGACAGCTCGCGCATCTTCATGCCGCCCGGTTCGCGCTCGAGCTGGGCCATCAGGTCGAAGCGCGGCAGCGAACCGTCGAACTGCTCGCGCAGGCGTGTGCGCAGCGGCGCTTCGATCAGGTTGGTGCAGGCCAGCAGACGCAGCCACAGGCGCAGCGCCATGTGGTCGCCGGCCTGGGCGCGGGTTTCGGTATCGATGCCGGGCGCGACGGGCGCGCTCAGGCTCCGTTGCCGACGATCAGCCACAGGCGGGCGATGTCCGCGACGCCGTCGGTGCCCTTGATGCTGCGCAGGGTCTGCACGCCGGCGGACTTGGTCTTGGCCTGCTGCAGCTGGGCCAGGCCCAGGCGCAGCTTGGCGTCTTCGGGGCGCTTCAGGCTGCCCTTGGCGATGCCCTTCTGGATGTACTCGATGCCCTTGTCGACCTCGCCCAGCGAGACGTAGGAGCCGCCGACCTTGACGAGCCCGTCGCCTTCCTTGAAACCTTCGGCCTCGGCGGCCTGGCCGGCCAGCTTGGCCTTCAGATCGGCTTCTTCCTTGAGCGCCAGGTCGCGCAGGCGGGCGTGGCGGGCGGCCTCGGGGCCGGTGCCCAGCACGCCGGCCTTGAAGCCCTGCTCGGCCACCTTGCGCGCTTCGCTGGGCAGGCCCTGCTGCATGGACAGCTGGGCCAGCTCCATGTAGTCCTCGGTCTTGCTCAGCGTGCCGCTGGCCAGGCGAAGACGCAGCACGTCGATGAGGAATCGGTCGCCGAAGCCGGGCTTGCGCGGCAGGCGGCCCAGGTAGGCGTTCCAGTAGTCCTTCTTCGGGTAGTTCACCAGCAGCTTTTCCAGCGTGCTGGCATACCCGTTGAGGTTGTTCAGGCGGTTCTGGGCATCGGCCAGGCGCAGCAGTTCACCTTCGTCAGGGCGGCGGCCGGCCTGCTCGGCGGCCGACACGGCAGCGCCGGCATCGCGCGCGATGGCGTTGTAGTCGCCGCTGGCCGACATCAGGTAGGTCTGCAGCTGCTTCACGCTGCCGCTGTTGTTGCCGGCGGCGATGGCCTTGTTCAGCCACTCGGTGGCCTTGGCGTTGTTGCGCTGCTGCGCGTAGGCATTGGCCAGCTGCTCGGCGATCTGGCCCGCTTCGGCGCCGCTCACCTTGGGGTGCACGGCTTCCAGCGCCTGGATGGCGGTGGCGTTGTCGCCCGCGCGCTGGGCGGCTGCGGCCTTCATGCGGTCTATGGTGAGCTGCTCGGCCGGCGTCTTGCCGCCCACGCTGTCGGCTTCACGCGCCTTGGCCAGCGCTTCCTTGGCCTTGCCGGCACGCAGCAGGTCCCCGGCTTCCTTCAGCGGCTTGCCCACTTCCTGGCGCACGCCCTGGGCGTGCGCCGCGGTCAAGAAGCCGGCCGCGGCCAGCGCCAGAACGAGTGCGCGCAGAGAACGGAGGTTCATGATCAGAGGAACTGTTCGTTGCCGACGATGCCGATCTTGGTGACGCCCAGCCGCTGCGCGGTGGCCAGGATCATCGCCACGTGCTTGTAGACCACCAGCTTGTTGGGGCGCAGGTGCACCTCGGGCTGGTCGGCGATGGCCGCCACGGCCGCCAGGCGCGTTTCCATCGCACCGCGATCACCGGCCGGGATGGTCTCGCCGTTCCAGCTGATGGTGCCGTCGAAGTCGACGTCGATGCGGATGATCTCGGGCGGCTTGGGTGGCGGCGCGTTCTTGCTCGGCACCGGCATGTTCATCTTGACCGCGTGGGTCTGGATGGGGATGGTGATGATGAACATGATCAGCAGCACCAGCATCACGTCGATCAGCGGCGTGGTGTTGATGTCGACCATCACGTCGTCTTCGGCCTGCGCGCCTACGTTCATTGCCATGTGATTCTCCCTAGCGCGAGCGCGTGACGTTGCCCGCAGGCGGCTCGGTGATGAAGCCCACCTTGAAGATGCCCGCACGCTGGCAGGCCACGACGACGCGGCCCACCGACTCGTAGCGCACTTCGGAGTCGCCCCGGATGTGCACCTCGGGCTGCGGTTCCTTGACCGCCTCGACCTTGAGCTTGGTGACCAGGGCCTCGATGTCGGGGATGCGCTCCAGGCTCCAGTAGATCTCGCCGTCGCGGTTGACCGCCAGCACGATGTTCTCGGGCTTGGTCAACAGTGGCAGGTTGCGCTCCTTCGGCAGCTCGAGCTTGATGGACTGCGTCACCACCGGGATGGTGATGAGGAAGATGATGAGCAGCACCAGCATCACGTCCACCAGCGGCGTGGTGTTGATGGTGTTGTTGAGCTGCTCTTCGCCGTCGCCTTCGGCGGCGCCTACGTTCATGGCCATGGTCGGAACTCCAGGCTCGGCACGGGGCCCGAGCTCAACGCTTACCGGCGATCAGAACGTTCAGCAGGTCGCCGGCAAAGGCCTTGGTCGAATCCATCACGGCCTTGTTGCGGCGGATCAGCCAGTTGTAGCCCATCACCGCCGGCACGGCCACGGCCAGGCCGATGGCGGTCATGATCAGCGCTTCACCCACGGGGCCGGCCACCTTGTCGATGGACGCCTGGCCGCTGATGCCGATCTTCACGAGGGCGTTGTAGATGCCCCAGACGGTGCCGAACAGGCCCACGAACGGTGCGGTGGAGCCGACGGTGGCTAGCACAGCCATGCCGTCGGTCAGGCGGTTCTGGATGCTGCCGACGGCGCGGTCGACCGACATCCCGATCCAGGTGTGCTTGTCGATGCTCTCGACCATCGTGCCTTCGTGGTGGTCGCTGGCCTTGATGCCCTGCTGCGCGATGAAGTGGAAGGCCGTGCCTTCTTCCAGGGCGCTGGCACCGGCCTTCACCGAGCTGGCCTTCCAGAAGGTTTCGGCCGACTCGCGTGCGCTCTTCAGCATCGAGCGCTGCTCGAACAGCTTGGTGAAGATCACGTACCAGCTGCCCATGGACATGATGATCATGATGACCAGCGTGCCGCGGGCAACGAAGTCACCCTGGGTCCACAGTGCCTTCAGGCCGTAGGGGTTGTCGACCGCCTCTTCGCCCACCGAGGGCGCGGCCGGCGCGGCCGCGGCCGGGGCCGGCGCGGGTTCGGCCGGCGCCGCAGCCGGCGCGGCAGCCGGTTCGGACGCGGCCTGCGCATGGCTCAGGCTCGGCAGGCTCAGGGCCAGCACGAAGCTCGCCAGCAGAGCCAGCAGGCGGAACATCGACAGCGGGGCAGCCCACAGGCGGGCGTGCAAGGGGTTCACATTCATGTTGACTCCAAAGGAACGGGCAGGCGCGGGTTTCTTGTGCCGCGCTCTTCAGGTGAAACGAAAAAAGGGGACGACCAAGGATCAGTCGAGCTTCCAGACGTACTCGAAATCAACCGTCATGCCTGCGGGCTTGCCGGTTTCGTCGATCCCCGCCTTGAACTTGCACTCGGCGAGCTTGGTGGCGGCGAGACGGTCCAGCATCTTGTGCTCGCGTGACGCACCGGCCGACTTGATGATCTCGGGCTGCCCGGTGAGGCGGCCGTCCGCACCCACGGTGAAGCGGATGCGTGTCGTGCCGGTGGCTTCGGAGCGCTTGGCAGCGGCCGGGTAGTCGTCGGCCGTTGGCGCGCAATCGTTGATGTTGGCGATGCCGGGGCGGGCCGCCACGCGCGGCGGCGCGGGCGGTGCCGGCGGCGCGGCCACCACCGGCGGCGGCGCCGGCACGAAGGGCGCGGGCGGCGGCGCCACCTGCGTGGTGGTGATCGTCGGCGCCGGCATGGGCGGCGGGTTGACGTTCACCTCGGGCGGCGGCACGAAGGACGGCGGCGGCGGCTGGAACTTCGGCGGCGGCGGCAGGTTCTCGGGTGGCGGCGGCGGTGGCTTGGCCTGCTCTTCGATGATCTTGGTGTCGATGGGACCCTTGATCACTTCCACCATGCGTTGGGCCAGGCCATTGAGCAGTGCCCACCCCAGGATGAGGTGCAACACGACCACGACCCCGAAGCCAACCGCGTGTTTGCTACCGCTTCGTTGTGTATCGGCGTAATCCAATCCAAACCTCCAGCCGCTCCCGCACGTGCTTGATGCGGGGTGTGCTCTTTCAATCTGCCAGCAGCCTCCTGAGCCGCCCCAACCTGATGCGGCCGAGGGGCGGGACTATAGCGCGAAGCTACAGCCCGACTCCCCGGGCCTCACCCTAGGCGCGGGGCCCCGTTTCAGGTACTCCAGCGGTAACCAGATTACGCTTGCAAGAACGAGGCCATCGACGCCACCGTACGAGGGGGGCAGGTCCTCGCGCCACATCACGCGGGCGGCCCATCGGCCCAGTCCTGCAGCTGCTGCAGTGCTCGCACAAGAGCGTCGTCAGCGTCGCAGGGCACCACCGTCTTCGGGGTAATTGACCGTAACCAGGTGAGCTGCCGTTTGGCCAGTTGGCGCGTGGCCGCGATGCCGGTGTCGCGCAGCGCCGGCAGATCGTCGCGGTCCAGGGCCTGCCAGGTCTGCCGGTAACCCACGCAGCGCATCGAAGGCAGGTCTGCATGCAGGTCGCCGCGCGCGCGCAGGGTGCGCACCTCGTCGACAAGGCCTTGCGCGAGCATGGCGTCGAAGCGCTGCGCGATGCGCTCGTGCAGCCAGGCGCGCGACGTGGGCTCCAGCGACAGCAGCGGCAGGCTGCGCGCGGCGTGTGCCTCGGCGCCGGGTGTGCGGCGGTGCCAGTCCGACAGCGGCCGGCCCGTGAGGCGCTGCACCTCCAGCGCGCGCTGGATGCGCTGGCTGTCGGCGGGCGCCAGGCGTGCCGCGGTGGCGGGGTCCACACGTGCCAGTTCGGCATGCAGCGCGGGCCAGCCGCGTTCGGCGGCTTCGGCATCGAGCTGCCGGCGCAGGTCTGCATCGGCCGGCGGCATCTCGTCCAGGCCCTCGCGCAGCGCCTTGAAGTACAGCATGGTGCCGCCCACCAGCAAGGGCAGCCGGCCGCGGCCGCGGATCTCGGCGATGAGCCGCTGCGCATCGGCCGCGAAGCGCGCGGCGCTGTAGGCCTGGGTCGGTTCGATGAGGTCGATCAGATGGTGCGGCACGGCCGCGCGTTCGGCGGCGCTGGGCTTGGCGGTGCCGATGTCCATGCCGCGGTAGACCAGGGCCGAGTCGACGCTGATGATCTCCAGCGGCAGCCGCTCGGCCAGTGCCAGCGCCACCGCCGTCTTGCCGGCGGCGGTGGGCCCGGCCACGCACAGCGCCTGCACGGCGGCGCTCTTCACCGCGCGCTGCGTGGCACCAGGGTCCACGCCACCGTGCAGGTGAGCAGCGACCAGAAGGCCAGGCCCCAGGCCAGCGGGCGCACGCTGCCGTCCAGCGCCCAGCCCAGCCAGCGGCCGATGCCGAAGGCCACCAGCGCCAGCAGCAGCCCGGCCAGCGCCGAGGCCGCGCCCGCGTTGCGCGGGAAGGGGGCCACTACACCCGCCTGGCCGCAGGGCTGGTGGTGGCCGTGGCCGAAGGCGAACAGGCAGTAGGCCAGCAGCAGCGCGGCCGGTGATGGCTGGCCCAGCACGGCGATCAACGCTGCAGACAGGCCCGCGGCCAGCGTGAACCAGCCGCCACGCCGCACCGTGGCCACCATGCCGTGGCGTGCGATCAGGCGCCGGCAGGCGAAGGTGCCGGCGATGTAGCTCACCGAGCCCAGTGCCATCGCGCCGCCATAGGCCGTGGCCGACAGGCCCAGCACGTCCATGAAGACGAAGGACGACGAGGCCAGCACCGTGAAGAGGCCGCCGTAGGTGCAGGCCACCAGCAGCGCCCAGGCGCGGAACACGCGGTGGCGCGCGATCTCGCCCCAGGTGCGTCGCAGCTGGCGCCACTGCGTGGCCGCCGGGTTCTTCGTCACGAGTGTTTCCGGCAGGCACAGCGCGATCAGCGCCAGGCTGAACGCGCCCACCACCGTCACCAGCACCAGCGGTGCGCGCCAGCCGTAGGCCTGCGCCAGCAGGCCGCCCGAAATGGGCCCGGCCAGCGCGATGAAGCCCAGGCCGGTGAGGGCCAGCGCCATCACCTGCGCGCCCGCCGCAGGTTCGTACAGGTCGCGCACGATGGCGCGCGCGCACACCACGGCCGCGGCCATGGCTGTGCCCTGCAGCACGCGCCAGGCCACCAGCGCTTCGATGCTGCCGGCCAGCGCGCATCCGGCGCTGGCTGCGGTGTACAGCGCCAGCCCCATCAACAGCACGGGTCGACGGCCGATGCGGTCGGCCACCGGGCCCCACACCATCTGCGCGATGCCGAAGGCCAGGATCAGTGCCGACATGGTCAGCTGTGCCAGGCTCACCGGCGCGCCGAGGGCACGCGTGAGCATGGGCAGCGCAGGCAGGTAGACGTCGGTGGTGACGGGCTGCAGCCCCATCAGCAGGGCCAGCACCAGCGCGGCCCCGGCACGGCCGATGGGGGGCGGGTGGGGTGGCGCGCCGGCTTGGGCCAGGGCAGGGGGCGCGGGCAGCGCGTCCGGGGGCAAACTCATGCGGCGAGCCTATCAGGCGGGCTGCGGGCATCATTCGGCCCCTGTCTGTCACTGGTCCCGTCCGATGCCCCGTTTCCTCCTGCTCCGCCCCCTCGTGGCCTGCACCCTTTCGGCCCTGGTGCCGCTGGCCCAGGCCCAGATGCTGAAAGACCCGGCGCTGGAAGCGCTGTACCAGGCCGACCGCCACGACGAACTGCAGCGTGTCGCGGCCACGCGCGTGGCTGCCGCGCCCGACGACGCGCAGGCCGTGCTGGGCGTGGCACTGGCCGCCCTGGCGCGCGACGACGCACCGGCGCGCCAGGCCGCCATCCAGCGCGCCGAGGCCTGCATCGAGAAGCAGCCCAAGGCTGCGCCCTGCCAGTACGCTTTGGGCGTGGTGCTGGGCATCCAGGCCATGTCCGAAGGGATGTTCAAGGCGGCGCGCAGCGCCGGCACCATCCGCGACGCGCTGCAGGCCGCGCACGAGATCGAGCCCGCGTGGTTTCCGGCGCGCAGTGCGCTGTCGGAGTTCTACCTGATGGCCCCCGGCATGATGGGCGGCAGCACGGCCAAGGCGGCCGAGCTGGCGCGCAGTGCGCCGCGGCCTGAACAGGCCCGGCTGCTGGAAGCCCGCGGCGCGATGGCCGCCAAGAAGTTCGAGCTGGCACTTCCGATCTTCATGGCCCTGCCCACGAACCTGGAAGCCACGGTGTCCGAAGACGCACGCGCCTGGGCCGTGCAGTGCGTGCTGGGCCTGGTGGGCGCCGGCCAGGCCGCCCAGGCCGCGCCGCTGGCCGAGAAGCTGGCGCGCGAGCAGGGCCGCTACGCCCAGCCGGTGTTTGCGCTGGCGCGGGTGCGCGCCGAGTCGGGGGCGCATGAAGAGGCGCTGAAGCTCTACGAGCAGGCCGCCACGCTGAAGGGCGCCGAAGACCTGCCCATCACCTACCGCAGCGGCATCGTGCTGCAGGCGCTGGGCCGCAAGGCCGAAGCCAAGGCGGCCTTCACGCGCTACATCGCCAGCCCCAAGGGTTCGAAGAACTCGAAGGAAGACGCGAAGAAGCGCCTGGAACAGCTCGAAGCCTGAAGCGGCCGTTCAGAAACGTTCGTCGTCGCGCAGGTAGCGCCACTGGCCGGGCGGCAGCGGGCCCAGCACCACGCTGCCGATGCGCACGCGCTTCAGGCCCAGCACCTGCAGGCCCACCAGTTCGCACATGCGGCGGATCTGCCGCTTGCGGCCTTCGCGCAGCACCACGCGCAACTGGTCTTCGTTCTGCCAGCTCACGCGCGCCGGGCGCAGCGCCACGTCGTCCAGCACCAGGCCGTGGCGCAGGCGCTCCATGTCCTCTTCGGGCAGGCGGCCGGGCTTCGTGTAGGCCACACGCACCAGGTACTCCTTCTCGACGCGCGTCTCGTCGCCGATCAGGCGCTTGGCGACGCGGCCGTCCTGCGTCAGCACCAGCAGGCCCGTGGAGTCGATGTCCAGCCGCCCGGCCGGCGCCAGGTGGCGCAGGTGGCCGCCATGGAAGTCGATGCCCGAGTCGTCGCCTTCCCAGCGGTTGCCGGGCTTCACCAGCGTCAGTGCCGGTTCGTGGCCGTCCTCGGCCTGGCCGCTGACGTAGCCGATGGGCTTGTGCAGCAGCACCGTGACGCGGCGCGCCTGCTCGGCGCGGGCACGTGGGTCGATGTCGATGCGCACATCGGGCAGCGCGCGCTGGCCCAGCACGGCCAGGCGGCCGTCGACACGCACCCAGCCGGCTTCGATCCATTCGTCGGCTTCGCGGCGCGAGGCCAGGCCGCGTTCGGTCATCAGCTTGGCGACGCGGAAGCCTTCGGCCGATGGGCCGGGCGCAGGCGGGGGCGGCCTGCGGGGCGCTGCGGGCGCCGCCAACGGCGGCCTGGCCTCGGCGCGGGCGGCGGGCCGCGGGGGCGGTCTGCCTTCCGGCTTCGGTGCGGTCTTCGCCGGCCCTTTCGGCGGCGGGCCGCCACGCACGCGTGGCCGGCGCGGGTCACGCACAGGGGCGCGTGGCTTCACGCTGAGCTTGGGGCGGCCTTCTTCGGACATGCGCCATTGGACCATGTCGCGCCCGCCGGCCCACGCGCACTGTGAGGAACGGCTATCGTGGCCGACCCATGGCCATGCCGCTGCGCCACCTGCTGTTCGCCTGTGCCCTGTGCGCCACGCTGGCGCAGGCCGCACCGCCCCTGCCCGAAGCCCTGCAGTCGCAGCTGGACCTGGCCGTGCTGGACTACGAGTCGGGCCGCCACGCCCAGGCCCGCCGCGTCTTCGAAGACCTGGCGCGGCGCCAGGTGCCGGCCGCGCAGTTCAACCTGGCCTTGATGCACCTGGAAGGCGACGTGCCGAAGCCCGACCGTGCGCGGGCGCGCCGCCTGCTGGAGCGCGCCGCCGCCGGAGGTTTCGTCAACGCGCAGCTGCTGCTGGCCCAGCAGCTCGAGACGGGCGCACTCGGCCGGCGCGACATGGTGGCCGCCAACCGCTGGTACCTGAGGGCAGCCAGCGCCGGCAGCGTGGACGGCCAGGTGGCCATCGCCACCGCCTACTACCTGGGCCGCGGCGCGCCCAAGGATCCGGCACGGGCCGCACACTGGTACCGCGAGGCGGCCAAGGGCGGCGACGTCGGCGCGATGTACCTGCTGGCCTCGATGTACGAACAGGGCGACGGCGTCGAGCCCGACCTGCGCCTGGCGCGCTACTGGTACGAGGCCGCGGCGCGCGGCGGCGACGAGGCGGCGCCGGGCAAGCTCAAGGAACTGGACGCGCGGCCGTAAGGCTAGAGAACGACCTTCACCATCGGGTGCGTGGACAGCGTGCGGTACAGCTCGTCGAGCTGATCACGGCTGGTGGCGGTGACGGTGACGGTGAGCCCCAGGTACTTGCCGCCCGTGCTGGGCCGGCGCTCGATCGTGCCGGCATCGAAGCCGGGGTCGAAGTTCTTCGCGATGGCCACGATGGCCTCCTCGAAGCCTTCGACCATCGCGCCCATCACCTTGATGGGAAAGGCGCTGGGGTACTCGATCAGGCTCTGCTCGGGCGGGATGTCGGCCATCGTCGGCGCACTCAGATCGACATCGTCCGCTTGGCCTGCTGGTAGGCCTCGAACAGCCGCGCGTAGACCGGGCCGGGCTTGCCGCGCAGCGCGCCGTGACCCACCGGTTCGCCGTCGATCTTGGTGACCGGCAGCACTTCCTTGGTGGCCGAGCTCAGCAGCACCTCGTCGGCGGCGTGCACGTCGGCTTCGGGGACGGGGCGCAGGTTGTAGGCGATGCCACATTCCTCGCACAGCTCGCGCAGCAGCTCAACGCGGATGCCTTCGAGCACGTGCTCGCTCTTGGGCGGCCCCAGCAGCGCACCTTCGTGCACCACCCACACGTTGCTGGCGGCGGCTTCGGTGAGGTAGCCGTCGCGGAACATGATCGTTTCCATCGCACCGTGGTCGGCCGACATCTGGCGCGCCAGCACGTTGCCCAGCAGGCTGGTGCTCTTGATGTCGCCGCGCTCCCAGCGGAAGTCGCGCGCGGTGGTGCAGGCCACGCCGGCGTGGCGCTGCTCGGGCGTGGCCGGCTTCATCGGGTTGGCCATCATGAAGACGGTGGGTGTCAGGCCGGGGGGCATCACATGGTCGCGCGGCGCCACGCCGCGGGTGACCTGGATGTAGACCAGCTGGTCGGCCGCACCGGTGGCCTCGGCGGTGGCCGCCACGAGCTGCCGGCAGCGCGCCAGCCATTCGTCGCGCGTGCCCGGGTTCGTGATGCGCAGCTTGGCCAGCGAACGGCCCAGGCGCGCCATGTGCTCGTCGAAGCGGAACAGGCGCTGGCCGTACACCGGCACCACTTCATAGACACCATCACCGAAGATGAAGCCGCGGTCCAGCACGCTCACCTTGGCTTGCGAGATCGGCAGAACTTCGCCGTTGAGATAGACCAGCGCGTCGTTCATCGGAGGCTTTCGGGTTGATGCGGAAATTGTGGCACCGAAGGGGCCGTGATCACTTGATCCAGAGCCGTATCGCGTCCCAGGCGCGGCCGAAGAAGCCGGCCGGGCCCACGGGGTCGATCACCACCAGCGGCACCGTGGCCACGGCCGTGCCGCCGGCCGTGCTGACCTTGATGCTGCCTACGCGCTGCCCCTGCGTCAGCGGGGCCACCAGCGGGTCGGTGCGTTCCACCGTGGTCTTGAGCTTGTCACCTTCGCCCTTGGGCACGGTGACGAAGAGCGCACCCGGCGCGCCGAGTTTCGCCTCGGGCTTCTCGCCCTTCCAGACCTGCACCGTGGCGATGGGCTTGCCGGCTTCGAACAGGCGCACCGCGTCCCAGGCCGCCCAGCCCCAGTTCAGCAGCTTCTGGCTTTCGCCGGCACGGGCCTCGCGCGAGGCCGTGCCCATCACCACGCTGAGCAGGCGGCGCTTGCCGGCCGGCGTGTCGCGGATGGCGCTGGCCACCAGGCAGTAGCCGGCGGCGTCGGTGGCGCCGGTCTTCATGCCGTCGATGGCGGGGTCGCGCCCCAGCAGCATGTTGCGGTTGTCCTGCTTGATGTTGTTGTAGGTGTACTGGCGCAGGCTGTAGATCGGGTAGTGGTCGGGGTGTTCGCTGATGATGTGCGCCGCCACCGTGGCCACGTCGCGCGCGCTGCTGTAGTGGCCGGCCTCGGTGAGGCCCTCGACGTTCTTGAACTGCGTGTTCTTCAGGCCCCAGGCCTGGGCCTGGCGGTTCATCATGGCGACGAAGTTCTCCACCGTGCCGCCCACGCCTTCGGCCAGCGCGATGGACGCGTCGTTGCCGCTCTGCACGATCATGCCGTGCACCAGTTCCTTCACCGTGGGCGTCATCGTGGTGTCGATGAACATCAGCGAGCCGCCGCCCTTGCGCTGCGCCCAGGCGCGCTGCGACACGGGCAGGGTCTGCTCCAGGGTGAGCTTCTTGTCGCGGATGGCGTTGAACACGAGGTAGGCCGTCATCAGCTTGGTCAGCGAGGCCGGCTCGGCCTGCACGTCGGCCTCGCGTTCGGCGAGCACCTGGTTGCTGTTGAGGTCGATCAGGATGTACTGGCGCGCCGCGATCTCGGGCGGCAGGGGGGCCTGTGCAAAGCCGGTGGCGGCGCAGCAGGCAAGGACGAAGGCAAGGAGGAGTCGCATCGGTTCAGTGTTGAGGCGTGTGGCCGTGCCAAGCCGCCAGGATGATCTGCTTGAGCACGGGCAACTGCCCGTGGAAGAAATGGCCGGCACCGGGCAGCACGGTGACGGGCAAGGACTGCGGGCGTGCCCAGTCGAACAGGGCCTGCAGCGGCACCACGTCGTCGGCTTCGCCGTGGATCACCAGCGTGCTGGCAGACACCGGCGGCAGCTCGAAGTTCCGCACCGCAGGCGCCACCAGCACCAGGCGTTCGGCCGCTGCGCCTTCGGGCAGGTGCAGCGCGGCCTGGCGTGCGACGTAGCCGCCGAAGGAAAAGCCCGCCAGCACCAGCGGCTGGCCCGGTGCGCGATGGGCGGCAATCACGGCCGACGCGTCGTCGATCTCGCCCCGGCCTTCGTCCCACCCACCCTGCGACGCGCCGATGCCGCGGAAGTTGAAGCGCACGCCGGTGTAGCCCAGCTGCACGAAGGCGCGGGCGAGGGTCTGCACGACCTTGTTGTCCATCGTGCCGCCATGCTGCGGGTGCGGGTGGCAGATGACGGCCAGGCCGCGCGGCGCGGCAACGGGGCTGTCGATCGCGCATTCGATGGCGCCGGCCGGGCCGGCGATGGACGTGCGCTGCGTGCCGGCGTTCATCGCCCCACGTTCGGCGGCAGCAGCAGCCGCTGCACCACGCGCCCGTGCTTCAGGTGTTCGTCGACGATCTCGTCGATGTCGCTCTTGTCGACGTAGGTGTACCAGGTCTCTTCGGGGTAGATCACCAGCACCGGGCCGCCGGCGCAGCGGTCCAGGCAGCCGGCCTTGTTGACGCGCACGGCGCCGGGGCCGGCCAGGCCTTCGCGCTTGACGCGCGACTTGCAGTGGTCCAAGGCCGCCTGAGGGTCGTGGCTGGCGCAGCAGGCTTCGCCCTTGTCGCGCTGGTTGAGGCAGAAGAAGACATGGTGCTTGTAATAGCTCATCCGTCGAATTGTAGGCAGGGCATCAGGGGCGACCCTGATAGCGGGGTGAACCCAGTCGCGACAGCAGCCAGGCCATGGCCACGTAGGGCCACAACCAGCCCACCCACTGCGACAGGCCGTGGAAGCGCACGAAGCGCCCTTGCTCCCAGGCCTGCAGGCTCTGTGCGAAGTAGGGGTCGCTGGGCGCCTGCGCCACGCCCACCACCAGGCCGCTGATGGCCATCAGCGCCAGGCCCGTGGCCATGCGCCGCGGCGCCGGCGCCGCGGCCACGGCCAGCAGCGTGCCCAGCGCCAGGCCGAGGGCCGCCGAGGGCGCCAGCCAGCCGCTGGCGTGCGCGGGGCCGAAGTTGAGCGCGGCCGACAGCGTCATGGCGGCGGCGGCGATCAAGACCGCGCCGATGGCGGCCCACACGCGCCGCCAGCCCGGTGCCATCACGCTGTAGGCCAGCAGGCAGGGGGCCAGCAGGCCGAGTGCGACGATGAAGCTTTCGGTCAGCGGCCGTAGCGGCTCGGGGGGTGGCGGCGTGGCGGCGAGCATGTCGTAGACCGTGCTGGCCCAGGGCACGTCTTCCAGCAACTCGGCCAGCCATTCGCGCAGGCGCTCGCCCACCTGGCCCAGGCCCAACGGCACCGGCGCCGGGAACAGCAGGCCCAGCGGCCACAGCGCCAGCAGCGCCAGCGCGCCGGCGCTGTCGGGCGCCACCCAGCGTTCGCGCAGCGCGTGCCAGCGGTCGACCAGGCCCACCGCGTGCAGGCCCATGGCCAGCAGCGCGCCCGCGGCGGCACCGCCCGTGTTCATCAGGAAGTCTTCCATCGCCGGCACGCGGCGCGGCAGGAACTGCTGCAACCATTCGGTGCCGTAGGACAGCGCCGCCGGCGCGGCCACGGCCAGCAGCAGCGCGTTGCGCCTGCGCCAGCCACTGCGGCGCGCGGCGACGCACAGCAGCGCCCCCAGCGGCAGGTAACCCAGGCCGTTGGCCCAGGCGTCGAAGCCGCCTATCCAGTGCGCCCAGGGCAGGCGGGCCAGGGCCAGCAGGTCCTGGCCGGGCGGCCAGCGCCAGCCGGCAAACGGATAGAGGCTGGCATACAGCACCAGTGCCGCGTACACCAGCGCCAGCGGCGAAGCCGAACTGCGGTGGCGCGGCGGGGCCACGGGCGCGGCCTTCAGAAGGGCTTGACCACCACCAGCACCACCGTAGCGGCGAACAGCAGCACCGTGACCTCGTTGAAGACACGGAACCAGCGGTGGCTGCGCTTGTTGGCGAACTGCTCGAAGCTGCGCAGCAGCGAGCGGCACATGTGGTGGTAGCCCACCGCACCGATCACCAGCAGCAGCTTGGCATGCATCCAGCCCTGGCCCTTGCCGACGCCGTAACCCAGCCACAGCCAGAACCCCAGCACCAGCGCTGGCACCATCAGCAGGCTCGTGAAGCGGTACAGCTTGCGCCCCATCAGCAGCAGGCGTTCGCGCTCGGCGTGGCTGTCGGCTGGCACCATGGCCAGGTTGACGAAGACCCGCGGCAGGTAGAAGAGCCCAGCAAACCAGCTGGACACGAAGACGATGTGGAAGGCCTTGACCCAAAGATACGCGCTGCTCATCGGGCCATTATGGGCAAGCAAAAAAATGGCCCCGGTACGAGACCGGGGCCGGCAAGCCTTATCGCTGTCATCACGCTAAGGCACCTGCTCAGGGAGGAAAAGCAGGGAACGACAGCCTTGCGACTATCATTCGCTGATCACTTTATCAGGAAAAAATTCGCGACGCCAGCATTGGTATGCCTTGGTTCGGTGCGCGAAATGGCCTCGGTATTTTTCCTGTCGGGAGATCTTGATTTGATGACGCCGCCGCCCTTTCCTGCCAGCCGCCCGCGCCGCCTGCGCCGCGATGCCACCACCCGCGCCCTGGTGCGCGAACACCGCCTGGCGCCCGAAGACCTGATCCTGCCGGTCTTCCTGCTGGATGGCAGCGGCCTGCAGCAGGACGTGGCCAGCATGCCGGGCGTGAAGCGGCGCAGCCTCGACGGCCTGTTTGCCGTGGCCGAGGAGTGCGTGGCGCTGGGGGTGCCGGTGATGGCGCTGTTCCCCGTCATCGAGTCTTCGCTCAAGACGCCCGATGGCCGCGAGGCCACCAACCCCGAAGGCCTGGTGCCACGCGCAGTGCGCGAACTGAAGAAACGCTTCCCCGGCCTGGGCCTGCTCACCGACGTGGCGCTCGACCCCTACACCAGCCACGGCCAGGACGGCCTGCTCGACGACACCGGCTACATCCTCAACGACGCCACCGTGGCCGTGCTGACGAAGCAGGCCCTGGTGCAGGCCGAGGCCGGCGTCGACATCGTGGCGCCCAGCGACATGATGGACGGCCGCATCGGCACCATCCGCCAGGCGCTGGAAGGCGCCGGCCGCGTGCACACGCGCATCATGGCCTACAGCGCCAAGTACGCCAGCGCCTTCTACGGCCCCT
>CAYREA010000048.1:0-27880 GCA_964423075.1 uncultured Rubrivivax sp. | reverse complement strand
CATGCGCGGCATCGGCACATGGGCGTAGCTCTCGCGGCGGCCGTTGCCGGTGGGCTTCACGCCCATCAGGCGCGCGTTCAGGCTGTCCTGGATGTAACCGCGCAGGATGCCGTCCTCGATGAGCACGTTGCGCTGCGTGGTGTTGCCTTCGTCGTCGACGTTGAGGCTGCCGCGGCGGTCGGCGATGGTGCCGTCGTCGAGCACCGTCACGCCCTTGGCCGCCACGCGCTGGCCGATGCGGCCGCTGAAGGTGCTGCTGCCCTTGCGGTTGAAGTCGCCTTCCAGGCCGTGGCCCACGGCCTCGTGCAGCAGCACGCCGGGCCAGCCGGGGCCGAGCACCACGGTCATCTCGCCCGCGGGCGCCGGGCGGCTTTCCAGGTTGGTGAGCGCGGCGTCCACCGCCTTCTGCACGTAGTCTTCGATGATCCCGTCGCTGAAGTAGCCCAGGCCGAAGCGGCCGCCGCCGCCGCCGCTGCCCACCTCGCGGCGCACCTGGCCATCGACGCTCTGCTCGGCGATGACGGTGACGTTGAGGCGCACCAGCGGCCGCACGTCGGCGGCACGCGTGCCGTCGGCGCGTGCCACCAGCACCACGTCGTACTCGGCGCCCAGGCTGGCCATCACCTGCACGATGCGCGGGTCCTTGGCGCGGGCGAGCTTCTCCACCTTTTCCAGCAGCGCCACCTTCTGCGTGCTGTCCAGCGTCGCGATGGGGTCGGTGGGCGCGTAGAGGATGCGGCTGCCCGCCACCTTGGGTGGACGCGCCAGCTTCACGCGCCGGTTCTGCCCCGCGGCGGCAATGGTGCGCACGGTGCGCGCGGCGTCGAGCAGCGATTCGGTGCTGAGTTCGTCGGAATAGGCAAAGGCCGTCTTCTCGCCGGCCAGCGCACGCACGCCCACGCCCTGGTCGATGCTGAAGGACCCGCTCTTGACGATGCCTTCCTCCAGGCTCCAGCCCTCGTGGCGCGTGGTCTGGAAGTAGAGGTCGGCGTCGTCGACGCGGTGCTCGCGAATCACCGACAGCGCCTGCTGCAGCGTGGTTTCGGTGATGCCGAAGGGCTCCAGCATCAGCTGCTGCGCGATGGCCAGGCGTTCGAGGGTGGGTTCGCGGGTGATCATCGGCGCAGCTCCGGCGGGGTTGAAGGCCATTCTAGGTTTCACGGCCGGTATCAGCTGCGACAAGCTTCTTTACCCCGGCTTCACCCAGCCCGGTGCGCGGCGCACACGCGGGCGACGTTGTTGCATCACGGCATTGGCCGTCACGCCCTCAACCCCCACGAAAGACACGCACCATGAAGCTCCGCCTGACCCTTGCCACCGCCACCTTGGCCCTCTTGTCGGCCGCCATCACCGCCCAGGCCGCCGAACCGGCCGCCAGCATGCCGCGCGTCGACCAGCGCCAGGCCAGGCAGGAAGCCCGCATCGAGCAGGGCGTGGCCAGCGGCCAGCTCACGGCGCGCGAGACACTGCGCGTGGAACGCCAGCAGAAGCATGTGGCCGTGGCCGAAGCCAAGGCCGAAGCCGACGGCAAGGTGACGAACAAGGAGCGCGCGCGCCTGCACCAGCTGCAGAACAAGACCAGCCGCGAGATCCGCCACCAGAAGCACGACGGCCAGACCGCCGGCAAGTGAACGTGCGGGCCGGCCCGGGGCCGGTCAGCGCATCACCGCGCCCTTGGAGTCGATGACGTCGATCTCGACGAAGGTGCTGCCGGCGTGATCGCTGGGCTTGTAGCGCACGTAGTAGCCCCCCACGTCGAGGTCGTTCAGGGTCTCCAGCGCAGCCACCAGCGAGGCCGGCGTCGGCCTCGCGCCGGCGCGCTTGAGCCCTTCCACCAGCACCTTGGCTTCGATGAAGGCCTCCAGGCCATAGAAGCTGGGCGTGCCCTGGCCCAGATCGTTCAGGGCCTTGATGTACTCGGCCACCACCTTGATGCGTGTGCCGGAAGGTATCGGCACCACCTGGGTGATGGCCAGGCCGCGTGCGTCCTTGCCGAGTTCCTTGGTGATGGTGGAGGTGTCCACCGGCGAGAAGGTGTAGAGCGAACCGCGGAAGGAGCTGGTGCGCAGCTCCTTCAGCACCGGCACCGCGGCCTGCGAGAGCATGGTCAGGAACACGGCCTGCGGATCGCTGCCGACGGTGGTGCGCACCGCCGTCGCCACGTCCTTGGCGGCTGCGTCCATCTGCACCGGCGTGGCGTTCAGGCCGGCTTCGCGCAGGGCGGCCAGCAGCGAGTCTTTCACGCTGATGCCGAAGGGGTTGTCGGTGAAGATCACGCTGATGCGCGTGATGTTGACCACCTTGACGTGGCTGACGAGCCGGCGCGCTTCATCGGCATAACTGGCGCGCACCGGGAACACGTAGCGCTTGAGCGGCGTGCGCAGGGCGTCAGTGCCCGACGTCAGGCCTACCGCCGGGATCTTCAGTTGATCGAGCACCGGCAGCGCCGCCGCCACCGTGGGCACGCCGAACAGGCCGAGGAAGGCCGTGGCCTGGCGCTCGTTGGCGAGCTTCTTCAGGTTCTCGACCGTGCGCGGTGGCGCGTAGGCGTCGTCCAGGGTCACCAGCTCGATGGGCCGGCCGGCAATGCCGCCGGCGGCGTTGACCTTCTGGATGTAGGCGTTGCCACCATCCCGCTTGGCCTCGCCGTAGCTCTTCAAAGGGCCGCTCAGCGGCAGCGAGCGGCCGATGACGATGTTGTCGGCAGCCAGCGCCAGGGTGGGGCACAGGCACGCGGCCCAGAACAGGCCACGCAGGCAGGCAAAAAAGCGACGCTTCACGAAGGGGCCCTCGGGTTGATGGCTGGAGCCAATCAAGCCCTGCGCGGGCCGCGGCAAAGCCATACACTTTCGACGAAAGGCTAGGATACCCGCATCAGGGTAAGTCCCAGCCAGCCACCCAATCAAGTGTCCTGCGCCGGCGCGCCGGTGCTCACGCCGCGCCACCCAGAGCGTGGCGGCGCTGATCACGGCACCGCCCAGCAGCGTGGTCTGCGTGGGCACGTCGGCAAACACCAGCCAGCCCAGCGCGGCCGACCAGATCAGCTCCAGGAACTTGACCGACTGGGTCGAAGAGATGTCGGTGGCCGCATAACTGCGGGTCAGGCAGTAGTGGCCACAACTGCCCAGCAACCCGCACAGCGCGAAGCCGGCCCATTGCCAGGCCGCGGGCCACTGCCACACCCACAACGCCGCGGGCAGGCTGAACAGCGTGACGCTGATGGCCTGCCAGACGACGATGACGCCGGTGCTTTCGGTGCGCGTGAGTGACTTCGTGATCAGGTAGGAGGCCGAGAACACCGGCGCCGAGGCCAGCATCAGCAGGTGCCAGCCACCGCCGCTGCCCGACAACTTCGGCCCGACGACGATCAGCACGCCGGCAAAGCCGATGGCCGTGGCCAGCCAGCGATCCCAGTGCATCGGTTCGCGCAGGAACAGCCAGGCCCCGACCATGATGAACAGCGGCCCGGTGAAGCCGATGGCCGTGGTGTCGGCCAGCGGCAGGTTCGGCAGCGCCAGGAACCACAGCACCAGGCCCAGCGTGTGCACCGCGCCGCGCGTGAACTGGCCCGGCAGGTTGTTGGGCCGGTAGGCGGCAAAGCCCGCGCGCCACACCAGCGGCAGCAGCACCAGCAGCCCAAACAGGTAGCGCAGGAACTGCGCCTGCATCGGCGGCAGCTGCAGCGTGAGGCCGCGCATGGTGGCGTTGAGGATGCAGAACAGCATGCCGCTGGCCGCCGACCACAGCAGCCCGCGCACCGTGGGCGGCAGGTGGCGGGTGCGGCCGTGCAGCCAGGCGATCAAGCAGGGCCCTCGCCCGCGTCGCGTTCGCGCAGGGCTTGCTGGTAGAGCGCGTTGCGCGGTGTGCCACTCAGTTCGGCAGCCAGGGCCACGGCCTGCTTCAGCGGCAGGTCGCGCTGCAGCACCCGCAGCGTGCGCAGGGCCTCGGCGGGCAGCTCATCACCCTCCACGGCGGCCGGCGGCAGCGCGTGCAGCACCAGGGCGAACTCGCCGCGGCCGCGGTTGTTGTCTTCGGCCAGCCAGGCCGGCAGTGCGGCGGCGGGGTGCGTGACGATGGTCTCGAACTGCTTGGTCAGCTCGCGGCACAGCGTGACGCGGCGCAGGGCCGCGCCTTCGGCCAGCGCCTGCAGCAACTCGGCGATGCGGTGCGGCGCCTCGAACAGCACCTGCGCGCGGCCTTCGGCCAGCACCGTGGCCAGCTGCGCGCGCCGCTCGGCACCCTTGGCCGCCAGGAAGCCGACGAAGATGAAGCCACCCGGCAACACGTCGCCCGCTGCGCTGAGTGCCGCCAGCGCGCTGCTGGGCCCCGGCAGCGGTACCACGCGGTGGCCGGCCGCCGCGGCGGCGGCCACCAGCACGGCGCCGGGGTCGCTCACCGCCGGCGTGCCGGCGTCGCTGACACAGGCCACCGATTCACCGGCCGCCAGCCGCTGCAGCACGGTCTGCGCCGCCGCATGTTCGTTGTGCGCGTGCAGTGCGATCAGCGGCTTGTGCAGGCCCAGGTGGTTGAGCAGCTGCGCGGCCACGCGCGTGTCCTCGGCCGCGACGGCATCGACGCGGCCCAGCACGTGGATGGCACGCAGCGTGATGTCGGCCAGGTTGCCGATGGGCGTGGCCACCACGTACAGCGTGCCCGCGGGGAACTGCTGATGGCCGGCCGCCAGCGCGGCGGCACGATGCAGGAGGGAGGGGTCGATGGTCACGAAGAAGGGGCCGCTGCAGAACACCAAGCGGCAGGGCGACGCCGCCGAAACGCGGGCACTGGCCTGGTTGCTGGCGCGCGGGCTGCGGCTGGAAGAGCGCAATTATCGGGTGGCGCGCGGCCCGCACGCGCACGGCGGCGAGATCGACCTCGTGATGCGCGAGCCCGACGGCACGCTCGTCTTCGTCGAGGTGCGCCAGCGCCGCGGCAGCGGCCACGGCGGCGCGGCCGCGAGCGTGGGCGCTGTGAAGCAGCAGCGTCTGCTGCACGCGGCACAGCACTACCTGCTGCGCTACACCTCGCCACCGCCGTGCCGCTTCGACGTGCTGGCGCTGGAGGGCGACGGTATCGAGTGGTTGCAAGCCGCCTTCGATGCCGGCAGCTAGAGCAGGGGCCGCGCCGGACCCCTGACATATGATGCGCCGCCTATGGTCGAGCAGCGCATCCAGCAACAGTTCTTCGAGAGCGCCGACCTGCAATACCGCGCGGCCGACGTGCTGACGCGCCCCATCGCCGAAGGCACGGCCGCCCTGCTGGCGGCCATCACCTCCGGCGGCAAGGTGATGGTGGCCGGTGCCGGTGCCGGTGCGGCGCTGGCGCCGCACATGGCGCGCCTGCTGTCCGGCCGTTTCGAACGCGAACGCCCGCCGCTGGCCGCGCTGGCCCTGGGCTTCGAGGCCGTGCAGCAGGTGCGCGCCCTGGGCCTGCCCGGCGACGTGCTGCTCTACATCGACGATGGCGAAGGCCACAGCAGCCGCGTGATCTCGGCCGCGCAGGCCAAGGACATGACCATCGTGGTGCTCGCCGGCCGCGGCGCGCAGGCCTTCGGTGAACTTCTGGCCGAAACCGATGTCTTGATAGCCGTGCCCCACGAGCGCCCCGCGCGCGTGGCCGAAATTCAGATGCTCGTGCTGCACTGCCTGTGCGACGCGCTCGATTTCCAGTTGATGGGAGAACAAGACCCGTGATTGCCAAGACCCCGATGCCCCGCCTCGTCCGCACCACCCTGGCAGCTGCGCTGCTGGGCGCCACCCTCGCGGGCTGTGCGCCGCTGTTGCTGGGCGGTGCCGTCGTCGGTGGTGGCCTGGTGGTGACCGACCGCCGCACCACCGGCATCCAGATCGAGGACGAAGGCATCGAGCGCCGCGCCAACGCGCGCGTGCGCGAACTGGCCACGCTGGGCCACGTCAACGTCACCAGCTACAACCGCGTGCTGCTGATCACCGGCGAGGTGCCCACCGAAGCCGACAAGCAGGCGATCGGTGACGCGCTGGCCAAGGGC
This sequence comes from uncultured Rubrivivax sp., assembly GCA_964423075.1. GTDB lineage: Bacteria > Pseudomonadota > Gammaproteobacteria > Burkholderiales > Burkholderiaceae_C > Rubrivivax. Next base: position 21,876 of record CAYREA010000048.1, on the reverse strand, counting down.
GAGAACGTCAAGGCGGTGGTCAACGAGCTGGGCATCGGCCAGAACAGCACGACCGGCTCGCGCACCACCGACGCCTTCCTCACCACCAAGGTCAAGGCCACGCTGGTGGACGCCAAGGACGTGCAGGCCAATGCCTACAAGGTGGTGGTGGAGCGCGCCATCGTCTACCTCATGGGCCGCGTCACCGAGCGCGAGGCGGCGCGTGGCGCCGACCTGGCGCGTTCGGTCACCAGCGTGCAGAAGGTGGTGCGGGTGTTCGAGATCCTCAGCGAAGAGGAGCTCGCCAACCTGGGCCGAAGCAGCACCCCGGCTGCGGCGGCTTCGGGCGCCGGCAAATAAGGCTCAGGCCTTCTTCAGGCGCCGGATCAGGCTCGACGTGTCCCAGCGCCGCCCGCCCAGGGCCTGCACCTCGGCATAGAACTGGTCCACCAGCGCGGTGACCGGCAATTGCGCGCCGTTGCGGCGCGCTTCGTCCAGCACCAGGCCCAGGTCCTTGCGCATCCAGTCGACCGCGAAGCCGAAGTCGAACTTGTCTTCGGCCATGGTCTTGCCGCGGTTGTCCATCTGCCAGCTCTGCGCAGCGCCCTTGCCGATGACGTCCAGCACCAGCGGCATGTCCAGGCCGGCGCGCTGGCCGAAGGCGATGGCTTCGGCCAGACCCTGCACCAGGCCGGCGATGGCCACCTGGTTGACCATCTTGGCGAGCTGGCCGGCGCCGCTGTCGCCGATGCGGGTGACGGCCTTGGCGAAGTTCAGCGCCACCGGCTTCATGCGCTCGAAGGGTTCGGCGTCGCCGCCGCACATCACGGTGAGCGCGCCGTTGATCGCGCCCGCCTGGCCGCCCGACACCGGCGCATCGACGAAGTGCAGGCCGCGGTCCTGTGCGGCGGCGTACAGCTCGCGCGCCACTTCGGCCGAGGCCGTGGTGTGGTCGACGAACACCGCGTTCGGCGCCATGCCGGCAAAGGCGCCGGCATCACCCAGCACCACCGAGCGCAGGTCGTCGTCGTTGCCGACGCAGGCGAACACGATCTCTGCACCCGCCACGGCCTGTTTCGGCGTGGCGCCGAAACCACCGCCGTATTCCTTGGCCCAGGCCTCGGCCTTGGTGGTGGTGCGGTTGTAGACGGTGACAGCGTGCCCGGCGCGCGCCAGGTGGCCGGCCATCGGATGGCCCATCACGCCCAGGCCCAGGAAGGCGACGCGGCGCGGGGAAGCAGGTTCGTAGGTGCGGGTGCTCATGCCCGCGATGCTAACGGCCGAGGCCGCTAGACCACGCGCATGTGCTCGGTGCCGGAGGACAGGTCCTTGTTGCGCGCGCGCTGGCTCTGCAGCTTGATCTGCAGGCGCAGGTCATTCACGCTGTCGGCGTTGCGCAGCGCGTCTTCGTAGCTCACCGAGCCGTTTTCGTACAGGTCGAACAGGCTCTGGTCGAAGGTCTGCATGCCGAGCTCACGGCTGCGGCGCATCAGGTCCTTGATCTCGGCGATCTCGCCCTTGAAGATCAGGTCGCTGACCAGCGGCGTGTTGAGCAGGATCTCCACCGCCGCCACGCGCCCGCGGCCCTGTTCGCGCGGCATCAGGCGCTGGCTGATCAGCGCCTTCAGGTTGAGCGACAGGTCCATCAGCAGCTGCTGGCGGCGCTCTTCGGGGAAGAAGTTGATGATGCGGTCGAGCGCCTGGTTGGCGCTGTTGGCGTGCAGCGTGGCCAGGCACAGGTGGCCGGTCTCGGCGAAGGCCACGGCGTGCTCCATGGTCTCGCGGTCGCGGATCTCGCCCATCAGGATGACGTCGGGCGCCTGGCGCAGCGTGTTCTTCAGCGCCGCTTCCCAGCTGTCGGTGTCGATGCCCAGTTCACGCTGCGTGACGATGCAGTTCTTGTGCGGGTGCACGAACTCCACCGGGTCTTCCACCGTGATGATGTGGCCGTAGCTGTTCTCGTTGCGGTGGTCGACGATGGCGGCCAGCGACGTGCTCTTGCCCGAGCCCGTGGCGCCCACGAAGATGACCAGGCCGCGCTTGGTCATGGCCACTTCCTTCAGCACCACCGGCAGGTTCAGGCCGTCGATGGTGGGCAGCGTGGCCGGGATGGTGCGGAACACCAGGCCCACCTGGCCCTGCTGCACGAAGGCATTCACGCGGAAACGGCCCACGCCCTGCGGGCTGATGGCGAAGTTGCACTCCTTGGTGCGCTCGAACTCGGCGCCCTGCTTGTCGTTCATCACCGCGCGCGTCAGCGCCAGCGTGTGCTGGCCGGTCAGCGGCTGCGGGCTGACCTTGGTGACCTTGCCGTCCACCTTGATGGCGGGCGGGAAGTCGGCGGTGAGGAAAAGGTCGGAGCCGTTGCGGCTGACCATCAGCCGCAGCAGGTCGTTGACGAACTTGGATGCCTGGTCGCGTTCCATGTATCTACCCCGGGAAATTTTCAGCGATCTTGGCCTTGGCGCGCGCTTCGGCCGGGCTCACGAGATTGCGGCGCACCAGGTCCGACAGGTTCTGGTCGAGCGTCTGCATGCCCAGGCTCTGGCCGGTCTGGATGGACGAGTACATCTGGGCGATCTTGTTTTCGCGGATCAGGTTCTTGATGGCCGAGGTGGCGATCATGATCTCGTGCGCCGCCACGCGGCCGCTGCCGTCCTTCAGCTTGCACAGGGTCTGCGAGATCACCGCCACGAGTGATTCGGACAACATGGCGCGCACCATGTCCTTCTCGGCGGCGGGGAACACGTCGACCACGCGGTCGATGGTCTTGGCGGCGCTGCTGGTGTGCAGGGTGCCGAACACCAGGTGGCCGGTTTCGGCTGCGGTGAGCGCCAGCCGGATGGTCTCCAGGTCGCGCATCTCGCCCACCAGGATGGCGTCCGGGTCTTCGCGCAGCGCGCTGCGCAGCGCGTTGGAGAAGCTCAGCGTGTGCGGGCCCACTTCACGCTGGTTGATCAGGCACTTCTTGCTCTCGTGCACGAACTCGATCGGGTCTTCCACCGTCAGCACGTGGCCGTACTCGTTTTCGTTGAGGTGGTTCACCATGGCCGCCAGCGTCGTGCTCTTGCCCGAACCCGTGGGGCCGGTGACGAGCACCAGGCCGCGCGGCTTCAGCGAGAGCTCGGCGAAGACCTTGGGCGCGCCCAGCTGCTCCAGCGTGAGGATCTTGCTGGGGATGGTGCGGAACACCGCGCCGGCGCCGCGGTTCTGGTTGAAGGCGTTGACGCGGAAACGCGCCAGGCCCTGGATCTCGAACGAGAAATCGCACTCCAGCGTGTCTTCGTAGTGCTTGCGCTGGGCGTCGTTCATGATGTCGTACACCATGTCGTGCACCGACTTGTGGTCGAGCGCTTCGACGTTGATGCGCCGCACGTCGCCATGCACCCGGATCATCGGCGGCAGGCCGGAGGACAGGTGCAGGTCGGAGGCCTTGTTCTTGACCGAAAAGGCCAACAGCTGAGTGATGTCCATGGATGCGGAGTGCCGCGCTATAAGCTTCGGGGCATTATGGGCAGCATCGGAAGCAACCTGCAAGAAGTGAGGCGGCGCATCGCAACCGCATGTGAACACGCCGGGCGCGATGCAAAGGAAGTCACGCTGCTGGCGGTGAGCAAGACCTTCCCCGCCGAGGCCGTGCGCGAGGCCCACGCCGCAGGCCAGCGCGCCTTCGGCGAGAACTACGTGCAGGAGGCGCTGGACAAGATCGACGCGCTGTCCGCCCTGCGCCCGCAGCTGCAGTGGCACCTGATCGGCCCGCTGCAGAGCAACAAGACGCGCCCGGTGGCCGCCGCCTTCGACTGGGTGCATTCGGTCGACCGGCTGAAGATCGCCGAGCGGCTGTCGGAGCAGCGCCCGGCCGAACTGCCGCCGCTGCAGCTGTGCCTGCAGGTGAACATCAGCGGCGAAGACAGCAAGAGCGGCGTGGCGCCGGCCGACGTGCCGGCGCTGGCGCGTGCCGTGGCCGCGCTGCCGCGGCTGCGGCTGCGCGGGCTGATGGCCATTCCCGAGCCGGCCGATGACCTGGCGGCCCAACGCGCGCCGCACCGCGCGCTGCGCGAACTGCTGGCGCGGCTGAACGCCGAGGGCCTGGCCCTGGACACCCTGTCCATGGGCATGAGCGCCGACCTGGAAGCCGCCGTGGCCGAAGGCGCAACGCTGGTGCGCGTGGGCACGGCGATCTTCGGCCGCCGTTGACGCCGCAAGGCGCCAAGACTTTCGATCTGCAGCGGCACCCTACCCCCCGAAAGTGGGCTGCGCGGCGCGAAATAGCACCGCCAACGATTGCTCCGCCCATGTTTCAAGATGTTCCAGCCGGTGGCTTGAACTCCTAAAGTCGGCCCATCGATACAGGGGAGCGGCGGCGCGCCGCACCGACAACAAGAGCGCGCGGCCGTGACGGGGGACGTCAGATGAACTTGTTAGCCCAAGGCAGCCCATCGGCAGGCCTGCGCCTGCTCGCCGCGCTCGGCCTGGCCCTGCTGCTGGCCGGCGGCTCGCAGGCCGCCACGCCGGACGCCACGCACAAGCTGTCGCGCGACCTGCAGCGCCAGCTCTTCGCGCCCACCGCCACCGGCCCGCGCTGGCTGCGCCAGGTGGGCGGGCGCCGCCAGGTGCAGGTGATCGTCACCAGCCAGAGCCGTGACGCCGAACTCACCGAACTGCGCGCCGAGGTGCTGCGCCTGGGCGGCTCGGTGCATGCGCGGCATGCGCTGGTGCAGGGCCTCACCGTGCAGCTGCCGGCCGAACGCCTGGCCCAGCTGGCCGCGCGCGCCGACGTGCTGGGCATCACGCCCAATCGCGACGTGGCGCGCACGGCCAGCGTGCTGGAGCACGCGGCCGGCGTGCTCACCGCCAACGTGCGCAGCTACGGCGTCCAGAACGGCAGCACCACCGGCTACAGCGGCCTGGACGGCAGCGGCGTCGGCATCGCCGTGCTCGACTCGGGCGTGATGCGCGCGCACCGCAGCTTCGACGACGCGTGGGACCGCACACGCGTCAAGCGCAACGTCAACCTGCGCAACGCCAACCTGGCCGACTGGCTGGTGGGTGTGGACAGCAGCCTGTCGCCGCCGCCCGGCAGCTGGGCGCTGGCGAACTACGAAGCCGCCATCGCCAACGACAGCAACACCGCCACGCACGACGCCTACGGCCACGGCACGCATGTGGCCAGCGTGGCGGCCGGCCGCGCCTGGTACCAGGCACCTGACACCACCGGCGTGGCGCCCGGCGCCAACGTCTACGACGTGAAGGTGCTGGACAGCGAAGGCAAGGGCACGCTGAGCGACGTGCTCGAGGGCATCCAGTGGGTGATCTTCCACGCCCGGGAATACAACATCCGCGTGCTCAACATGAGCCTGGCGGCCTCGTCCACCGACAGCTGGCGCAACGACCCGCTGTGCATCGCGGTGCGGCGCGCCACCGCGGCCGGCATCACGGTGGTGGTGGCGGCCGGCAACTTCGGGCTCACCGCGGCGCGGCAGCAGACCTACGGCGCCATCAGCGCGCCCGGCAACGAGCCGAGTGTCATCACCGTGGGCTCGGCCAACGGCAAGGGCACGGGCGCGCGCAGCGACGACGTGATCAACGCCTTCAGTTCGCGCGGCCCCACGCGCGGCGGCGTGGTGGTGAACGGCGTGCGGCGCGCCGACAACCTGCTCAAGCCCGACCTGGTGGCGCCCGGCAACCGCGTCTTCGCGGCTGCGGCCACGCGCGACAGCCCGTACAACGCGGCCTGGAACCGGCTGGCCCTGGCCAACCCCGACCTGGTGGCGGCCACCGGCGGCCGCCAGTTCTTCCAGGAAACGCTGATGTCGCTGTCAGGCACCTCCATCGCGGCACCCGCGGTGGCCGGCGCGGTGGCGCTCATGCTGCAGGCCAACCCGGGGCTGACGCCGCCGCTGATCAAGGCCATCCTGCAGTACACGGCGCAGCCGCTGCCGGGTGCCAACCTGCTGCAGCAGGGCGCCGGGCTGCTCAACGTCGACGGTGCGGTGGCGCTGGCGCGGGTGCTGCGCAGTGACATCGCCAGTGCCGCCCAGGCCGGCACGCTGGCGCCGGGCGCGCCGCTGCTGGCCAGCGGGAAGGTGATGCCGCTGCCGCGCTCCACGCTGGGCGGGCAGACCGTCAACTGGTCGCGCTTCGTCTACGCCGGTGGCAACCGGGTGCTCAGCGGGCCGGCGCTGTTCCAGGCCTGGCAGCCGATCTGGGACCCGCGCATCACCTGGGCCGGCAACGTGGTGCTGCGCACGCAGCCCAGCTACTGGCAGGGCTTCGGCATTCCGTCCAATACCTTCGTCAAGGGCTACAGCGAAAGCGCACCCGCCAGCCTGGCCCTGGTGTCGCCGGCCGTGCTGAACGCGCAGCCGCTGCTCGGCCCCAGCTCGGCGCTGGGCCGCAGCGGCGCCTTCACGCCCAGCACCACGCTGGCGGCCTGGCTGGCCAGCGGCAGCGGCGTGGTGCTGGGCAGCGGGCTGATCCTGAGCGAGGGAATGATCCTGTCCGAGGGCATGATCCTGAGCGAAGGCATCATCCTCAGCGAGGGCATGATCCTCAGCGAAGGGATCATCCTCAGCGAGGGCATGATCCTCAGCGAAGGCCTCGTCTTCAGCGAAACGGGGGCCGCGCCCGTGCAGTTCCACACCGCTGGCGCCCTCAAGGGTGAGGACTGAAATGCCGAAAAGGCTGGTTCGCGTCCTCCTTTTTGGAACCCCGGACCCATGAATCCCGCCAGCGGCCCTGCCGACGCCCTACCCCGCTTGCGGTGGTGGCAGCGCCTGCATGCCGCGCTGATGCCCGACTACAACCGCCAGGCCGCGGTCTACTGGTGGAGCGTGGTGCTGCTGGGCGTGCTGGTGCTGCTGGTGTCGGTGGTGCAACTGGCCATGCAGCCGCCCGCGGCCTGGCTGCAGGTGGCGGTGGGCACCGCCATTGCCATGCTGGCCGGCTTCTTCCCGGTGCGCGTGGCGCGCTCGACCAATTCCTTCGCCGCCGGCGAGATCTTCCTCTTCCTGCTGCTGCTGGTGCACGGCCCCAGCGCCGCTGCGCTGGCCGCGGCGGGCGAAGGCGCGGTGGGCGCCCTGCGCACGTCCAAGCGCTGGACCAGCCGCGTGGCCACGCCCGCGATGGCCGCGCTGTCGATCTACATCGCCGGCTCGGTGATGGACCTGGTGCTCGACCGCCTGTCCAGCAACGCCGGCGTGCTGATCGTGGCCTCGATGGGTTTCGCGATGGCCTACTTCGTGCTGAACACCACCCTGATCTCGGCCGTGCCGCGCCTGAAGCGCAACGAGCGGCTGCAGTGGTCCGACCTGTTCGGCGTGTTCGGCTGGATCGGCATCGCCCACGCCGGCAGCGCCGCCGTGGCCGCGCTGCTGTTCCTGACCTACCGCACCTCGGGCAGCGGCGTGCTGATGGCGATGGTGCCGCTCCTGGCCATGCTGCTGGCCACGCTGCACTACTTCTTTCGCCAACAGGAAGCGGCCGAGGCCGTGCGCCAGGCCGGCGCCGAGGCCGCCGAACGCGAGACCGCACTCGCCGCGCGCCATGTGCGCGAGCTGGAAGCCAGCGAGCGCCGCTTCCACAGCGCCTTCACGCACGCCAGCATCGGCATGGCGCTGCTCAGCTTCGAAGGCCGCATCCTGCAGGCCAACCCGGCGCTGCGCCTGCTGATCGGCCGCCCCGCCGACAGCCTGGTGCAGCAGAGCTTCCAGGACATCGTGCTGGCCGAAGACCGGCACCGGCTCGACCAGCAGCTGGGCCTGGTCAGCGGCCACGAGTTCGAAGGCTTCGCGATGGAGCTGCGCTGCCGCCACACCAGCGGCGAACCCGTCTGGGTGGCCGCGCATTGCAGCTTCTTCAGCGAGCCGGGCGCCAGTTCGCCCTGCCTGATCCTGCAGGTGCAGGACATCACCGCGCGCCGCAAGGCCGAAGAGGGCCTGCACCACATCGCCTTTCACGACGCGCTGACGGGCCTGCCCAACCGGCGCCGCTTCCAGGAAATGCTGAGCCACGCGGTGCACGAGGCGCGCACCCACCCGCGCGACCCCCGGCATGCCTACGCGGTGATGTTCCTGGACTTCGACCGCTTCAAGCTCATCAACGACAGCCTGGGCCACGATGCCGGTGATGCCTTCCTGGTGCAGGTGTCGCGCCGCATCCAGGGCAGCCTGCGTCCGCAGGACATCGTGGCGCGCCTGGGCGGCGACGAATTCGGCGTGCTGGTGCGCGAGCTCGGCCACGAAGGTGATGCCGTCAACCTGGCCGAACGCATGATGGAGGCGTTGCGCCAGCCCTTCATGGTGGCCGGCACCGAGCTGATGACCAGCGCCAGCATCGGCATCACCTTCAGCGCCCTGGGCTACACCAGCCCTGAAGACGTGCTGCGCGACGCCGACACCGCGATGTACAAGGCCAAGGGCGCCGGCAAGGCCCGCTACGCCCTGTTCGACGCCAGCCTGCACACCGAAGTGGCCGACCGCCTGCGCCTGGAAGGCGACCTGCGCCGCGCCATCGACGACGGCCGCCTCACCGTGGCCTACCAGCCGGTGTTCGACCTGTCGAACAGCCGCATCAGCGGTTTCGAGGCCCTGGTGCGCTGGACCCATCCGCAGGACGGCACCATCGGCCCCGGCACCTTCCTGCCCATCGCCGAGGAAGCCGGCCTGATGCTGCGCCTGACCGACTTCGTCATGCACTGCGCCTGCCGCCAGCTGCGCGAGTGGCAGCAGATCGCACCCGAGTACGCCGAGCTGACGATGAACGTCAACGTCTCGGGCCACGACATCGCCCATGCGGCACTGGTGGCGCGCGTGACGCGGGCCCTGGTCGAATCCGGTCTGCAGCCGCGCCATCTGTGCCTGGAGCTCACCGAGAACATCCTGATGTCGCGCCTGGAAGGCGCGCTGCCCGTGCTGGGCGAGTTGCGCCGGCTGGGCGTGCTGCTGGCCATCGACGACTTCGGCACCGGCTATTCGAGCCTGTCGCACCTGTCGACGCTGCCGCTGGACTGCCTGAAGATCGACCGCAGCTTCGTCAGCCGCCTGGAGACCAGCGCCAACGAGGCGGCCGTGGTGCGCTCCATCATTCTTCTGGGCAGTTCGCTGGGCAAGATGGTGGTGGCCGAAGGCATCGAGACCACGGGCCAGATGGCCCAGCTGCGCGGCATGGGCTGCCGCCTGGGCCAAGGGTTCCTGCTGGCGCGCCCGATGACGGCGCAGGACGTATCCTCGCGCCTGGGCAAGCTGCCGAGCGAGTTGCACGGCCCGTCTGCGGCGCTGGCCGCGGCGGGGCCGCAGACCGCGCTGCACTGAGCGCAGCGGCCCCGCGCTGGCGCAACAGGACAGCGGCGCCGCACGAGGGGAGACCTTGAACCAGCCGCCAGACCACCCGCCGGCCGCAATGCACCCGATGCCCTGGACGCAACGCCTGCATGGCGTGCTGATGCCCGACTACAACCGGGCCGCCACCCTCTACTGGTGGCTGGTGGTCTCGGCCGGGGCGCTGGTGCTGCTGTGGAGCCTGGCCTGGCTGGTGCGGCAGCCGGCGGCCACCGCGCTGCAGGTGGCTGCCGGGCTGGTGCTGGCCGTGGGCTCGGGCCTGTTCCCCATCCGGCTGCCCGGCACCAAGAACTCCTTCGCCGTGGGCGAGATCTTCATCTTCGGCCTGCTGCTGGCGCTGGGCCCGCAGGCGGCCGTGCTGGTGGCCGCCGGCGAAGTGGCCATCGGCGCCTACCGCACCAGCAAGCGCTGGACGAGCCGGCTCGTCACGCCCGCCATCACCGCGGTGTCGCTGGCCGCCACGGGCTCGGTCCTGCAGCCCCTGCTGGCCTGGCTGTCGGCGGGCCAGGCGCCCAGCGCGGCCACGGTGCTGGCGGCCACGCTGGGCTTTGCCGCGCTGTACTTCGTGGTCAACGGCCTGCTGCTGGCGGGCGTGCAGAACCTCAAGCGCCGCGAGCCCTTCTTCCAGTGGCTGGCCATGTTCAGCCTGTTCCGCTGGATCGGCCTGTCCTATGCCGGCAGCGCTTCGGTGGCGGCGCTGCTGTTCGTGGTGTGGCAGCAGCAGGGCGCGGCGGTGCTGGGCGTGATGGTGCCGCTGCTGGTGATGTTGCTGGTGACGCTGCACTTCTACTTCCGCCAGCAGGAAGCGGGCGAGGCGCTGAAGGAAGCGAGTGCTGAAGCCGCCACGCGCGAGGCGCTGATGGCCGCCGGCGCCGCCGAGGCTGCCTTGCGCCACCTGCACGAGCTGCAGGCCAGCGAACGGCGCTTCCACAGCGCCTTCACGCACGCCAGCATCGGCATGGCGCTGCTGGCCTTCGACGGGCGCATCCTGCAGGCCAATCCGGCACTGGCCGCGCTGCTGGGCCGTGCCGAAGGCGAGCTGAAGCAGCAGCGCTTCCAGGACCTGGTGATGGACGAGGACCGCGGCGTCATCGAACACCAGCTGGGCCTGGCCGACCAGCGCGACTTCGAAGGCTTTGCGCGCGAACTGCGCTGCCGCCATGTCGACGGCGGCACGGTGTGGCTGTCGCTGCACTGCAGCTTCTTCAACGAGCCCGATGCAGCGCAGCCCTGCCTCATCCTGCAGGCGCAGGACGTGACGGCACGCCGCAATGCCGAAGCCGGCCTGCAGCACCTGGCCTTCCACGACGCCCTGACGGGCCTGCCCAACCGGCGCCGATTCATGGAATGCCTGGACGGCGCCCTGGGCCGCTACAAGGCCGACCCCAAGCGCCCCTGGGCCGTGATGTTCCTGGACTTCGACCGCTTCAAGCTCGTCAACGACAGCCTGGGCCACAACGCCGGCGATGAACTGCTCTTGCAGATGGCGCGCCGCGTGCAGGAAAAGCTGCGGCCCAGCGACATCGTGGCGCGCCTGGGCGGCGACGAGTTCGCCATCCTGGCCGCCGACATCGACCACGAGCGCGACGCCGTGCTGCTGGCCGAACGCCTGATGGACGCGCTGCGCCGCCCCTTCCTGCTGGGCGACGTGGAGCTGATCGCCAGCGCCAGCATCGGCATCACCTTCAGCGCCATCGGCTACGACACCGCCGAAGACGTGCTGCGCGACGCCGACACCGCCATGTACAAGGCCAAGGCCGCGGGCAAGGCACGCTACGCCATCTTCGACACCAGCCTGCACAAGGCGGTGTCCGAACGCCTGCGCCTCGAAGGCGAGCTGCGGGGCGCCGTCGACAAGGGCCAGCTGGCGGTGGTGTACCAGCCCATGTTCCGCATCGACGGCGGGCAGCGCCGGCTGCACGGCTTCGAGGCCCTGGTGCGCTGGCAGCACCCGCAGGACGGCACGCTGGTGCCGGCCGACTTCCTGGGCATCGCCGAAGAGAGCGGGCTGATGCTGCAGCTGTCCGACTTCGTCATGCACTGCGCCTGCCGCCAGCTGCGCCAGTGGCAGTTGTCAGACCCCACGCTGGCCGAGCTGACGATGAGCGTGAACCTTTCGGCGCACGACCTGGCGCACCCGGCGCTGGTGGCACGCGTGAGCCGCGCCATCGTCGAGGCCGGGCTGCGCCCGGAGCACCTGACGCTGGAGCTCACCGAGAACATCCTGATGTCCCAGATCGACAACGCCGTGGCCACGCTGAACGACCTGCGGCGCCTGGGCGCGCACCTGGCGGTGGACGATTTCGGCACCGGCTATTCGAGCCTCTCCCACCTGTCCAAGCTGCCCATCGACAGCCTGAAGATCGACCGCAGCTTCGTCGCCCACCTGCAGCAGGGCAGCGCCGACGCAGCGGTGGTCAGCGCCATCATCCAGCTCGGCGGCACGCTGCACAAGGTGGTGGTGGCCGAGGGCATCGAGACGCAGTCGCAGATGGACCAGCTGCGCGAGCTGGGCTGCGACTACGGCCAGGGCTTCCACCTGGCCCAGCCGCTGTCGGAAGCGGCTGCCGGTGAGTGGCTGCGCGCGCAGCGCAGCACGCTGCATTGACCCGCATTCCCGGGGGGCGGGCAAGCCCGAAGCCCCGGCAGGCACGACGCTCGTCTAGGATCGCGCGCGCCCCGACAGCGTTGCCATCACGCCGATGCACCCACCCGACCCGATAGTCCCGCTGCCGACGCGACGGGCCCTGCTGCGCGCCGCGCTGGCCGGGGCTTCCGCCGCCGGCCTGGTGCGGGCGCAGGCGGCGCCGACGAGCCCGCCCATCGTGCTGGGCCACCCCTACCCGGCCACCGGCCCGATGGCCGAGCTGGCCACCGAAATGAAGGCCGCGCTCGACGCGGCCATGGCCGAGATCAACGCCCAGGGCGGCGTGCGCGGCCGGCCGCTGAAGCTGGTGTCGATGGACGACAACTACGACCCGCAGCGCTGCCTGGCGCATGCCCGCCACCTGCGCACGGCCGAAGGTGCGGTGGCGCTGGTGGCGCCCGTGGGCAGCCCGAGCCTGGCGCTGCTGATGCCCTGGGCCGAGGAGACGCGCACGCCCATCATCGGTGCGCGCTCGGGCGCCGAGAACCAGCGCGGCTACCACCGCTGGACCTTCTTCAACGCCGCCAGCTCGGGCGACGAGGTGGCCTACATCGGCAAGCACCTGGCCACCATCCGCGCGCTGCGCCTGGGCGTGATGTTCGTGGCCAACGCCACCGGCAGCGACCTGTGGCAGCGCCTGTCCGCCGCCTCGCAAACGCTCGGCCTGCAGCCGGTGCGCGCCGAGTCGTTTGCCGCCGACGGCAAGGACGCCGCGCGTGGTGTGAAGGCCGTGCTGGCCCAGACGCCCGACGCGGTGGTGGTGGCCGGTGGGGGTGAAGGCGCGGTGCAGGTGGTCCGCCAGTTGCGGGCGGCGGGGCTGCCGGCGGGGCGCATCTACGCGCTGTCGCTGCTGCATCCGACGCAGGTGCACGCGGCCCTGGGTGCGCAGGCCGACGGCATGGTGTTCTCGCAGGTGATGCCCTCGCCCGATGACCCCAAGCTGGCCCTGTGCGCCAGCTACCGGCGCGCGCTGCAGCGGGTGCCGGGCGCACGCGCCTCGGCGCCCGGGCTCGAAGCCTATCTCTCGATGCAGATCGCCGTGCGCGCCCTGCAGCAGGTGGACGACCCGGCCCGCGGCGACGCGCTGGTCGACGCCCTGGAGCGGGTGGGCAACCTGAACGCGGGCGGCCTGCGCATCAGCTTCGACAAGGCCCAGCACCGCGGCACGCGCTTCGTCGAGCTGGCCATCCTGTCGGGCGGCCGCCTTCGGCGCTGAGCGCCGCTAGACATTCAGCGCCGTCACCGACTTCACCTCTTCCATCACGGCGTAGGTGCGCGTCTCGCGCACGCCGGGCAGGGTCCAGATCACGCTGCCGATGAACTGCCGGTAGGCGGCCATGTCGGCCACGCGCGTCTTCAGCAGGTAGTCGAAACCGCCGGCCACCAGGTGCGCTTCCAGGATCTCGGGGCGCACCTGCACGGCGGCCTTGAAGCTGTCCATCACGTCGTGCACGGTGCGGTCGAGCAGGATCTCGACGAAGACCAGCAGCCCGGCGCCCAGCTTGGCGGGGTTCAGGCGCGCCTCGTAGCCCAGGATGTAGCCGTCGCGGTGCAGGCGCTTCACGCGCTCCAGCACCGCGGTGGGTGACAGGTGCACCTCCTCGGCGAGCTTCAGGTTGCTGATGCGGCCGTCGGCCTGCAGCACGCGCAGGATACGGCGGTCTATGGTGTCGATGGAGGTCATGGCGACGGATTCTCGGCCAGGCGCAGGGAATTCCGAATCCGATGCGGCCCTGGCCCGCATAAGCTGCGCGCTTCGCCTTTTTCCCGCGGAGACCGTGCCATGTCCAGCCCCCGCCTGCCCTTTCCGTACCGCCCCGAAGCCGACGTGGTGGCCGCCTCGCTGGCCGCGCTGCAAGGCCGGCTCGACTGGCCCGGCGTCATCACCGCGGCGCGGCCCTGGGTGCAGGCGGTGCGCGACAAGCCGGCGCCCTTCTGGGCCATGGAAAGCCTGCTGCGCGAATACCCCATCAGCAGCGCCGAAGGCCTGGCGCTGATGCGCCTGGCCGAAGCGCTGCTGCGCGTGCCCGACGCTGAAACCGCCATCGCGCTGACGGCCGACCAGCTGGGCCGCGCCGACTTCGAGAGCGCCGGCGACAGCGGCCCGCACAAGATGCTGGCGCAGTTGTCGGCCAGCGCGATCTCGCTGTCCAAGAAGTTCCTGCCCGAGAGCGAGAACCCGCCCGGCCTGCTGCAGCGCCTGGGCTCGCGCACGGTGGTGGCGGCCACGGTGCGCGCCATCCAGCTGCTGGGCCGGCAGTTCGTGCTGGGCCGCACCATCCAGGAAGCGATGGAAGAGGCCGACGCCCAGCGCCGTGTGCTGCCGCGCCTGAGTTTCAGCTACGACATGCTGGGCGAAGGCGCGCGCACCGAACACGATGCCGAGCGTTACCTCGCCAGCTACCGCAGCGCCATCAAGGCCATCGGCGCCGGCCGCGTGGCCACGTCGCCGATGACGCATGACGGCATCTCGATCAAGCTCAGCGCGCTCTTCAGCCGCTACGAGGATGCGCAGCGCGAGCGCGTCTTCGCCGAGCTGATGCCGCGTGTCACGTCGCTGGTGGAGCAGGCGGCGCTGGCCAACCTCAACCTGACCATCGATGCCGAAGAGAGCGACCGGCTGGAGCTGTCGCTGGAACTCTTCGAAGCCGTGGCGGCCGACATCGCCCGGCGCTTCCCCACCTGGCAAGGCTTCGGCCTGGCCGTGCAGGCCTACCAGACGCGCGCCCTGGCCGTGGTGGACGAGGTGGCCCGCATCGCGCGTGCCTACCGCCTGCGTTTCATGGTGCGGCTGGTGAAGGGCGCGTACTGGGATGGTGAGGTCAAGCGCGCGCAGGAAGGCGGCCTGCCCGGCTACCCGGTGTTCACGCACAAGGAGCACACCGACATCAGCTACCTGGCCTGCGCCGAACGGCTGGTGAGCCACCACGACGTGATCTACCCGCAGTTCGCCACCCACAACGCCGGCACCATCGCGGCCATCCTGCAGCTGGCGCGCAAGGCCGGCGCGGCCTTCGAGATGCAGCGCCTGCACGGCATGGGCGAAGGGGTCTATCGTGAAGTGCTGGCCGACGGCACGGTGCCCTGCCGCGTCTACGCGCCGGTGGGTGAACACCGCGACCTGCTGGCATACCTCGTGCGCCGGCTGCTGGAGAACGGTGCCAACTCGTCCTTCGTGCACCAGCTGGCCGACGAGGCCGTCAGCGCCGAGGAGCTGCTGGCTTCGCCGCTGGCGGCACAAGCCGAGCAGGCCCTGCCGCTGCCCGAGGCGCTGTACGGCCCGGGCCGACCCAATTCACGCGGTGTGGACCTGGCCTGCCTGGCGATGCGCGCGCCGCTGGACGCGGCCGTGGTCACCACCCGTGTCGAGCCGGTTTCGATGGCCAGCGGCGACGAGGTGGCCGCCGCCATGACGCGCCTGCATGCCGGCATCGACGCCTGGGCCACGCGGCCCGTGGCCGAGCGCGCCGCGCTGCTGCGCCGGGCCGCCGACGCGCTGGAAGCGCGCCTGCCCGAGTTCTGCGGCCTGCTCGTCAAGGAAGCCCACAAGACCCTGGGCGACTGCGTGGCCGAGGTGCGCGAGGCGGTGGACTTCTGCCGCTACTACGCCGACCAGGCCGAAGCGCGCCTGCAGGAGCAGTTGCTGCCCGGCCCCACCGGCGAAAGCAACGTCCTGCGCCTGCACGGCCGTGGCGTCTTCGTCTGCATCAGCCCCTGGAACTTCCCGCTGGCCATTTTTGCGGGCCAGGTGGTGGCGGCACTCGTTGCCGGCAACACCGTGGCCGCCAAACCCGCCGAGCAGACGCCGGTGGTGGCGCGTCGCTTCGTCGCCCTGCTGCACGAGGTGGGCGTGCCGGCCGACGCGGTGGCCTGGCTGCACGGCATGGGCGAAACCGTTGGCGCCGCGCTGGTGGCCCATCCACTCACCGCCGGCGTGTGCTTCACAGGCAGCACCCAGGTGGCACGCCTGATCAACCGCACGCTGGCGGCCAAGGACGGCCCCATCGTGCCGCTGATCGCCGAGACCGGCGGCCTGAATGCCATGCTCGTGGACAGCACCGCGCTGCCCGAGCAGGTGATCGACGCCGTGGTGCAGAGCGCCTTCCGCAGCGCCGGCCAGCGCTGCAGCGCCCTGCGCCTGCTGTGTGTGCACGAAGGCATCGCCGACGGCGTGATCGAGATGCTGCGCGGCGCACTGGCCGAGCTGAACGTCG
Source organism: uncultured Rubrivivax sp. (assembly GCA_964423075.1). Classification (GTDB taxonomy): domain Bacteria; phylum Pseudomonadota; class Gammaproteobacteria; order Burkholderiales; family Burkholderiaceae_C; genus Rubrivivax. The sequence goes on along the minus strand of CAYREA010000048.1, from coordinate 5,698 downwards.
GCGACCCGGCGCTGCTGGCCACCGACGTGGGCCCGGTGATCGACGACGAGGCCTACGCCGGCATCAGCGCCCATGTGCAACGCCTGCGCACTGAAGCCAAGCTGCTGGGCGAGACGAAGGTGAGCGCCGGCTTCGCCCGCCTGGTGCCGCCGGTGGCCTTCGAGCTTGCGCGCATCGCCGATCTCAAGCACGAGATCTTCGGCCCCGTGCTGCACGTGGTGCGCTGGAGCGGCGAAGTGGCCGAGGTGGTGCGCCAGATCAACGCACTGGGTTACGGCCTGACGCTCGGTGTGCAGACGCGCATCGACAGCCGCGCCCAGCGCATTGCGGACCAGGCGCGCATCGGCAACGTCTACGTCAACCGCAACATGATCGGCGCCGTGGTGGGCGTGCAGCCCTTTGGCGGCGAGGGCCTGAGTGGCACCGGGCCCAAGGCCGGCGGGCCGCACTACCTGTATCGCTTCTGCGCGGAGCAGACGGTGACGGTGAACACGGCGGCAGCCGGCGGCAATGCCGAGCTGCTCGCGGGCCTCAGTTGAGGTACATGCCCAGGTAGCGCCGGCCGGAGCTGACGACCTCGGGATCGGGGCAGACCTCGAACCACTCGACGAGCTGCAGGCGCGCTCGCTCGCGGTGGGGTTTGCCTTCGGTCTTGTCGCGCAGCACCACCTCGAGCAGCTGCTCGAAGGCGGCCTTGAAGTCGCCGGCATGGGCCAGGATGGCGGCCAGGCCGAAACGCGCTTCGAAATCGCGCGGGTTGGCGGCGATGCGGGCAGCGAAGGCTTCGGCGTCGCCCTCGGGCGCGTCGGCGGCCAGCTGCAGGCGCTTGAGCAGCCTGGCGTGCTGCTCGTCGCGCGCTTCGGCCGGTGTGGCGTCCAGGATGGCGCGCGCTTCGTCGAGCGCGCCTTCCTCGATCAGCATGGCGGCTTCGTCGAGCGGGCCGAACTCGGGCTCGGGCTCGGCGCCGTCTTCAGGTGCTGCCGCGCCCAGGTGCTTGTCCAGGAACTCGCGGACCTGGCCTTCGGGCAGGGCGCCCAGGAACTGGTCCACCGGCCGGCCGCCGACGAACAGCACCACCAGCGGAATGCTGCGGATGCGCAGCGCCGCCGACAGGTTGGGCGCTTCGTCGGTGTTGATCTTGGCCAGCACGAAGCGGCCGCCGTAGGCGCCGGCCAGCTTCTCCAGCACCGGGCCCAGCGAACGGCACGGCCCGCACCAGGGGGCCCAGCAGTCCAGCAGCACCGGCACTTCGAGCGAACGCTCGAGCACCTCGGCCTGGAAATCGGCCTCGGTGACGTCGATGACGTACGAAGCCTCGCCGGCCCCGGCGACTGCGTCCCCCAGTGCCATCAGCGGTCTTTCGTCAGGCGCCCGGTCGGGTCGGTGGCGCCGTCCAGCAGGAACAGCGTGTAGACGCCCTGCGCCACCAGCAGCGAGATGTTGTTGGTGGAGCTGAGCGTGAACAAGGGGTCGGATTGCTGGTTCGACGTGGCCTGCAGCGTCGAGATGCCCGAAGCCGTGAGGTTGGCGTAGGCCGAAGCCTCGCCGCCGGCGACGTCCGAAGTCTGGTTGGGCGTGACGCTGCTGTTCAGCAGGATCGAGGCCAGGCCCGAACCCGACAGGCCATTGACGAGCCGGATCTTCGCGAAAGCAGCGGTGCTCGGCGGCCGGTTGTCGTCGGCCAGCAGGTCCAGGCGGGGATCGTTGGCCGGGCCCCAGGCCAGCAGGGTGTAGTCCTGGCCCACGGCGAAAGTCTTCGTACCGACGCCGAAGGCGGTGCCGTTGGCCGTGGCGCTGACGGCGGTGTCGCCGGCATCGACCAGCACGTAGCCGCCGGACCCGCGCGCCGTCGGTGAACGGAAGTCGCTGAAGGCCGCGGTGCCGCCCAGGCTGGCCGTGACGAGCGCGCCGCCGGCCACGCTGGCCACCAGCCGCACGCGGGCCTTGTTGCTCTTGGCCGAAACACTGGCAGCCTGCTGCGCGATGAGGGTGCCATTGAGCAGCACGCCGCCCACGCCGGCCTGCGTCAGCACCAGGGTATAGAACTGCTTCTCGGTGACGGTGATCGCCGGGATGCTCAGGCGCACGTCATAGGGGTCGCCCTGGCCCGTCACCAGCACCGAGTACGTGCCGGCGGCGAAATCGGTGAAACCGGCCAGCGCGCCCGACACCAGGCCGCCGCGGGTGACGGTCGGCGGGTCGCGCGGATCGACCGGCAGCACCGTGATGTAGACGTCCACCGCACCACCGTCCACCGTGGCATTGAAGATGCGGATCTGGCAGTTCGGGGCGGTGAGGTTGGCCGTGTCGAAGGCCTCGCCCAGCGTCGACACGCGCAGTGAAGACTTGCGCCCCCAGATGACGGCCGTGGCCTTCTGATCCCGCGACAGGGAGTACGAGCCCGTGAACAGGGCGGTCGTGTCCCCTGCGCTCTTCACGTTGACCGAGTAGGTGTTGGCGACCAGCATGATGTTGTTGGCCATCACATCGGTGTTCAGCGCGCTGAACTGCTTGACGTCGCCGATGTAGAGGTCTGCGCTGGGCAGGTCGGTGGTCAGGTTGATGGCGCGGACGAAGGTGTCGCCGCCACTGCCGCCGTCGCCGCTGTCGCTGCCGCCGCCGCCGCAGGCGCTGAGCCAAAAAGGAGAGGTGGCCGTCGCAAGCAGGGCAGACCGGCGGGAAATGGGCACAGAAGTCATCGAGGATCCTTGAAGGCCTTGGCAGGACGGGATTGCAGCGCCACGCGCGTCATGCACGGTTTCCGCCCAGCCTGGGATTATGACTTGCCGTGACCGCCCGCCCGGCAGGGCGGGAAGCGGCGCGCCGGCGCAGCCCTGGGCAGGGAACCCGCAGGCGTCACACGGTGTCATCTACCGACATCGCCGCGACCACAAGCCCGCGGCGGCGAGCGCCTACCCTGAGTGCCATGGAAGCCACCAAGCCCTACCACCTCTTCGTCGTCGAGGACGACAGCGCGATGCGCGACATGCTCAGCAGCTACCTGGAAAAGCAGGGCATGGCGGTGACGGCCATGCCCAGCGCCGAGGACCTGATGCGCCGCATCCACCGCCTGCGCCCCGACCTGGTGGTGCTGGACGTCACGCTGCCCGGCGAATCCGGTCTGCAGGCCTGCCAGCGCCTGCGCGCCGAGGGCGACCGCGTGCCCATCATCCTGCTCACCGCGCGCACCGAAGAGATCGACCGCGTGCTGGGCCTGGAAATGGGCGCCGACGACTACCTGGGCAAGCCCTTCTCGGCGCGCGAGCTGCTGGCGCGCATCCGCGCCGTGCTGCGGCGCGTGAGCAGCACGCCGGGCGTGCCCATCGCCTACGAGCAGGACGTGGCCATCGGCCCCTACCGCTTCCAGCCCGCCACGCGCAGCCTGGTGGCGGCCGACGGCGGTGTGCGCGTGCTGAGCACCGTGGAATACGCGATGCTGGCCGAACTCGTCACCAGCCCCAACGTGCCGATCTCGCGCGAACGCCTGCTGTCCGTGTCGCACGCGCGCGAAGAGGTGCTGCTGGCGCGCACGGTGGACGTGGCGGTGATGCGCCTGCGCAAGCTGGTGGAACCCGACCCGGCCATGCCGCGCTACATCCAGACCGTGCGCGGCCACGGCTACATGTTCGTGCCGCATGCCCGGGGCGGTTAGGGCGCCGCGCTCCTGGTCGCTGGTGGGCCGCCTGACCGGCGGCGTGGTGCTGATCGCGCTCCTGTCCTTCGCCGCGCAGGCCGTGGTGCTGGCCCTGTGGCTCAAGCCCGTGGCGGCCGAGACCCTGGATGCCGCCGCCGAGCAGGCCGAGCAGATCGGCATCGCCTTGCAGGCCGTGCCTGCCGCCGAACGGGCGGCACTGGCGCAGCGCCTGTCCACCGAACAGACGCGTGTGCTGGCCGAAGAGCCCCCGGGCGAAGAGGGGGGTGCCATCGTGTTCCGCCTGCCGCTGGACGGGCAGGTGTGGTGGGTGCAGCGCACGCTGCAACTGCCACCGGCCGCACTGTCGGGCACGCTCACCGTGTGGCTGGTGCTGCTGGCGGTGGTGACCGTGTCGGCGTTGCTGGTCTCGGTGCGGCTGATCGCGCGCCCCATCGGCGAGATGGCGCGCGCGCTGGCGGCGCAGCAAGGCACGCTGCGCCCGCTGCCGCTGCGTGGTGATGCCAGCGCGGAGCTGCAGGCACTGATCGAGGCCTTCAACCAGCTGGCGCACCAGACCGCCGCGGCCGCCCAGGCGCGCCAGCAACTGCTGGCCGGCGTGTCGCACGACCTGCGCACGCCGCTGGCCCGCCTGCGCCTGCGCGCCGAAACGCAATGCGAGCCGGCCCTGGCCGACGCGCTGACGGCCGACCTGCTGGCGCTGGAGCGCATCGTCAACCAGTTCCTGGCCTATGTGCAGGGCGACACCGGCGCGGCGCTGGGCGAACCGGCGCCGCTGGTCGACAGCGTGCGCCGGGTGTTGCACCGCTACGCCGACCAGCAGCCGCCGCTGCAGCTGCAGCTGGACGAGGTGGAACAGCTGGCGCCCGACCTGGCGGTGCAGCGCCTGCTGGCCAACCTGGTGGACAACGCGCTGGCCTACGGCGCGGTGCCGGTGGGCGTGGGGCTGCGGGCCACGCCGCAGGGCGCCGAACTGTGCGTCAGCGATGGCGGCCGCGGCATGAGCGAAGAAGAGTTCCAGCGCGCCCAGCAGCCCTTCGTGCGCCTGACGCGCACACGCAGCGAACTGGGCCACTGCGGGCTGGGCCTGGCCATCGTGGCCCAGGTGGCGCGCCAGCTGGGCGGGCGGCTGGGCGTGCGGCGCGAGGCCGACGGCCGCTTCGTGATCGTGTTCAGCCTGCCGCGCTGAATCAGGGGTACAGCCCGCGCTCTTCGCGCGCCGTGAGGATGCGCTCGCAGGCCACCGCGAAGGTGGCGGTGCGCAGGGTGATCTTGTGGCGGTCGGCGGTGTCCCAGATCTTCTTCAGCGCACCGATCATGATCTTGTCCAGGCGCACGTTGATCTCGTCCTCGGTCCAGAAGAAGGACGAGAAGTCCTGCACCCATTCGAAGTAGCTGACCGTCACGCCGCCGGCGTTGCAGATGACGTCGGGCACCACCAGGATGCCGCGGTCGGCCAGGATGTCGTCGGCGCTGGGCACGGTGGGGCCGTTGGCACCTTCGAGCACCAGCTTGGCCTTCACGCGGCGGGCGCGCTCGGCGGTGATCTGGCCTTCCAGGGCGGCGGGGATCAGGATGTCGCAGTTGACGTCCCAGAACTCCTCGTTGCCCATCGGCTCGGCGCCCTTGAAGCCGCCCACGCCACCGGTGGCCTTCACGTGGGCCGTGATGTCGGCCAGGTCGAAGCCGTTGTTGTTGTAGATGGTGCCGGTGTGGTCCTGCGCGGCGACGATCTTCGAGCCGGCCTGTGCGAACAGCTCGGCGGCCGACGAGCCCACGTTGCCGAAGCCCTGCACCGCGACGCGCGCGCCTTCCAGGTTCAGGTTGATGCGCCGGGCCGCTTCCCTGCCGGTGACGAACACGCCGCGGCCGGTGGCCTTCACGCGGCCCAGGCTGCCGCCCAGGTGAATGGGCTTGCCGGTGACCACGCCGGTGGCGGTGGACCCGGTGTTCATCGAGTACGTGTCCATCATCCAGGCCATGATCTGGCCGTTGGTGTTCACGTCCGGCGCCGGGATGTCCTGCTGCGGGCCGATGATGATGCCG
>CAYREA010000047.1:0-27917 GCA_964423075.1 uncultured Rubrivivax sp. | reverse complement strand
GTGTCGCGCGGGATGCCGGCCTCGCCGGCGTACTTGATCAGGTCGTCCTGGCAGTCCTTCCAGGCCGGTGTCTGCAACGGCTTGATGGCACCGCTGCGCAGCGTCTTGCGGCCATCGGGAATGACCAGGCCCATGTCGACGCCGATCACGCGCCCGAAGCCGCGGCAGGTGTCGCAGGCGCCGTAGGCGCTGTTGAAGCTGAACATCGCCGGCTGCGGATCGGCGTAGCGCAGGTCGCTCTCGGGGCAGTGCAGGCCGGTGCTGTAGCGCCAGAGATCGGCGCCCTCGCCGACATGGACCGAGAGCCTGCCGCTGCCGCGCTTCAGCGCCAGCTCGATGGCCTCCATCACGCGCACGCGTTCGGCCCCCGCGATGCGCAGGCGGTCGGCCACCACGTCCAGGATCTTGCGCTTGCCGTCGATGCGTTCGGCCTGCACGCGTGTGAAGCCGCTCGCCGCCAGCCACTGCTCCTGCTGCTCGGCCGTGGTGTCGGCCGGCAGCTCGACGGGGAAGGTGAACACCAGGCGCGGGTCACCCGCCGCCGCCGCACGCGCCAGCAGGTCGGCGTAGATGGTCTCCGGCGTGTCGTGCCGCACCGCCAGTGCGGTCTGCTTGTCGAACAGCTGCGCGGCGCGCGCGAACAGCAGCTTGAGATGGTCGTTCAGCTCGGTCATCGTGCCGACCGTCGAGCGCGAGGTGCGCACCGGGTTGGTCTGGTCGATGGCAATCGCCGGCGGCACGCCGTCGACACGGTCCACCGCGGGCCGGTCCATGCGGTCCAGGAACTGGCGCGCGTAGGCGCTGAAGGTCTCGACGTAGCGCCGCTGGCCTTCGGCGTACAGGGTGTCGAAGACCAGGCTGCTCTTGCCGCTGCCGCTGGGGCCGGTGACGACGGTCAGTTCACCGGTCTGGATGTCGAGGTCGAGGTTCTTGAGGTTGTGCTGACGCGCACCACGGATACGGATGACACCGGTCGACATGCAGGCCTTCGGGTAGGGAAGGCGGGGCATTCTAGGGGTCGACCCCGACCGGCGCGTGACGGCCGGGCGATGGCCTTGGCCCGGGGTTTTCGCACGCTCCGGCCCGCCGCGCGGGGCCCAACCCCCAAGCCGCGGGGTGGGCACACAAAGCACCTTTGGCAACACTGTATCCAGCGGTTACGGCGCCCTTCGAGTGCCGACCTGCCGAGGGCTCCCCATGCAAAACATCCGCACTGCCGGCCTGCCGGCGTTGTCTGCCGTCATCACGGCGCTACTGCTCGCATCCTGCGGCGGCAGCGACAACTCCAGCAATGCTGACAACAAGGCCAGCGCGGCGGCCAGCGAGGGGCGCGCCAGGCGCATGGCTGCTTTGCCCGGCGGCACACCGATCCCGGCCGACGCGCCTACGAAGGGCATGTTCGGCCCGGTGCAGGACTGGCCGCTGATCCCGCTGCATGTGGTGCTCACGCCCGATGGCCGCGTCATGAGCTACGGCACGAAGACCGACGGCACCCAGACCGCCTTCTTCATCTACAACGTCTGGGACCCGGCCGACGGCAGCCATCTCACCATGGCCAATGGCACCGGCACCGACATCTTCTGCAGCTCGCAGCTGGTGCTGCCGGGCGGCGGCGCGGTGGTGATCAACGGCGGCGACAACTGGACCGGCACCGGCACCACCAACACCGGCAACAACAGCAGCAACGTCTTCGACGTGAGCACGCGCACGCTCACGCGCGGCAGCAACATGAACCGGGCGCGCTGGTACTCCAGCTCCACCACGTTGCTGAACGGCGAGATGTACATCCAGGGCGGCAGCAGCGGCACCGACCGCCCCGAAGTGCGCCAGGCCGACGGCAGCTACCGCCTGCTGTCCGGCGCCAACACCAGCACGCTGGACTTCATGTACCCGCGCAACTTCATCGCGCCCGACGGCCGTGTGTTCGGCTACGACAGCGCGGGCCGCATGTACTACGTGAACGCGGCCGGCACCGGCAGCATCACGATGGCGGGCCAGTTCGCCGCCGCCAACACCGGCAGCGATTCCAGCGCCGCGATGTTCAGCCCCGGCCGCATCCTGCAGTTCGGCGGCAACAGCAACGGCGCCCTCGTCATCGACATCAACGGCGCCACGCCCAGCGTCACGGTGACGGCGGCCATGGCTGCCCAGCGCCGCCTGGCCACCGCCACGGTGCTGCCCAACGGGCGTGTGCTGGCCACCGGCGGCAGCCCGGTGTGGAACGACATCAACAACGCCAGCTACCAGGCCGAGACCTGGAACCCGCAGACCGGCCAGTGGACCGTGGGCGCCACGCACGTGAAGGCACGCCTGTACCACAGCGTGAGCCTGCTGCTGCCCGACGCCACCGTGCTGGTAGCCGGCGGCGGCGCGCCCGGCCCGCAGAACAACACCAACGGCGAAGTCTTCTACCCGCCCTACCTGTTCGAGGCCGACGCCACGCTGGCCGCGCGGCCGGTGATCGACAGCGCGCCCACCGTGGTGGACCCCGGCCGCACGGTGCAGCTGGCCGTCACCAGTGGCCGCCCGGTGGCGCGTGTCACCTTCGTCGCCACCGGCTCGGTGACACACGGCTGGAACATGAACCAGCGCTTCGTCGAATTGCCCTTCAGCGCCACCGGTGGCAACCTGGCGGTGCAGATACCCGCGCGTGCCTCCGACGTGCCACCCGGCACCTGGATGCTGTTCGTCATCGACGACGCCGGCGTGCCTTCGGTGGCCAAACTCGTGCGCGTGAACGTGGCGCCGGCGCTCAACACCGCGGTGCAGCCGGTGCTGACGTCCCCCGGCAACCAGGCCGGCGCCACCGGCGCCACGGTGGACCTGGCGCTCAGCGCCAGCGACCCCAACGGCGACCCGCTCACCTTCAGCGCCGGCGGCCTGCCACCCGGCCTGGCCATCGATGGCAGCAGCGGCCGCATCACCGGCACGCCCACGGTGGCCGGCATCTACAACGTGAGCCTGGCCGCCAGCGACGGCCTCAACAGCGCCAGCGCCAGCTTCACCTGGACGGTGTCGGCCGGCGGCGCCCTCACGCTCGACACCCCGCCCACACCGGCGCCCGTGGTCAGCGGCGGCAGCGTGAGCTTCAGCGCCAGCGCCAGCAGCGGCAACGGCGGCATCACCTACAGCTGGAACTTCGGTGACGGCAGCCCGGCCAGCGCGCCTTCGGCCAGCGGCAGCGCCAGCCATGTCTACGGCGCACCCGGCGTCTACGTCGCCACGGTGACGGCGCAGGACGCGCTGGGCAACGTGCAGTACCAGACGGTCACCGTGCAGACCTACCTGGCGCCCACCGCCACGGCGCCCACGATGTCGTCGGCGATGGCGCTGGAGCCGCGCAGCGGCGCCAATGCGCGCCTGTGGGTGGCCAACCCCGATACCGACACCGTCAGCGTGTTCGACAGCGTCACACGCGCCAAGCTGGCCGAGATTGCGGTAGGGAGCGGCCCACGCACGCTGGCGGTGGCGCCCAACGGCAACATCTGGGTGGCCAACAAGGGCTCGGCGACGGTGAGCGTGATCAGCCCGACCACGCTCGCGGTGGCCAGCACCATCACGCTGCCGCGCGCTTCGCAGCCGCACGGCCTGGCCTTCGCGCGCGCCAACGGCAGTGCGCTGGTGGTGCTGGAGGCCAGTGGCCTGCTGCAGAAGATCAACGCCAGCACCAACGCGCTGGGCGCCACGCTGGCCGTCGGCGCCAACCCGCGCCACGTGGCCGTGGCCGCCGATGGCAGCACCGCCTACGTCTCGCGCTTCATCACACCGCCGCTGCCGGGTGAAGGAACGGCCAACGTCACCACCGCCGGTGCGGGTGGCGAGGTGGTGGTGGTCAACAGCGGCACGATGGCCCTGCTGCGCACGCTGAAGCTCGCGCACAGCGACAAGCCCGACGCCGAGAACCAGGGCCGCGGCATCCCCAACTACCTGGGCGCAGCCGCCATCTCGCCCGATGGCACCCAGGCCTATGTGCCCGGCAAGCAGGACAACATCCTGCGCGGCGGCCAGCGCGACGGCCTGGCGCTGAACTTCCAGAGCACCGTGCGCGCCATCAGCTCGCGCATCGACATCGGCGCGCAGGCCGAAGACCTGCCCGCGCGCATCGACCACGACAACGCCAGCCTGGCCAGCGCCGCCGCCTTCGACCCGCTGGGACTGTTCCTCTTCGTCGCGCTGGAAACCAGCCGCGAGGTGGCCGTGCTCGACGCGCACCAGGGCACGCAGCTGTTCCGCATCGACACGGGCCGGGCACCTCAGGCGCTGCTGGTGTCGCCCGACCGGCGCACGCTCTACGTGCAGAACTTCATGGACCGCACGGTGAGCGTGTTTGACCTGTCGCCGCTGGTGCAGCAGGGCCTGGCCGGCGCCACGCCGGTGGCCACGCTGAACGCGGTGGCCACCGAGAAGCTCAGCGCCACGGTGCTGCGCGGCAAGCAGTTCTTCTACGACGCCCGCGACACCCGCCTGGCGCGCGACCGCTACATGAGCTGCGCCAGCTGCCACAACGACGGCGCGCAGGACGGCCGCGTGTGGGACCTGACCGGCCAGGGTGAAGGCCTGCGCAACACCATCGGCCTGCGCGGCCGCAGCGGCGCGCAGGGCCGGCTGCACTGGAGCAACAATTTTGATGAGGTGCAGGACTTCGAAGGCCAGATCCGCGCCCTGGCCGGCGGCAGCGGCCTGATGAGCGACGCGCTCTACAACACCGGCACGCGCAGCCAGCCGCTGGGCGACCCGAAGGTGGGTGCCTCGTCCGATCTCGACGCGCTGGCGGCCTATGTCGCTTCGCTCAACGCCTTTGCCGCCAGTCCGTCGCGCCCCAGCGCCAGCACGCTGAGCAGCGCGGCCAGCGCCGGCAAGACCCTGTTCACCAGCATGAACTGCGGCTTCTGCCACAGCGGTGCAGCCTTCACCCGCAGCGGCGTGGACAACCCGGCCAACGTGGGCACACTGAAGCCCACCAGCGGCGCGCGCCTGTACGGCGCGCTGGGCGGCATCGACGTGCCCACGCTGCGCGACGTGTGGTCCAGCGGGCCCTACCTGCACGACGGCTCGGCCGCCACGCTGGAAGCGGCCATCAAGGCCCACCTGGGCTACACCGGCAGCGACGCCAACGCCAGCAGCCTGGCCGCCTACCTGCGCGAAGTGGGCGGCGAGGAAGGCAATGCCAGCACGCCGGCCACCAGCGGCGCCGGGCTGCTGGGCAGCTACCACGCCGGCACCGCGCTGGCCGGCACGCCGCTGGCGCAGCGCATCGAGGCCGTGAACTTCGACTGGGGCAGCGGCGTGCCGGCCATCGGCGTGCCGGCCGACGGTTTCAGCGTGCGCTGGACCGGCACCATCACCATCCCCACCAGCGGCAACTACCGTTTCCGCACCGTCAGCGACGACGGCGTGCGGCTGTGGGTGAACGGCACCCAGCGCATCAACAACTGGACCGACCACGGCCCCACCACCGACACCTCGGCCTCGTTCAGGCTGACTTCCGGCAGACGCAGCATCACGCTGGAGTTCTACGAAAACGGCGGCGGCGCGGTGATGCAGCTGCAGTGGCTGCGCCCCGGCACCAGCACCTACGTGGCGGTGCCGGCCAGCAGCCTGAACGCGCAGTGAGGCCGGGCGCGCGCACGGCGGCGCTGGCCGTCGGCCTGCTGCTGGCCGCGCTGGCGGCCCACGCGCAGCCGGTGGCGCTGCGCGGCGTGGCCCTCACCGACCACCGCGGCCAGGCGCTGGTGCCCGCGGCGTCGCAGGGCCGCGTCGTGCTGCTGAACTTCGTCTTCACCGGCTGTTCGGCCATCTGCCCGGTGCAGGTGCGCGAGCTGGCCGAGCTGCGCCAGGCGCTGCCGCCCGCGGTGCGCGCGGCCACCGTGTTCCTGTCGGTCAGCGTGGACCCGGCCAACGACACCCCGGCCACGCTGGCCGCTTTCGCGCGCCGCATGGGCGCCGACCAGCCCGGCTGGCACTTCGCCACCGGCGAGCCCGCGCGCGTGCACGGCCTGCTCGAACGCATGCAGGCGCTGAACGGCGCGCGCCCGGCCGACCACCGAACCTCGCTCTACCTCTTCGACGCCCGCGGCGATCTCATGCAGCGTTTTGCCGGCGTGCCGGTGGACCGCACGCGCCTGGCGCGCGAGATCACGCAGCTCACGTCCGTCTTGCACAAAGCCCGCCCATGAACCTGACCACCCGCCTGCTCACGCTCGTCGCGCTGGCCGCCCTGATGTCCTGCGGCGGCGATGGCAACGAGCGCAGCGCCACCGGCAGCAGCGCACGCGCCGAGCGCGCCCGCATCCAGGCCGCCACCACCACGCTGGCCGTGGCGCTGCCGCAGGAAGCCGACCCGCTGCTGCAGGGCCTGGCCATCCCCGCCGACGCACCCACGCGCGGCATGTGGTCGGCCACCCAGGCCTGGCCCATGAACGGCCTGCATGCGGTGCTGCTGCCGAGTGGCAAGGTGCTGACCTACGGCACGCCACTCAACACGCCCGGCACGCAGGACGGCCGCACCTACGACGTATGGACACCCGCGCTCGGCTTCGGCGCCGCCGCCCATGCCACGTCTTTCGAAGCCGGCCGCTTCAACAGCTTCTGCAGCACCGCGGCCTGGCTGGCCGACGGCCGGCTGATGGTGACCGGCGGCAACTCGGCCGTGAACAGCGTGCTGATGACACCCGCCACCGGCGCCACCGTCAACGACGCCTCGCCACTGGCCGACCAGCGCTGGTACGCCACCATGCTGACGCTGCCCGATGGCCGTGCCCTCATACTGGGCGGCATGGACCCGTACCAGGAAGGCATGGTCAGCAACCCCGACACGGCAATAGCCAACGGCACGGTGTCGATGACACCCGAGATCTACACGCCGGGTGTCGGCTGGCAGAGCCTGCCCGGCGCACGCAGCCGCGACGCCTTCGGGCCTGACTACCTGCGCGCCAGCTACCCACGCGCCTGGGTGGCGCCCGACGGCAAGGTCTTCGGCATCTCGGCCGAGACGATGTGGACGCTGGACGTGGCGGGCAACGGCGGCAGCGGCGCCGTCACCGTGCTCGGCAGGTTCAAGACGCCGGCCAGCACGAGCGCGCCGGTGAACGTGGGCGCCACCAACTCGGCCGTGATGTACGCGCCCGGCAAGATCCTGCAGGCCGGCGGCAACGGCTACTTCAACGGCGACGGCTACCCGGCCAGCAACATGGCGACCGTGGTCGACATCAACGGCGCGGCGCCGGTGCTCACCGAAACCGCACCGATGGCCCATGCCCGCCGCTACATCAACCTGGTGGTGCTGCCCGACGGCCAGGTGCTGGCCACCGGCGGCACCCGGCTCGGCAACAACGGCGGCGCCGATGCCGTCTATGCCGCCGAGATCTGGAACCCCGCCACCGGCACCTGGACGACGGGGGCCAGCGCGGCGCAGATCCGCGTCTACCACTCGGCCACGCTGCTGCTGCCCAACGGCACGGTGCTGTCCACCGGCGGCGGCGCGCCCGGCCCGGTGAACAACCAGAACGCCGAGGTCTACTACCCGCCCTACCTGTTCCGCAGCGTGGACGGGGTGGCGCAACTGGCGCCGCGGCCCGTGATGACCGGCATCAGCGCGCTGGCCTTCGCGCATGGCGACACGCTGCAGGTGGAGATGGCCGACGCGAGCGCGGTGTCGCGCCTGGTGCTCATCGGCAACGGCTCGGTGACGCACTCGTTCAACAGCGGGCAGCGCTACATGGAGCTGGCCTACACACAAACCGGCGACCAGCTCGCTGCCACGCTGCCCACGAGCAACGCGGCCGTGCCTCCGGGCTACTACCAGCTGATCGCGCTGGACGCGCAGGGCGTGCCTTCGCGCGCCGTGATCGTCAGCATCGGCCTGAACGTGACGCCGACGCCGCCCGCGCCCACGCTGGAGCGCGGCCAGACCTACCTGTTCGAGAGCAGCGCCACGCCCGGCCAGGCGCTGGCGACGGACGCGGGCGGCCTGGCCGTGCTGGCCGCCGGCAGCGCCACCTCGGCCCCGGCCGCGACGCGCTTCATCGTGCGCGATGGCCTGGCCGATGCCAGCTGCGTCTCGCTGGAGTCGGTGGCCGCAGGCGGCCGCTGGCTGCGCCATGCCGGCTACCGCCTGCAGCTGGGCACCAACGACAACAGCGCGCTGTTCGCCAACGACGCCACCTTCTGCCCCGAAGCCGGCCTGGCCGGTGCGGGGCTGACGCTGAGGTCCAAGAACTTCCCCGGTTATGTGCTGCGTCACCGTGCCAACAACGAGGTCTGGATCGACGCGCAGGCTGCCGACGCCGCCTTCCTGCAGAGCGCCAGCTTCCAGCCGCGCCTGCTGAACGCCGCGCTGCCCGCCATCGGCGCGCTGGCCGCCGCACCGCTGCCGGCCGGCAGCACGGCCAGCTGGACCCCGGGCCTCGACGCCGCCGGGCTCACGTTCAGCTGGGACTACGGCGACGGCAGCAGCAGCGGCTTCGGCGCCAGCAGCGCCACCACCCATGCCTACGCGGCGGCGGGCCTGTACACCGTGACGCTGACGGTGCGCGCCGCCGACGGCAGCACGGCGACAAAGAGCTTCGTGCAGGCGATCTACGCCGCGGCCACCGCGAACGCGCCACGCGCGTCAGCCACGCTGCTGCTGGAGCCGCGCAGCGGCGCGGCCGCGCGGCTGTGGGTGGTGAACGCCGACAACGACACGGTCAGCGTGTTCGACACCGGCACCAGCACCAAGCTGAAGGAGATCGCGGTCGGCGCCGCGCCGCGCAGCATCGCGCGCGCGGCCGACGGCAGCCTGTGGGCGACGAACCGCGACGGCGCCTCGATCTCGGTCATCAGCGCCGGCACGCTGGCCGTCACCCGCACCACGGCGCTGCCGCGGGCGTCGCAGCCGCACGGGCTGGTGATCGCGGCCGACGGCAACGCCTACGTCGCACTGGAAGCGTTGGGCCAGGTGCTGAAGCTCAACGGCAGCACCGGCGCCACGCTGGCGACGCTGGCGGTAGGCCCGAACCCGCGCCACCTGGCGGTGAGCGGCGACTCGGCGCGCCTGCTGGTCTCGCGCTTCATCACGCCGCCGCTGGCCGGCGAAAGCACGGCGACGGTCGACACCACATCGGGTGGTGGCGAGCTGCTGGTGATCAACACCACGAACCTGAGCCTGGCCGGCACCGTGCGGCTCGCCCACGGCAACAGGGCCGACAGCGAGACCCAGGGCCGCGGCATCCCCAACTACCTGGGCGCGGCCGCCATCGCGCCGGACGGCAGCTTTGCCTGGCTGCCGTCGAAGCAGGACAACATCGCGCGCGGCACGCGGCGCGACGGCCTGGCGCTGAACTTCCAGAACACCGTACGTGCCATCAGCTCGCGCATCGAACTCGGCGCAACGCCGGTGGAAGCAGCGGCGCTGCGTGTCGACCACGACAACGCCAGCCTGGCCAGCGCCGCCGCATTCGACAGCACCGGCAGCTACCTCTTCGTGGCACTGGAGACCAGCCGCCAGGTGGCGGTGATCGACCCGCGCCGCGGCGCCGAGCTGTTCCGCATCGAAGCCGGCCTCGCGCCGCAGGGCGTGGTGGTGGCGGCCGACGGCAGCAGGCTCTACATCCACAACTTCATGTCGCGCAGCGTGACGGTGGCCGACATCACCCCGCTCACGCGCAACGGCGAACTGCGCGCGGGCACCAGCACCAGCTGGGCCAGCGTGGCGACGGAAAAACTCAGCGCCACGGTGCTGAAGGGCAAGCAGTTCTTCTACGACGCACGCGACCCGCGCCTGGCACGCGACGCCTACATGAGCTGCGCCACCTGCCACAGCGACGGCGGCCACGACGGCCGCGTGTGGGACCTGAGCGCCCAGGGCGAAGGCCTGCGCAACACCATCAGCCTGCGTGGCCGCGCGGGCGGCCAAGGACGCCTGCACTGGAGCAACAACTTCGACGAGGTGCAGGACTTCGAAGGGCAGATCCGCACGCTGGCCGGCGGCACGGGTCTCATGACCGATGCGCAGTTCAACACCGGCACGCGCAGCCAGCCGCTGGGCAATGCCAAGGCCGGCATCTCGGCCGATCTCGACGCGCTGGCGGCCTACGTGGCCTCGCTCAACCGCTTCGACCCCAGCCCGCTGCGGCCCGGTGCGACGACGCTCAGCGCCGCCGCCACCACGGGCAAGGCGCTGTTCACCAGCCTGAACTGCGGCTACTGCCACAGCGGTGCGGCCTACACGCGCAGCGCGGCCGACAACCCGGCCAACGTGGGCACGCTGAAGGCCACCAGCGGCAGCCGCCTGAACGGCGCGCTGGCCGGCATCGACGTGCCGACGCTGCGCGACGTGTGGGCTACGGCGCCCTACCTGCACGACGGCTCCGCGGCCACGCTGGAAGCCGCCATCACCGCGCACACCGGCCTGAGCGCGAGCTCGGCCGAGGTCAGCAACCTGGCCGCCTACCTGCGCGAAACCGGCGGCGAAGAAGGCAACGCGCCCACACCCGCCACCACCGGCGCGGGCCTGCTGGGCAGCTACTACAACGGCACTGCACTCGGCGGCACGCCGCTGGCGCAGCGCATCGAAGCGGTGAACTTCAGCTGGCCCGGCGTGCCCGCCATCGGCGTGCCGGCCGACCAGTTCAGCGTGCGCTGGACCGGCACCATCACCATTCCTTCCAGCGGCAGCTACCGCTTCCGCACCGTCAGCGACGACGGCGTGCGCCTGTGGGTGAACGGCACCCAGCGCATCAGCAACTGGACCGACCACGGCGCGACCACCAACACCTCGTCGGCCTTCAGCCTGAGCAGCGGCAAGCGCAGCATCACGCTCGAGTACTACGAAAACGGCGGCGGCGCGACGATGCAGCTGCAGTGGCTGCGGCCGGGCACCAGCACCTATGTGAACGTGCCGGCGAGCGCCCTGAACGCGAACTGAGGCCGCCGCCGGTCGGCCGCCGGCGTGGCCCGACACCCGACGGCCGTAGCCGGTCGGCCGGGGCCTGTTGGCGCCGGCCTGGCCTGGGCAGAGTGCGCTCCCGATACCTCCTGGGAGCCCGTTCATGCCTTCGATGTCCATCACGGCCGCTGCCGTGCCCACGCCCCGGCGCTGGCCGGCCCTTCAGACGGCCGTGGCCGCCTGGCTGGGCGTGGCGATGGTGGGCCAGCTGATCTTTGCCGCCTACATCGTCGGCTTCTACGGCGGCGGCGCGCTGTCGGGCCACATGGAGCGCTGGAACCAGGTGACGCGGCGCGGCTGGGTGGCGGGCGACACGCTGGGCAACGTGGTGTTCGGCTCGCACGTGCTGTTCACGGTGCTGATCGTGCTGGGCGCGCTGATCCAATTGCTGCCACCGCTGCGCCGGCGCGCGCCGCTGCTGCACCGCTGGAACGGCCGCGCCTACCTGCTGTCGGCGGCGGTGCTGGCGCTGGGTGGCGTGGTGATGATGCTGACGCGCGGCACCGTGGGCGTGGGCGTGCAGAAGGCGGGCACGCTGCTCAACGCGCTGGTGATCCTGGTCTGCGCCGCGATGGCATGGCGCCATGCCCGCGCGCGCCGCTTCGACGTGCACCGGCGCTGGGCCCTGCGCCTGTTCCTGGCCGTCAGCGGCGTCTGGTTCTTCCGCATCGGGCTGATGGCCTGGTTGCTGATCTTCCGCGCGCCGGTGGGCTTCGACCCCAAGACCTTCACCGGCCCCTTGCTCACGGCCCTGGCCTACGCGCAGTTCGTGCTGCCGCTGCTGGTACTGGAGCTGGTGTTCCGCGCCCAGGCGCAGCCCGAACGTCAGGGCCTGCGCCGGGCCACCACGGCGCTGGTGCTGGTGCTCACGGGCTTTACGGCGCTGGGCATCGTCGGTGCCACGCTGGGCCTGTGGCTGCCGCGGCTTTGAACGCCGGCGGCTGCACTATCGTCGGCGCATGACACCCGCTGCCCCAGCCGCCCCGCCGCGTGGCGCGCCGCTGCGGCCGGGCTGGCGTCGGTTGCGCTTTGCCCTGCTGCTGGGCGTGGGCTGGGGCCTGCTGATGTCCATCGGCCCCGGCACGCCGGCACTGGCCTGGCTCACACGCACCTGCAGCGTGGTGCTGCTGGCCGTGCTGGCCTACAGCGTCTTCGAACAATGGCCGCTGCGCCTGCCGCGCTGGCTGGCGCGCTGGGTGTGGCAGCTGATGGGCGTGGTGCTGGCCATTCCCATCGCCGCCTTCATCGGCTACAGCCTCAGCACCGAGTGGCCGTTCTGGAGCCAGCCCAAGCGGCTGCAGGGTTACGGCATCGTCACCTTCCTGGGCATCCTCTTCGGCCCCTGGATCGCACTCGGCGCCATGCTGCGCCAGCGCGAAGCCCTGGCACGCAACCAGGCCCTGGCCTTCAGCCTGGAGCGCAGCGAACTCGAACGCCAGACCCTGGACGCCCGGCTGCACCTGATGCAGGCCCAGGTGCAGCCGCACTTCCTGTTCAACACCCTGGCCAACGTGCGCGCGCTGGTGGGCAGCGGCTCGCCGCAGGCCACACGGCTGCTGGACAGCCTGATCGCCTACCTGCGTGCCGCCGTGCCGCGCCTGAACGACCCCGCCACCACCCTGGGCCAGGAGCTGCAGCTGGTGAGCGCGTACCTCGACCTGATGCAGATGCGCATTCCCGACCGCCTGCAGCACACCCTGCGCGTGGACCCGGCCGCGCTGGCGCAGCGCTGCCCGCCGATGACGCTGCTGACGCTGGTGGAGAACGCGGTGCGCCACGGCATAGACCCCAGCGAAGAAGGCGGCCGCATCGACATCGACGTGCAGTTGCGTGGTGACCTGTGCCAGATCCGCGTCACCGACACCGGCCTGGGCCTGGGCGCGGCCAACCCCGGCCTGGGCACCGGCCTCACGACCCTGCGCGAACGCCTGAACCTGGCCTTCGGCGGCCGTGCCCAGCTGCGCCTGAGCGCCGGCTCGGGCCGCGGTGTGTGTGCCGAGCTCGATCTGCCGGCTGAAGCCGCACCCGGCCCATGAGCACGCCGCCGACCGCGCTGATCGCCGACGACGAGCCGCTGCTGCGCGCCGAACTGGCCGCACTGCTGGCGCAGGCCTGGCCCGAGCTGCGTGTGGTGGCGCAGGCCCGCAACGGCCGCGAGGCGCTGGCGCACTTCGAGGCGCTGCGCCCGGACATCTGCTTCCTGGACGTGCACATGCCCGGCATCACCGGCGTGGAAGCGGCGCGCACCATCGGGCGGCGCGCGCACCTCGTGTTCGTCACCGCCTTCGACCAGTACGCCCTGCAGGCCTTCGAACACGGTGCGCTCGACTACCTGGTGAAACCGGTCGAAGCCACGCGCCTGGCCGAGACCGTATCGCGCCTGCGCGAACGCCTGCAGGGCGCGCAGCCGGCGCTGAACACCGAAGCGCTGCTGCAGCAGCTGGCGGCGCAGTTGCAACGCGGGGCCGCCCCGCCAGCAGGCGCCGAGCCCGCAGCCCCGCTGCGCTGGATCCGCGCTTCCGTAGGCGACAAGATCCGGCTGATTCCCGTCGACGAGATCGAGTACCTGCGTTCCGACGCCAAGTACACGCTGGTGGCCTGGCGCGGCGACGGCGGCCAGCCCGCGCAGGCGCTGATCAGCCTGTCGCTGCGCGAACTGCTGGCGCAGCTCGATCCCGGCACCTTCGCCCAGGTGCACCGCTCGGTGGTGGTGAACCTGGCGGCGGTGAGCCACGTCACGCGCAGCAGCAACGAAACCGCGCACATCCACCTGAAAGGCCGCGACGACGTGCTGCCGGTGAGCCGCAGCTACCTGCACCTGTTCCGGCAGATGTGAAGCGGGCTCAGGGCGTGGCGGCCACGGCGCGCCAGAAGGCCTCGGCCGCGCGCGGCATGGGCTGCGCGCGACGGTAGAGCCGGATCTGAACCTCGATGACCCAGCGTGCCCCGCCGGCTTCCACCAGGCGGCCTGCGGCCAGCTCGTCGGTGATCAGGCTGCGCGGCAGGAAGGCCACGCCACGGCCGTCCAGCGCCATGGTCTTCAGCACCGTGGCCAGGTGCGCCGTCAGCGCGGGCTGGGCGTGCGCGCCGGCCAGGTCGGCCCCGCGCAGCGAGCGCACCAGGCGGCCGATGCCGGACTCGGCGCTGTAGTCCAGCAGCGGCACCGCGGCGCTGCCCGCGCCGTCCAGCGCGTGGCGCGGGCCGCCCGCCGGGGCGGGGGCGCACACCGGCAGCAGCGCGTCGTGCCCGACCACGGCGTGGATGTGCTGCGCCGGGTCGAGCCGGTTCGGCACCTGCTCGTGCGCATGGCACAGCAGGAACTGCACGCGGCCCTGCTGCATCTGCGCTTCGCACTGCTGCATCACGTCGCTGATCAGCTGCACCGGCCGCGGCCCGCCGGCGATGCGCGCCTCCAGCGCACGCAGCCAGCCGGGCAGGAAACTGAACGACAGGGCATGCGTGCTCGCGATGCGCAGCGTGGCGGCACTGGCGTCGACGACGGCCCGCGCCTGCTCGGGCATCACGGCCACGCGGCTGAGAAGGTCTTGCGCGACGCTGCGGAACCACTCGCCGGCTTCGGTGAGCGTGGCGGGCTGGCTGCTGCGGTCGAACAGCACCACGCCCAGCCATTCCTCCAGCGCGCGCACGCGGCGGCTGAAGGCCGGCTGCGTCATGTGGCGGTCCTCGGCGGCGCGCGAGAAGTTGCCCGTCGCGGCCAGGGCCAGGAAGTCTTCCAGCCAGAGGAAATTCATCGGCGGTGCTTTGAGGGCATTGAAGAAGGCTGAAGCGGCATTGGGCAAGCCCACGCCCGTCGCCCAATATCAGGGCGCATTGTTCAACAGGAGACAACACACCATGGCCACCATCCAGAACTACCGCGGCATCATCCCCGCCATCGCCTGCCCCTTCACCAGCGACCACCGCATCGACGAGCCGGCGCTGCGCAAGCACGCGTCGTGGCTGGCGGGCCAGCCCGGCGTGGTGGCGGTGATGACCAATGGCCACACCGGCGAGGTGTTCTCGTTGCTGCCGCGTGAACGCGCCGAGGTGACGCGCATCGTCGCCAGCGAACTGCAGGGGCGCTTGCCGGTGATCTCGTCCATCGTCTGCGAAGGCACGCGCGACGCGAAGGAGCAGGCCGGCATGGCGCGCGAAGCGGGTGCCAAGGCGCTGGACGTGATGCCGCCGCACCACTGGCTGCGCTTCGGCTTCCGGCCTGACCACGTCACGCAGTACTTCGAGGCCATTGCCAGCGTCGGCCTCGACCTGATCGCCCACGTCTACCCGGCCTGGACGCGCGCTTCCTACTCCACCGCCACCATGGCCGAGCTGGCCAAGCTGCCCTACGTCGCCGCCTTCAAGGTGGGCCAGCGCGACATGAACAAGTACGCCGCCGACATCGCCGCGATCCGCAAGGCCGACCCGAGCAAGGTGATCCTGACCTGCCACGACGAGTACCTGCTGGCCTCGATGGTGCAAGGCGTGGACGGTGCGCTGGTCGGCTTCGCCACCTTCATCCCCAGCCTCATCAACGACCTGTGGGAAGCCGTGAAGGCCGGCGACCTGAAGAAGGCCATGGCCGTGCAGGCCGTGATCACGCCGCTGAAAGACGCCGTCTACGGCGGCGGCGAGCCCACCGGCGAAGCCCATGCGCGCATGAAGATGGGCATGTACCTGGCCGGCGTGCTGGATGCGCCCACCGTGCGCCCGCCGACCGAAGCGCCCAGCGAAGCCGAAGTGGCCGCGCTGCGTGCCGCCGTGGCCAACGCCGGGCTGCTGAAGCGCTGAGTCCAAACCAACGACAACAGGAGACAACATGCAACGCCAACACTTCATCCGCGGCATCGCCGCCGCCGCGCTGGCGGCCCTGGCCGGCACGGCGTCGGCCCAGGCCTGGCCGGCCAAGCCGATCACGATGATCATCCCCTTCCCGCCCGGCGGCACGCTGGACGTGGTGGGCCGTTTGCTGGCGCAGAAGCTGGGCGCGCAACTCGGCCAGACGGTGATCGTCGACAACCGCCCGGGTGGTGCCGGCACCATCGGCGCCAGCGCCGTGAAGAACGCGCCGGGCGACGGCTACACGCTGCTGTTCACCGCGTCCACCTTCACCGTGACGCCGATGACGCAGAAGACGCCGGTCTACGACGTGGTGAAGGACTTCGCGCCGGTGGCGCTGGTGGCCAAGGCGCCGCTGGCCATCGCCGTCAACAAGAACCTGCCCTTCAACGACGTGAAGGGCCTGCTCGCCTACGGCAAACAGCACCCGGGCAAGCTGACCTTTGCCGTCGGCTCCACCGGCTCGGCCGGGCACCTCAGCACCGAGCTGCTGCGGCGTGTGGGGCAGATGGAATACGTCATCGTGCCGTACAAGGGCTCGGCGCCCGCGTACCAGGATCTCATCGGCGGCCAGATCGATGCTTTCATCGACCCCATCCTGGGCTCGGCCGGTTTCGCCAAGGCCGGCCAGCTGAAGGTGCTGGCGGTGACGTCCAAGGCGCGGGTGCCCAACCAGCCCGATCTGCCCACCGTCGGCGAGACCGTGCCCGGCTACGAGTTCTACAGCTGGTACGGCGTGTGGGGCCCGGCCAGCCTGCCCAAGGACATCGCCACGCGGCTCAACGCCGAGGTCAACAAGGCACTCACTTCGGGTGAGATGCCCGAGAAACTGCCGGCCCAGGGCCTGCTGCTGACGCCGGGCTCCATCGAGGACTTCGCGCGCTTCCAGAAGGACGACATGGCGCTGTCGCAGCGGATCATCACCGAAGGGAAGATCCGTGCGGAGTGACGCGGCCATCGTCACCGGCAGCAGCTCGGGCATCGGCCTGGCCATCACCCGTGCGCTGCTGGACGCCGGCTGGGCGGTGACGGGGCTGGACCTGGCGCCGGCGACCATCGACCACTCGCGCTTCCAGGCCGTCACCGCCAACCTGGCCGACGGCGCGGCCACCGACACCCTGGCGGCGCAACTGGGCGGCGCTACGGCCTTCGTTCACGCCGCCGGCGTGCTGCGCGTGGGCACGCTGGGCACGCTGCAGCCCGACGACGGCACGCTGATGTGGCGCCTGCACGTGGCCGCCGCCGAACGGCTGGCCAATGCGTTGCTGCCCGCCATGGCCGCAGCCGGCCACGGCCGCGTGGTGCTGGTGGGCAGCCGCGTGGCGCAGGGCAAGGCCGGCCGCAGCCAGTACGCGGCCACCAAGGCCGCGCTCAACGGCATGGCGCGCAGCTGGGCGGCCGAGGTGGTGGCGCGTGGCGTCACCGTGAACGTGGTTTCGCCGGCTGCCACGCAGACGGCGATGACCGACGACCCGGCGCGGCAGTCGGCCGCGCCCGTGCTGCCGCCTATCGGCCGCCTGATCCGCCCCGACGAGATCGCGGCACTCGTGCTCTTTCTGCTCTCGCCCGCGGCCGCGGCCATCACCGGCCAGGACATCACCATCTGCGGCGGCGCATCCCTGCCCCGCTGAACACACTGACTGACAGGACTGCCATGAACATCGTCGACATCCGCGAAGAAACGAAACCCATCAAGTCGAACATCCGCAACGCCTACATCGACTTTTCGAAGATGACGCTGAGCCTGGTGGCCGTGGTCACCGACGTGATCCGCGACGGCAAGCCCGTGGTGGGTTATGGCTTCAACAGCAACGGCCGCTACGGCCAGGGCGCGCTGATGCGCGAGCGCTTCCTGCCGCGCATCCGGGAAGCGGCACCGGACAGCCTGCTCGACGCCAGCGGCGCCAACCTCGACCCGCACAAGGTGTGGGCGACGATGATGGCCAACGAGAAGCCCGGCGGCCACGGCGAACGCAGCGTGGCCGTGGGCACCATCGACATGGCGATCTGGGACGCGGTGGCCAAGATCGAGCGCAAGCCCCTCTTCCAGCTGCTGGCCGAGCGTTATGGATCGGGCAAGGCCAACCGCAAGGTCTTCGTCTACGCCGCCGGCGGCTACTACTGGCCCGGCCAGGGCCTGGAAGGCCTGACGCGCGAGATGCAGAGTTACCTCGACCGCGGCTACTCGGTGGTGAAGAAGAAGATCGGCGGCGCGTCACTCGCCGAAGACTGCCAGCGCATCGAAGCCGTGCTCAAGCTGCTCGGCCCGGGCCAGAAGCTGGCGGTGGACGCCAACGGCCGCTTCGACGTCAAGACCGCCGTCGAATACGCCAAGGCGCTGTCGCAGTACGACCTGTTCTGGTACGAAGAGGCCGGCGACCCGCTCGACTACGCGCTGCAGGCCGAACTGGCCAACCACTACGCCAAGCCCATGGCCACCGGCGAGAACCTGTTTTCCATGCAGGACGCGCGCAACCTCATCCGCTACGGCGGCATGCGGCCCGACCGCGACTGGCTGCAGTTCGACTGCGCACTCAGCTACGGCTGCGTCGAGTACCTGCGCACGCTGGACATGCTGAAGGAAAACGGCTGGAGCCCGTCGCGTTGCGTGCCGCACGGCGGGCACCAGATGTCGCTGGCCATTGCCGCCGGCCTGGGCCTGGGCGGCAACGAAAGCTACCCCGATCTGTTCCAGCCCTACGGCGGCTTCCCCGACGGCGTGAAGGTCGACAACGGCACCGTCACCCTGCCCGAG
The DNA here is from genome assembly GCA_964423075.1 of uncultured Rubrivivax sp. GTDB lineage: Bacteria > Pseudomonadota > Gammaproteobacteria > Burkholderiales > Burkholderiaceae_C > Rubrivivax. The sequence goes on along the minus strand of CAYREA010000047.1, from coordinate 9,399 downwards.
CTGCCCGGCATCGGCTTCGAGGGCAAGGCCGACCTGTACGCCGAGATGAAGGCGCTGGCGAGCTGAGCGCGGGCCCGGCCGGGGCCACAATGCGCGGCTTTGCAGTGCAGCTCGACGATGAAGATCCTCGTCACCGGCAGTTCCGGCCACCTGGGTGAAGCCTTGATGCGCGGCCTGGCCGGCGGCCCGCACGAGGCGGTGGGCGCCGACCTGCTGCCCTCGCGTTTCACCCGGCACGTGGGCTCCATCGGCGACCGCGCCTTCGTGGCGGCCTGCCTGCGCGGCATCGACGCGGTGCTGCACACCGCCACGCTGCACAAGCCGCACGTCGCCACGCACAGCCGCCAGGCCTTCGTGGACACCAACATCACCGGCACCCTGAACCTGCTGGAAGAAGCCGTGGTGGCGGGCGTGCAGGCCTTCGTCTTCACCAGCACCACCAGCGCCTTCGGCGGCGCGCTCACGCCCCCGCTGGGCGCTCCGGCGGCCTGGATCACGGAAGACGTGGTTCCGGTGCCCAAGAACATCTACGGCGTCACCAAGCTGGCGGCCGAAGACCTGTGCGCGCTGTTCTGGCGCCTGCACCGGCTGCCCACGCTGGTGCTGCGCACCTCGCGCTTCTTCCCCGAGGCCGACGACGACAAGGCCCTGCGCGAGGGCTACCCGGGCGACAACATCAAGGCCAACGAGCTGCTGCACCGGCGGGTGGATGTGCAGGACGTGGTCGATGCGCACCGGCTGGCCGCCGAGCGGGCCGCGGCCATCGGCCACGGGCGCTACATCATCAGCGCCACCGCGCCTTTCGAGCCGGGTGATGCGGCCCGGCTGCGCGACGGCCTGCCGGCCGTGGTCAGCCGACTGGTGCCCGGCTTCGAGGCCGCGTACGCCCGGCTCGGCTGGACGATGTTCCCGGGCATCGACCGGGTGTACGTGAATGAGAAGGCGCGCCGAGACCTCGGCTGGTCACCGCGTCATGACTTCGGTCGCACGATCGAGTGCCTGCGCGACGGCGAGGACTGGCAGAGCCCACTGGCGCGGGCCATCGGCAGCAAGGGCTACCACGCCGCAGACTTTGCCGACGGGCCCTACCCCGTCGCGTGATCAGGCCTTGCGGCGGCGCGCCAGCAGGCCCACCAGGCCCAGGCCGGCCAGCATCAGCCCGTAGGTGCCGGGCTCGGGCACGACAGCGGCAACGAAGTTCAGCGTCACGTCGAGAGACGAGTCGCGGATGCCGGTGCCGGTGGCCACCAGCCGGTAGTTGCCGGGCGTGATGCCGCTGGCGAAGGTGGAGATGGCGAAGTTGCCCAGCGTGCCCGCGAAGCTGTCACTGGTGACCAGCGCGTTGGTGGTGGCGTTGAAGATGTCGATGTTGACGCCGACCAGGCGCGGGCCCGTGCCGGTGGCGGTGTCGATCTCCCACACCGCCTGTCCGGTGAGGTTGCCGACGTTGGCGCCGACCGTGAAGTTGATGGTCTGCAGCAAGGCGCCGGTCTGGCCGGACACGTAGGTGTCCAGGTGCAGGCTGTCGCCCCCGAGGAACGGCGTCGGCAGCGTGGCCGACGCATTCAGAACGTTGAAGCTGACCAGCTGGGTGGTGGCCTGGGCGCTGGTGGCGCTGAACAGCGCGGCACCAAGGGCAACCAAGGCGGCAGGCGCGAGCCTGGGCAGCAATGCGGTATGCGACATGTCAACTCCGATCACTTCCGCGGGCTGCCCGGGTGCGGACGGCCTATTCGGCGGTTGTGAACAAGTTAACCCGTGACCCCCCAATGACAAACCCCCCGATTCGGGGGGCGCGGGCTCTATCCGGTGCCTCAGGCGTGTCGGCGCGTGACTCGGGCGGCCAGCAGGGCCAGCATCACCAGGGACAGCGTGGCCGGCACCGGCACCGGGTGGGGGCCGCCCGGGGTAACGGTGTAACTGTCGGCCGTGATGCGGGCGTAGCCGTAGTTGGTGACGGTGAAGCCGTCCGGGTAGTTGGTGGTGAAGCCGTAGCCCAGGCGCAGGTCACTCAGCAGCGTGAGCGCAGGCGAGAACTGCGCAAACACGCCGAAGAAGTCGCCGCCGCCCAGCACGGGGCCGGTGCCGGTGAACTTCGGTTGCACCCAGTTCACGTCGCCGGTGCCCAGGTCGTAGGAGTACGAGAAGGGGTCGGCGCCGGTGAAGCTGAAGCTGTGGGCGCCCACCGTCATCGAGCCGCTCACCGGGCCCAGCGAATCGCCGAAGCTGTAGCTGCTGTCGCTCCAGGTCTCGTTGAAGGTGAGCGACAGGCTCACCGACGAACCGTTGGCGATGCCGACGGTGCTGAGGTCGATGTAGTCGTAGCCGGTCACCGTGCCCTGCAGCGTCAGCGTCACGGGAGCGGCCGGCGCGGTGGCACTGGCCAGGGCCACCGCGGCGGCGGCGGCGAGGCGGGCAAGTACGTTCCAGAGGTTCATCGCAGGCTCCTGGCAGCCAACAGGGCCGCCCGGATTCCTTTGTACGGATGCCGGCGTTAGCACCTCGTTAGCGCCGCCGCCGGTCCGTGACGGACTCACACCCCCAGAAAGAAGCGCTCCACCAGCGCGAACTGTTCCGGCGTGTTCAGCGCCGGTGCGTGGCCGCAGCCGGGCACCGTCACCACCCCAGCGCGCGGGCCGCGGGTGCGCATGGCTTCGGCCACCTCGGGCAGCAGCAGGTCGCTGGTTTCGCCGCGCAGGCACAAGACGGGCAGGGCGAGGCTGTCCCAGGCCTCCCACTGGTCGTAGTCGTGGGGATGCTGCTCGAACTGCTGCACCATGGCCGGGTCGTAGTGCGGCGTCACGCGGCCGTCGGGCAGGCGGCGCATTGAGGACTCCGTCAGCAAGCGCCATTGCGCGTCACTCAGCCAACCGTAGGGCTTGTAGACGCCGCGGAAGTACTGCTCCAGCTCGGCCAGGGTGGCGAAGGCCGGCGGGTTGCCGGCGTAGCTGCGGATGCGCGCGACGGCCGGGGCCGCCAGTTCCGGCCCGATGTCGTTCAGCACCAGCCGGCGGATGCGCCCGGCCAGGCTGCCCGCCGCGGCGCGCAGGCCGATGGCGCCGCCCATGCTGGTGCCCAGCCAGTGCATCTGCTGGATGCCCAACTGGTCCAGCAGCGACAGCGCCAGCTTCTCGTAGAAGGCCAGGCAGTACTCCTGCGCCGGCAGCGGGCTCCATTGGCTCAAGCCCCGACCGAGCGTGTCGGGGCAGATGACGCGCCAGCGCCGCGACAGGTGCGCCGCGATGGCGTCCATGTCGCGGCCCGTGCGCGCCAGGCCGTGCCAGGCCACGACGGTTTCAGCATGCCCGCCGCCCCACTCCATGAAGTGGATCTCACGGCCCTCGCAGACGAGGTGGTGCGATTGCGGCTGCATGGTCATGGCCCCCGCCGCTCAGTCGGGCAGCGTCATCGTGCTGCCGCTGAGCAGGATGCGGTCGGCCGGCGCCGGGCTGGCCAGGATGGCCGGCACGTTGGTGGCGCTGATGGGCGTGGCCGCGCCCGGCGTGCCGCCGCGCGGCGTGGTGCGCACCAGCTGCGAAGGCGGCAGCGGCGTGCCCTGCTTCAGATGCGCCCACATCGCGTCCATGGCGCGGATGTAGTACAGGTGCAGCGGGATGTAGCGCGTGTCGAAGCCGGCGAAGGGCAGGAAGCTGTCGAAGTGCTGGCCGTTCGTGACCTCGATGTAGCGCAGCTTGCTGCCCGCCCCTTCCAGCTGGCGGTTGCGCAGCACGTAGGGGCGCGAGGTGAAGTTGGTGGGTATCAGCGTGTCGCTGCGGCCGTGCACGATGATGACCGGCTTGCCGCGCAGCCGCGCCGTGGCGGTGACGTCGTCGACGCCGCGCTGCACGCGGCGCGCGTTGGTGGTGTTGTCGGCCCACAGCGCACGCAGGCAGGCCGCGCCGTCGTAGCCGAAGTCCAGCGCGTTGGTCGACGGCGAGGTCGAGGCCGCGTGGCTCTTGGCACCGCCCACGCTGTCGTTGTAGATCAGCTGGATCGCACCCGAGGGCGGCACGCCATTGCCGGTGCCGAAGATGCCGGCGACGGCCGCCGGCGCGGCCGGCGCGGGTGCGCCGGTGGCGTCGACACCACCGAAGCTGTAGCCGCAGACGTTGTCCTTCACGCTGAAGCGGCCGTAGGTGTTGGCGTAGGTCACCGCAATGGCCGGGCTGGCGAACAGCCACATCGACGGGTGCAGCACCGTCGACTCGGGCTCGTAGCCGAAGGCCTGCAGCTTGGCCAGCGCGTCGTCGGCCTGCGCTGCCGTGTTGGCGCCGGTCACCAGGCCGGCGCCCACCAGCGCCGTGCAGCGGTTGGCGGCCACGAAGGCCGTGCCGCCGGTGTAGCCGAAGGGGCTGCCCGCCGCCGCCGCCGACAGCGCCGCGCAGGGCTGCAGCAGGTTGGCGTAGCTGAAGTAGTCGAACAGCGGCCGGCTGCCTGCGGTGTAAGGCGCCAGGCTGCCGCGCTGGATGGTGCCGGGGCGGCCGGGCTCCAGCTGGATATTGGGCTCGCTGACGGCCACACCGTCGATCAGGCCTTCCCGGTCCTGCTCCGCCGCGGCCAGGGCCGCGCCGGCGCCGTTGCTCACGCTGCTGGCGATCACCAGGGTGCGCCGCTTGGTGATGGGGCGGTGCGTGTTGCTGCCCTCGGGCAACACCTCGGCGCCGCGGGCGTTGAGCAGCCAGAAGGCGAACTCCACCGCCTGCAGCGTGTGGCGGCCCCAATCCTTCTCGGGGTTCTGCTGGCTGTGCGCGTGCTTGACGGCAAAGCGGTTGGGCGTGGCGGCGTTGAAGGCAGCCAGCTCGGCGGCCGACAGGCGCGCGGTGAAATTGCTGCTCTTGCCGGCCGCGGTGGCATCGGCGCGGCGGCCGTCGATCAGGTTGACGGTGTTGTTCTGCAGGTCGTGCACGCCGTTGCCCGTGCCCTTGTCGGTGTAGGCCACGGCACAGCCGTGCTTGAGACCCCATTCGCCGGCCGAGCCGATGGCGCCGTAGACCCCGCGTGAGCCCGAGGAGGTGGCGGTGACGATGCACGGCGCGTCCAGGCTGAAGGTGCTGGGCACCTGCACCATCACCGTCACGTTCTGGCGCCCGCTGCCGTCGTCCAGGTAGGCGATGGTCTCGGTGCCGGCGATCTTGCCTTCACCCGCGCCGGGCACACCGTCGATGCCCACGTTGGGGCCGTACAGGCTGCCGAAGCCGCCGCCCACGGTGGTGTCGACGATGGCGCGGTAGTTGACGACGATGGCCAGGCGGCGCAGTTCGGCGGCCGTGGGCGTGGCCGACAGCGTGGGCGCTGGCGAGGTGGATTGCAGGCCGGTCTTGCCGACGCCGGCGGTCAGCAGGTCGTCGGTGACGCCGTCGTAGCGCTGGGTGCTGAGTTCGTAGACACGCGGGCCATGTCCATGGCCGTGGCCGTGGTGCTCGTCGTGCGCCAGCGTGGGGCCACCGGCACAGGCCAGCAGCCCGGCGGCGGCCGCGATGGCGTGGTGTTGGAATCTTCTCATGGTCACTGTCTCCTCAGGTGGGACGAACGAAGCCGGCCGACGATGCCGGTGGGGAAGTGATAGACACAAAGCACGAAGAGGATGCCCAGCCACAGCAGCCAGCGGTCGGGCGTGACCAATGCGGACAGCACGGGCACGCCGTCCAGCGCCGTGGCGCCGAGCTTGAGCAGGTCTTGCAGGTAGTTCTGCGCGGCGACGAACAGCACCGCAGCCAGCACCGCGCCATAGAGCGTGCCCATGCCTCCGATGACGACGATGAGCAGGATGTCCAGCATGATCTCGAAACTGAGCGTGGTGTCCGGCCCGGTGTAGCGCAGCCACAGCGCGAGCATGGCCCCGGCCAGCGTGGCGAAGAGCGCCGCCAGCACGTTGCCCAGCGTGCGGTAGACGACGGTGCGGATGCCGATGGCTTCGGCCCTGAACTCGTTCTCGCGGATGGCCTGCAGCACACGCCCGAACGGCGAGTTGACGATGCGCAGCAGCAGCAGGAACAGCCCCAGCGCGGCGATGAGCAGCAGGTAGTAGCTGAGCAGGCGGCCGTCGATCACGAACTCGCTGGCCGGGCTCAGCAGCGCCGGCGGCTTGAAGCTGAGGCCGTCTTCGCCGCCGGTGAAATCGGACAGCTGCGAGGCCAGGGTCTGGAAGGCACTGGCCACGGCCAGCGTGATCATCGCGAAGAAGATGGCCTTCACGCGCAGGCTGAAGAGGCCGATCAGCAGCGACAGCAGCAGCGAACAGGCCAGCGCCGCAGCCAGGCCCACGGCCACCGCGGCCCAGCCTGCGCCCAGGCGCGTGCTCGCTATCGCCACGCCATAGGCACCGATGCCGAAGAACATGGTGTGCGCAAAGCTGACGATGCCGGTGTAGCCCAGCAGCAGGTCGTAGCTGGCGACCAGCACCACGAAGACCAGCATCTTGGCCGCCACGTCCAGCGCCTTGCTGCCGGGGAAGAGCCAAGGTGCGAAGGCCAGGCCGACGACGATGAGGATGAGCGTAGCCGCCAGCCAGCGGCTGCGCGGCAGGTCACCCGACAGCAGCCGGTTCATCGGTTGGTCACCGGATAGAGCCCGCGCGGCCGCCACAGCAGGATGGCCACCATCAGCGCGATGTTGGAGAAGAGCGCCACCTTGGGCGCCGCGAAGCCGGCGTAGTTGGCCACCAGCCCCACCAGCAGCGCGCCGACGAAGCAGCCCAGCGTGCTGCCCAGACCGCCGATGATGATGACGATGAAGATCAGCACGTTGACCTGGGTGCCGATCTGCGGCGTCACGCCCTGCTGGTACAGACCCCACATCACGCCGCCCAGGCCGGCCAGCGCCGAGCCGGCGACGAAGACGGCGACGAAGAGGCGCTCGATGCGGTAGCCCAGGCTTTCCACCATCTCGCGGTCCTGCACACCGGCGCGAACGAGCAGGCCGAGCTTGGTGCGGTTCAGCACCCACAGCAGCGCGAGGAAGACGACGAGGCCGATGAGCACGGCCAGCACGCGGTACTTCTCGATCGCCGCGTCGCCGAGCAGGAAGCTGCCGCGCAGCGTCACGGGCAGCGGTAGCGCCTGCTGCTGCGGCCCCCACAGGGCCTTGATCAGCTCTTCGCCGACGATCATGCCGCCCATCGTGATGAGGATCTGCTTGAGATGCTGGCCGTAGACCGGCCGCACCAGCACCCGTTCGAAACCCCAGCCCAGCGCGCCAGCCACCACCATCGCCGCGCCCATGGCGGCCAGCACCGCGGCCAGGTTCAAGGCCAGGCTCGGCGCTTCGGTCCACGCACCCAGCATCGACAGCACACTCACCGCGATGAAGGCGCCCACCGCGATGAACACGCCGTGGCCGAAGTTCAGCACGTCCATCAGGCCGAAGACGAGTGTCAGGCCCGACGCGATGATGAAGACGATGAGCCCCATCGCCAGGCCCGCCGCGCTGAGCGTGAGCCAGGTGCTGGCCGAGCCGGCCAGCGGCACGCCGGCCGCGCCCACGGCGGCCAGCAGCGCCAGCGGGCGCCAGTCGAAACGCGTCCGCGGGATGGCGCTCATTGATGGGCTCCGAGCGACAGGCCCAGCAGGCGGTGCTGCAGTTCCTCATCGTCGGCCAGCTCGGCCATGGCGCCGCGAAACACGACGCGCCCGTCGTCCATCACCGCCACCGTGTCGCCCAGCTTGCGCGCCAGCTGGAAGTTCTGCTCCACCAGCAGCACCGTGCGGCCCTCGGCCTTCAGTTCCTGCAGCAGCGCGGCCAGGTTCTGCACGATGGCGGGCGCCAGGCCTTTGCTGGGCTCGTCGATCAGCAGCAGTTCGCGCGGCTCGATGACCGCACGCGCCACCGCCAGCATCTGCTTCTGGCCGCCGCTGAGCTTGCCGGCCGGCTGCTGCCAGAAGGTCTCGAGCGCGGGGAAGAAGCTGAAGATCCATTCCAGCCGCTGCGTGTCGATCTCGGCCGCGCGGCGCGCGCTGCGGGCGGCGAGCAGCATGTTCTCTTGAACCGTCAGGTCGCCGAAGATGCCCATGCCTTCGGGCACGTAGCCGATGCCGAGCTGCGCCACCTGCGGCGTGCCCAGGGTGTGGATGGGCTGGCCCTGGAAGTGCACGGTGCCGGCGCTGGCGCGCCACAGGCCCATGATCGTGCGCAGCGTCGTCGTCTTGCCGGCGCCATTGCGGCCCAGCAGCATGGTGACCTGGCCGGCGGGCACGTCGAGATCCACGCCGTGCAGGATGTGGTAACGCCCGATGTGCGTGTGCACGCCACGCAGTTCCAGCGCGTTCATGCGGCCATGCCCAGGTAGGCCTGCTGGACGATGGGCGATGCGATCACCGCGGCCGGCTCGCCGTCGGCCACCTTGGCGCCGTTGTGCAGCACGACGATGCGGTCGGCGAGTTCGCGCACCACGTCCATCTTGTGTTCGACGAGCAGGATGCAGCGGTCACGCCGGGCCTTCAGCGCGCGGATCAGGTCCAGCACCACAAACACCTCGTCGACGCTCATGCCGACAGTCGGCTCGTCGAACAGGTAGACCTTGGGGTCCAGCGCCATCAGCAGCGCCACTTCCAGCTTGCGCTGGTCGCCGTGCGGCAGGCTGGCGGCGGGGGCGTCGCGTTTGTCGGCCAGGCGCACGGCGTCCAGCAGCGACAGCGCCTCGTCGATCCAGTCGCGGCGGTCGCTCCACACCTGCAGCAGGTTCAGCCCTGCTTCGCCACGGCCCTGCGCGCGCGCCTGCACCGCCAGGCGCACGTTCTCCTGCACGCTGAGATTGGGGAAGAGCTGCGTCAGCTGGAAGGCCCGGCCCAGGCCGCGGCGCGTGCGCAGCGGGGCGGGCAGCGACGTGAGGTCGGCACCATCCAGCAGCACCTGGCCTTCGGTCGCCGGCAGTTGCCCCGAGATCAGGTTGAAGTAGGTCGTCTTGCCCGCGCCGTTGGGGCCCACGACGGCCGTGAGCGTGCCGGCCTCGAAGCTGCACGAGACATGGTCCACCGCCACGTGGCCGCCGAAACGGACCGTGAGCCCGCGGGTTTCGAGCATGGCTCAGCCCTCGCCGGGCCGCCCCAAGAGGGCTGATCCCCTCGGGGGACGACACCGCAGGTGTCTAGGGGCTCTCATGTCACCGCTTGTTGCGGATCGGGACATTCATCTCTTCAGGCTTGATCTCGCGCACCAGCTCCGGCACGCCCCACGCGAAGGCCGGGTCGGCCTTGATGCGGAAGTGGTACATGCTCTGCATGGCCTGGTGGTCTTCCTTGCGGAAGGTCATCCTGCCCTTGGGCGTGTCGAAGCTCATGCCTTCCATCGCGGCGATGAGCTTGTCGCTGCCGGTGTCGCCCTTGGTCTTCTTCAGCGCTTCCACCAGCGCGATGGCGGCACTCATGCCGCCGGCGGTGAAGAAGTCGGGCGGTGCCTTCAGCT
>CAYREA010000046.1:0-27980 GCA_964423075.1 uncultured Rubrivivax sp. | reverse complement strand
CGATCGGCTTCGTCAACCTGCTGCAGGCCACGCGGCTGCAGCGCAAGGGCTTCGAGACCAGCATCCTGCTCTACGGCCCCGGCGTCACGCTCGGTATCCAGCGTGGCTTTCCCACGCTGGGCGACGAAGCCTTCCCCGGCCACCTGAACTTCAACAACCAGATCAAGAAGTTCATCGCCGAAGGCGGCAAGGTCTACGCCTGCCGCTTCGCGCTGCAGGCCCTGTACGGCCACGGCGAGCCGAGCCTGATCGAAGGCATCACGCCCATCAGCCCGCTGGACGTGCTGGACTGCGTGCTCACGCACCGCAAGGCCGGCGCCTTCATCCTGGACACCTGGACACTCTGATGAAGACCGTGCGTGCCGCAGCCGCCCAGATCGCGCCCGATCTGGAGACCGAAGGCGGCACGCTGGCCAAGGTGCTGCAGACGATCAACGACGCCGCCGCGCGTGGCGTGCAGCTGATCGTCTTCCCGGAAACCTTCGTCCCGTACTACCCGTATTTCAGCTTCGTCAAGCCGCCGGTGCAGCAAGGCCCGGAACACCTGCGGCTGATGAAGCTGGCGCCCACCGTGCCCGGCCCGCTCACCGACGCCGTGGCCGCCGCGGCGCGCGCGCACGGCATGGTGGTGGTGCTGGGGGTCAACGAACGCGACCACGGCAGCCTCTACAACACCCAGCTGGTCTTCGACGCCGACGGCACGCTGGTGCTCAAGCGCCGCAAGATCACGCCCACCTACCACGAGCGCATGGTCTGGGGCCAGGGTGATGCCGCCGGGCTGAAGGTGGTGGACACGCGCGCCGGCCGCGTTGGCGCGCTCGCCTGCTGGGAGCACTACAACCCACTGGCGCGTTATGCGCTGATGGCGCAGCACGAAGAGATCCACTGCGCCCAGTTCCCGGGTTCGATGGTCGGCCAGATCTTTGCCGACCAGATGGAAGTGACCATCCGCCACCACGCGCTGGAAGCCGGTTGCTTCGTCGTCAACGCCACCGGTTGGCTGACGGACGCGCAGATCGCCTCCATCACGCCCGACGCCGGCCTGCAGAAGGCCCTGCGTGGCGGCTGCTACACGGCCATCGTCTCGCCCGAAGGCGTGCTGCTGGCCGAGCCGCTGCGCGAGGGCGAGGGGCTGGTGGTCGCCGACCTCGACATGGCGCTCATCGCCAAGCGCAAACGCATGATGGATTCGGTGGGCCACTACGCCCGCCCCGAACTGCTGAGCCTGGTTGTCAACGACCGGCCGGCCAAGACCTTCACCGCCTGGAGCGACCGCCATGAACACGATGACCAGCCGCCAGTTGATGACGGAACTGCAAAGCCACGGCCTGCGCCTGCCTGATGCGGCCACCGCGGCCGCGCAGGGCGTGGCCAGCCGACGCGGCGGCGCGGGCCCCTCCGACCACAAGGCGGTGGAGGTGGACGGCCACGTGATCATGGTGCCGGTGCACACCGGCAGCGCCTTCGCCTCGCCCTACGAGCTCCAGGCGCCCGACGCCACCGGCCGCAGCACGGTGCTGAAGGACCGCATTGCCATCGCGCAGATCAACTTCCCGCGCGCGCCGCGCTTCTACAAGCTGCAGACCTTCGACGGCGTGCCCTACCCGCACATCGCCACGCTGCACGGCGCCGACGTGCTGGCCACGACCATCCTGCAGACCTGCATCCGCTACGAAAGCCGCAGGAAGGCCTGCCAGTTCTGCGCCATCGGCCAGAGCCTGGCGGCGCGCCGCACCATCGCGCACAAGACGCCCGAGCAACTGGCCGAGGTGGCGCGCGCCGCCGTGCTGCTGGACGGCGTGAAGCACATGGTGATGACCACCGGCACCCCGCCCGGCAGCGACCGCGGTGCCGCGGTGCTGGCCGAAAGTGCCTTCGCCGTGAAGGCCGCGGTGCCGGGCCTGCCCATCCAGGGCCAGTGCGAGCCACCCGAGGACGACGCCTGGTTCCAGAGGATGGCCGATGCCGGCATCGATACGCTGGGCATGCATCTCGAAGTGCTGACGCCCGAACTGCGCGAACGCCTCATGCCGGGCAAGGCCACGGTGCCACTCGCGCGCTACTTCAGCGCCTTCGAAGCGGCGGTGCAGGTGTTCGGCCGCGGCCAGGTCAGCACCTACATCCTGGCCGGGCTGGGCGACAGCCGCGAGACGATTCTCTCCACCAGCGAACAGCTGCTGGCCCTGGGCGTCTACCCCTTCGTCGTGCCCTTCGTGCCCATCAGCGGCACGCCGCTGGAAGACCATCCGGCGCCGGCTGCGGCGTGGATGAAGAGCATCCTCGAACCGCTGGGCGCGATGGTGGTGAAGGCCGGCCTGCGTTCCGCGGACATTAAGGCCGGCTGCGGCAAGTGCGGTGCCTGCTCCACGCTCGCGGTGTACGAATCGTGATCATCGAAGACACGCTGCCCGAAGCGCCGCAGGTCTTCGCGCCCTGCGAGTTCCGCATCAAGTGGGCCGACAGCGCCTGGGAGATCCAGCAGGCCCGCGCCCTGCGCCGCGCCGTGTTCTGCGTCGAGCAGGGTGTTTTCGTCGGTGACGATACCGATGTCATCGACGCCCACGCACAGACGCTGGTGGCCGTGTCGGCGCTGGCCGGCATGCCCGACCAGGTGGTGGGCACGGTGCGCATCCACGCCGCCGAAGACGGCATCTGGTGGGGCTCGCGCCTGGCCGTGCACGCGGCCTTCCGCCAGCACGGCCGCATCGGCAGCACGCTCATCCGGCTGGCGGTGTGCAGCGCGCACGCGCGTGGCGCCCTCGTGTTCCTGGCCCACGTGCAGGCGCAGAACGTGCCGCTGTTCCAGAAGCTGCGCTGGACGCTGCTGAAGGACGAGTTGCTGCACGGCCGGCCGCATGCGCTGATGCAGGCAGATCTCGCCGCCTACCCGCCCTGCCACGACCCCATCACGGGCTTCTCCACCCGGAGCGCCGCGTGAACGAGCTGGGCGCGCTGGTGCAGCAGCTGCGCGAAGGGCGCGGCTTCGTGCACAAGCGCGACATCGGCGACGCGCTCACCACGCTGTCGAAGGCGTTGCCCGAAGGCCTGACACAGGCCGCGCTGATCGGCGACGACTGCGCCGCCATCCCCGACGGCGACGGTTTCCTGCTCTTCGCCATCGAAGGCTTCGTCGACGACTTCGTGTCCGGCATGCCCTGGTTCGCCGGCTGGTCGGGTGTGATGGTGAATCTCAGCGACATCGCGGCCATGGGCGGCCGGCCCATCGCCGTGGTCGACGCGCTGTGGGCGCAAGACGGCGCCGCCGGCGCGCCGGTGCTGCAGGGCATGGCGGCGGCCTCGGCGGCCTATGGCGTACCCATCGTCGGTGGGCACACCAACCACCGCAGCGCACGTTGCGGCCTGGCCGTGGCGGTGCTGGGCCGCGCGAAGAAGCTGTTGACGAGTTTCGACGCGCGCCCGGGCGACCACCTGGTGATGGCCGTGGACCTGCGCGGTGCCTACGAGGAACCGCACCCGTTCTGGAACGCCGCCACGAAAGCCCCGCCCGAGCGGCTGCGGGGCGACCTGGCGCTGCTGCCGCAACTTGCCGAGCGCGAGCTGTGCATCGCCGCCAAGGACATCAGCATGGCCGGCCCCGTGGGCACCGCGCTGATGCTGCTGGAGAGTTCGCGCGTCGGTGCCCGCATCACACTGGACGCGCTGCCACGCCCGCCTGGCGTGCCGCTGGCGCGCTGGCTGCAGACCTTCCCGAGTTTCGGCTACGTGCTGAGTGTGGCGCCGCCGCAGGTCGACGCCGTCTGCAGCGCTTTTGCCGCGCGTGACATCGCCGTGGCCGTCATCGGCGAAGTCACCGCCGCACCCGAAGTCTGGCTGCAGCAAGGCGCGGTGCACGAGCAGCTCTGGAACGTGGCCGCCGAACGCTTCATCGCGCCCGCCCATGCCTGAGCCGCTCCGCATCGCCCTGCTCACGCACAGCGTGAACCCGCGCGGCGGCGTGGTGCACACGCTGGAGCTGGCGCGCGCGCTGCACCACCGTGGCCACACGGTGACGGTGCTCGCGCCGGCCCAGCCCGGCCAGCGGTTCTTCCGCGACGTGCCGCACGCCGTGAGCCTGGTGCCCGTGGGCCCGCCGCCGGCTGCCATGGCCGACATGGTCGGCGAGCGCATCGAGGCCTGCACCCGCCACCTGGCCGGGCTGCTGCAGCAGCAACACTTCGACGTGCTGCACGCGCACGACGGCATCGGCGGCAACGCCCTGGCCACGCTGGCCGAAGCCGGCGCCATCGCCGGCTTCGTGCGCACGGTGCACCACCTGGATCCGTTCGACGATCCGCGCCTCGCAGCCTGGCAGCAGCGCGCGGTGGTGGCCGCGCGGCAGCTGCTGTGCGTCAGCGACACCTGGTGCCGCGTGCTGCGCGAAGACCACGGCCGCGAGGCGGCGCTGGTGAACAACGGCGTGGACCTGCAGCGCTACACGCGCCGGCCCGATGCGCAGGACGCCGCGCTGGCCGAGCAACTGGGCCTGCGGCTGGACGCGCCACGCTGGCTCAGCGTCGGCGGCGTCGAGGCGCGCAAGAACAGCGTGCGCATCCTGCGCGCCTTCCTGCAACTGCGGGCACGCGCACCGCGCGCGCAGCTCATCGTTGCCGGCGGCGCCAGCCTGCTGGACCACAGCGCCTGCGCCGCCGAGTTCCAGGCCGTCGTGGCCGAAGCGGGCATCGGCGTCGGCCCGGGCCAGGACCTGGTGCTCACCGGCCCGCTGCCCGACGCGCAGATGCCGGCCCTGTTCCGCCAGGCCAGCGCGCTGGCCATGCCCTCGCGGCGCGAAGGCTTCGGCCTCGTCGTGCTGGAGGCGCTGGCCTGCGGCACGCCGGTGGTGGTGTCGGACCAGCCGCCCTTCACCGAGTACCTGCGCGAGACGGCCGCGGCCGGCCACGCACTCTTCACCAACCCGCTGGACAGCACGGCCATCGCCACCGCGATGCAGCAGGCCGCCGAACCCGCACGCCGCGCCGCGCTGGCTGCGGCCGTGCCGCCCGTGTGCCACCGCTACGGCTGGCCGGCCAGCGCGGCGCGGCACGAGGTGCTGTACCGCGCCCAGCTTGCCCTGGAAAGGAGCGCCCATGCCCGCCATGCACTTCCACCTGCGCTGGCCTGACGGCAGCGCGGCACGCTGCTATTCGCCTTCGCTGGTGATCAAGGACTACTTCCAGCCCGGCAGCCGCGTGCCGATTCCCGAGTTCCTGCCGCGCATCCGCGAGGCCCTGGGCATCGCGTCGGAGCGGGTGCGCGCCAGGTACGGCTTCGCCTGCTCGATGGCGCAGGACCAGCTGGCCTTGATCGAAGCCGCGGCCACGCCCTTTGCCGCCGAGCCTGGCGCCGCGGTGGAAGTCACCCACTTCGAGGAATGAGCATGAGCAGCCACCACAGCGTGATCGTCATCGGCGGCGGGCAGTCCGGCCTGTCGGTCAGCCACTACCTCAAGCAGCGCGGCATCGATCACCTGGTGCTGGAAAAGCACGAGCCCGTGCACACCTGGCGCACGCAGCGCTGGGACAGCTTCTGCCTCGTCACCCCCAACTGGCAGTGCAAGCTGCCGGGCTGGGAGTACCGCGGCGACGACCCGCACGGCTTCATGAAGAAGGACCAGATCATCGAGTACCTGCAGGGCTTCTTGCGCCACGTCGACGCGCCGCTGCGCTGCGGCGTGACGGTGCAGCGCGCGGCGCGGCGGCCACAGGGTGGCTTCGATGTGATGACCGACCAGGGCGCGTTCAGCGCCGACCAGCTGGTGGTGGCCAGCGGCGGTTACCACCAGCCCATCATCCCGCGCCTGGCCGAACGCCTGCCGGCGGATGTTCTGCAGCTGCACTCCGAGCAGTACCGCAACCCGCAGGCCCTGCCACCCGGCAATGTGCTGGTGGTGGGCAACGGCCAGAGCGGCGCGCAAATCGCCGAAGACCTGCACCTGGCCGGCCGTAGCGTGGTGCTGGCCACCGGTGACGCGCCGCGCTGCGCGCGCTTCTACCGCGGCAAGGACGTGGTCACCTGGCTGGCGGAGATGAACTACTACGACATGCCGGTGCACGAACACCCGCTGCGCGAGGGCGTGCGCGACAACACCAACCACTACGTCACCGGCCGCGACGGCGGGCGCGACATCGACCTGCGTGCTTTTGCGAAGCAAGGCATGCAGCTCTACGGCCATCTCGAAGCGCTGGACGGCCAGACGCTGCGCTTCGCCCCCACGCTGCGCGCCAACCTCGACCATGCCGACCGCATCTACCAGGGCATCAACGCCAGCATCGACAAGTACATCGCCGCCAACGGCCTCGATGCGCCGCCGGGCGAAAGTTACGCGCCGGTGTGGGAGCCTGAGGCCGAGCGCACCGCGCTGAACCTGCGCGAGGCCGGCATCACCAGCGTGCTCTGGTGCATCGGTTTCCAACCCGACTTCCGCTGGCTCGACGCGCCGGTGTTCAACGGCCGCGGCCAGCCCGGCCATGTCCGCGGGGTCACGGCCGTGCCGGGCCTGTACTTCGTCGGCCTGCCCTGGCTGCACACCTGGGGCTCGGGCCGCTTCTCGGGCGTGGCGCGCGACGCGCTCTACCTGGCCGAGCAGATCGAGGCGCGGGCCGCCGGCACCCGGGTTTCTACGGAGCCCGTGGAGGCCATGCTGTCCTGAGGGGCAAGCCCGGCGCCGGGCTGGTCTTCCGTCACCCTTGCCGGCTCAACCAGGGCTGGGATTGGTCGATAAACGCGCGATGAAGCCCGTTCGTGCGCAGGTGTCGCCGGGGGATGCGCACGCCGCATACTCAGCCGCTGCCGTGGCACACACGCCCGATGACTTGCTGCAACGCAGCATCGAACGCGACCTGCAGGCGCTGGTGCGGCACACGCCGGCACCCATCATCCGCTACGACCGCGAGTGCCGGCGCATCTTCGTCAACGATGCCTTCTGCCGCGCCAGCGGCATCCCGCGCGCCGAAGCCCTGGGCGACCAGCCCTGCGACAACCCCTTCATCCGCGGCCACGTGCAGGCCTACCAGCACTGGCTGCTGGCGGTGATGGCCAGTGGCCGGCCGGGTGAGATCGACATCAAGGGCGAAGACGTCGCCGGCCGGGAACTGGTGCACCGCTGGCAGGGCGTGCCCGAGTTCGGGCCCGACGGCCAGGTGCAGAGCGTGCTGGTGCTGGGCCGCGACATCACCGAGCAGTTGCAGATCGAACGCGAGCGGCACGCGCGCGAGCTGCTGTTCCGCAGCCTGGTGGAGAACTCGCCGGACATGATCACGCGCTTCGATGCGAACCTGAAGCGCATCTACATGAATCCGGTGACGGCCGGGCTGATGAGCGCCTCGGCGCTGGGCCACAGGCCCACCGAGGGCACCTTCCTGTGCGACCCGGCCGGCTACGAACGTCTGCTGCGCGGTGTGTTCAGCACGGGCGCCGAAAACAGCTGGCAGACCACCTACTGGGCCACCGACGGTTCGCGCCGCGCCCTGCTGCTGCGCGCCATGCCCGAGTTCGACCTGGAAGGCCGCGTGGCCACGGTGCTGGCCACCGGCCGCGACGTGCACGACCTGGTGGAAGAGCGCGCGCGCGCCGAACAGATGGCGATGACCGACAACCTGACGGGCCTGGCCAACCGCTCCATGCTCACCCGGCGCCTGCGCCAGCTGCAGGACGAACAGCGTGCCTACGGCCTGGCCATCCTCGACCTGGACCACTTCAAGAACGTCAACGACACCCTCGGCCACCGCAGCGGCGACGACCTGCTGGCCGAGCTGGCCCGCCGCCTGCAGCTGGTGCTGGGCCACACCGGCCTGGCGGCGCGCCTGGGCGGCGACGAGTTTGCGCTGCTGCTGCCCGACTGCGACGACGCCGAAGTCCTCAAGGCCATGGCCGAACGGGTGCAGGACGCGCTTCACGAGCCGGTGGCGCTGCGCACGCGCAGCATCAGAACCTCGGTCAGCATCGGCCTGGCGCAGTGGGCTGCAGCGGCCGGCCCGGAAGCCGACGGCGACGCCCTGGCCCGCGCCGACCTGGCGCTGTACGACGCCAAACACGCGGGCCGCGGCACCTACCGCTTCTGGCGCGCCGAACTCAGCGCGCACCTGGGCGAGAAGACGGCCCTCGAAGCCGACCTGGCCGGCGCGGCCGCCCGCGGCGAGCTGCGCCTGCACTACCAGCCGCTGATACGCCTGCAGGACGGGGCGCTGGTGGGCGCCGAGGCCCTGCTGCGCTGGGTGCATCCGCAGCGCGGCCTGGTGATGCCCGATGTCTTCATCCCGGTGGCCGAGTCCGGTGGGCTGATGCCGGAACTGAGTGGCTGGGTGATGGAGCAGGCCTGTGTCGTGGCCGCGCGCTGGAACCAGGGGGCGGCGGGGCAGCCGCTGCGCATCTGCATCAACCTGTCTTCGCGCGACTTTGCCGACAGGGGCGTGGCCGCGCGGCTGGAAAGGGCCCTGCAGGCCACGGCCTGCCGCGGCGCATGGATCGGCGTGGAGATCACCGAAAGCCTGTTGCTGGGCCACGGCGAAGAGGTGGAAAGCGAACTGCAGGCGCTGCGTGCCCTGGGCATCAGCGTGGCCATCGACGACTTCGGCGTCGGTTATTCCGCGCTGTCCTACCTGCAGCGCCTGCGCATCGACCGGCTCAAGATCGACCGCAGCTTCATCGGCCGTGTCGACGTGGACGAGCGCCAGGCGGCGCTGGTGCGCGCCTGCATCGCTTTGGGCGCGGCGCTTGAGCTGGAACTGGTGGCCGAAGGCGTGGAGACCGAAGGCCAGGCCTGTGTGCTGCAGCAGCTGGGCTGCGCCACGGCCCAGGGCTGGCTGTACGCGCGCGCGATGCCGGCGGAGCAGTTCGAGGCCTGGCGGCGGGGCCGCGAGGCCTGACCGGCGCGGGCCGGCCCCTTTTTTGGGGCCCCAGCTGGCGCCTATGTGCGTCGGCGAACAGACAGCGCACCGAAACGCGCGGAGAGTGGAGTGTCTTTGCTCCGACCGTTCTGCCGGTCATGGAGCCCGCCGTCGACCGCGGCGCAAGAAGGTGAATGCGGGGACGCCCCGCCATCCTCCGGCCGCGAATCTGGGAGCGCGCAACGTGATCGCAAGCGACAGCGGCTCGGCGGCAAGCCCATCGGTGGGGCCGCGCCGGGCCTCGATCCGGGTGCTGCTCCTCAGCCTCGTGCTGAGCTGCCTGCTGCCGGGGGTGATCGGCATCGGCGCGCTGCTCTATCGCATGTACCGCGACGACCAGGCGCAGACACAGGCCAATGCCGTCCAGATGGCGCGCTCCATGACCAACACGGTCGACGCCGAGTTGGCCCAGGCCCGGGCGGTGGCGCTGGCCCTGGCCACCTCCACCCAGCTGGCCGCGTCCGATCTGGCGGGCTTTCACAAGCGCGCGCGGGAACTGCTGGGCACCGAAGGCATCGGCGAGAACGTCGTGCTCAGCGATGCCGATGGCCAGCAGGTGCTCAATACGCTGCGCCCGCTGGGCCAGGCCCTGTACCGGCACGGTGACCCTTCCCTGTCGACGCGCGCGTTCGATGCGGCGCGCCCGCGGGTCTCCGATCTCTTCGTCAGCAACACCACGGGTCTGCCGATCGTTGCCGTCGATGTACCGGTGACGTCCGAGGGCCGCGTGCGCTATGGGCTGAGCCTGGTGCTGGCCCCGAAGTACCTCGGCAGCATCCTGCACAAGCTGAAGCTGCCGGGCGACTGGGTGAGCAGCATCTCCGACCGCTCCGGCACCATCGTGGCACGCTCGATCCAGCCCGAACGCTTTGTCGGCTCCAAGGTCAACCCGGAACTCCTGCGCCGCCTGGCGGGACCCCCCGAGGGCGCATTCGAAACGGTGACGAAGGAGGGCGTTCCTGCGCTCCTTGCGTTCAGCCGCTCGCCCACCACGGGCTGGACCGTGGCCATCGCCATCCCGGCTCAGTCTCTCGCCGCGCCCTGGCTGCAGACCATGCTGCAGCTCGGACTGGGCGCCACCGCCTTGTTTGCCGTGGGGGGCGCCATCGCCTGGCGCCAGGGCGGCAGGGTGTCGCGCTCGGTGGACGGCCTCAAGGACGCCGCGCTGGCCATGGCCGCCGGCCAGCCCGTGCCGACGCCTCAGCTGCACTTTGCCGAAGCCGAGCGTGCTGCCCAGGCGATAGCGCAGAGCGCACGAAACCTGGGCGACAGGGACCGCGCCCTGCAGGTGGTGCACGAGGCCCTGCTGGACCGCAAGGCCCAGTTGACCGAAGCGCAGCGCATGGCGCTGCTGGGCAGCTGGTACCGCGATGCGAAGGGCGGGGTCGTGACGGTGTCCGACTCCATGCGCCTGGTCTTCGGGCACGACGCGCTGCATCCCTTCTGCGAGCCGCACGAAAGCGCCTATCTGGCCGGCGCGCGCGTGCAGCTTCGTTCGGCCGCGCAAGGCACGCTCGACACGGGGCTGGGCTGCAGCCTGGAACTGCAGGCGCTGCGAGCCGACGGTGCAGAGGTCTGGGTCGAAGCGCGCACCGAGACCGCGCGTTCGGCGGCCGGCGCGATCGTCGGCCTGCGCGGCACGGTGCAGGACATCACGACGCGCAAGCAGGCCGAGGAAGCCAAGCTGGCCCTGCAGAAACTGGGGGACGAGAACCGCCAGATCCTGACGGCGAACCGGGTCAAGAGCGAGTTCCTGGCCAACATGTCGCATGAGCTGCGAACGCCGCTGAACGCCATCATCGGCTTTGCCGAACTGCTGCACTCCGGCGCGGCGGATCAGGATCCGGCCAAGCGCCGCCTGTTCCTGGGCCATATCGGCAGCAGCGGGCGCCACCTGCTGCAACTCATCAACGACGTGCTCGACCTGGCCAAGGTGGAGTCCGGGAAGTTCGAGTTCTTTCCCGAACCCGTGGAGATCGGTGCCCTGATGAAGGAGTGCTGCGATGTCCTGCACACCGTGATCCAGCGCCAGAGGATCGAGCTTCGTATCGAGATCGAGGCCGAGCTCGGGCCCCTGGTCGTGGACCCGGTGCGGCTCAAGCAGGCGCTCTACAACTACCTTTCGAATGCCCTCAAGTTCACGCCGGCGGGTGGGCGCATCCGCTTGCGCGCCCTGGCAGAAGGACAGACCCGCTTCCGGATCGAGGTGGAGGACAACGGCATCGGCATCGCCGCGGCAGACCTGCCACGGCTCTTCAATGACTTCGAGCAACTGAGCGTTGGCCACACCAAGCTGCACGGGGGCACGGGGCTGGGCCTTGCGCTCACGCGCCGCCTCGTGCAGGCGCAGGGTGGCAATGTGGGCGTGCACAGCGTGCAGGGCCTGGGCAGTGTGTTTTCGTTGGTGATGGCCCGGCAGTACGTCACGGGCAAGCCGGCCACCGACGACAAGCCCGAATTCAGCACCGCCCTGCCGGCCCACAGGGTCCTGGTGATCGATGACGACGAGCGCAGCAACTCGCGCGTGGTGCAGGAGCTCACGGCCGGCGGCCCGTCGGCCAGCTTTGCGGTGGCTGATGTCCTGGGCAGGCCGATGCAGGTCGATGAGATCGTCGCTGCGGTGTCGCGCTTTCGGGCCACGGGCCCCATCGATCCACCGTGATGGTGATCGACGACGACCGGGTGGCGCTGGACCTGTTGCGCGAAACGCTCGACGGCATCGACGGCATCGACGGGCACCCTTCATGAATCAGCCCCGGGTGCTGATCATCGACGACAACGAGATGAACATCCAGCTGGCTGAGTTCGTCCTGAGCCGAGCCGGTTTCGTCGTGGACTCCGCCATCAACGTCAATCTCGCGATGAGCCAGATCGCCGCTGCTCAACCCGACCTGATCCTGATGGACATCCAGATGCCGGACATGGACGGCCTGGAGCTGACCCGCCACCTGAAAGCACAGGCGTCGACGAGAGACATCGCCGTGGTGGCCTTCACCGCCTATGCGATGAGAGGCGACGAGAAGATGATGCTCTCGGCCGGATGCAAGGGCTACATCTCGAAGCCCATCGATATCAGGATCTTTGCCGACCAGGTGCGTTCGTTCCTCGGAGCGCCGGCCTAGCCCTCCAGCTGCTTCTGGAACACCAGCCCCGCGTGTTCACGCAGCGCGTGGAACTTGATCTTGGGCCAGTTCTCCTGCATCGCACGCAGCTCGCCGGCGTATTCCAGCAGCACGGTGGGCGCGTTCACGGCGTCCAGCGCCACGCGGTGGGCGTTGCCGTCGATGAAGCGCTGCAGCTCCTTCTCGCCGCCGTCGGCGGCATCACACGTGACCCAGCGCGCCACGTTGTAGCGCGCCGGCATGATGCGGGCCTTGCAGCCGTATTCGTGCTCCAGGCGGTGCGCCACCACCTCGAACTGCAGCTGCCCCACCGCGCCCAGCAGCAGCACGCTGCCGGCCACCGGGCGGAAGACCTGGATCGCGCCTTCTTCGCCCAGCTGCGTGAGGCCGGCGCGCAGCTGCTTGGTGCGCAGCGGGTCGGCCACTTCCACGCTGCGGAACATCTCGGGCGCGAAGAAGGGCAGGCCGGTGAACTGCAGGTTCTCGCCCTCGCTGAGCGTGTCGCCCAGCTGCAGCACGCCGTGGTTGGGAATGCCGATGATGTCGCCGGCAAAGGCCTCTTCCAGCAGCTCGCGGCGCTGGCTCATGAAGGTGACCACGGTGTTCGGCCGCAGCTCCTTGCCGCTGCGCGCCACCTTCAGGCGCATGCCGCGCTCGAAGCGGCCGCTGGCCACGCGCACGAAGGCGATGCGGTCGCGGTGCGCCGGGTCCATGTTGGCCTGGATCTTGAAGACCACGCCGGTGAACTTCGTCTCTTCGGGTTGCACCACGCGCTGGATGGCGGTCTTGGTGCCCGGGGGCGGCGCCAGGTCGACCAGCGCATCGAGCACTTCGCGCACGCCGAAGTTGTTGACCGCCGAGCCGAAGAACATCGGCGTCTGGTGGCCGGCCAGGAAGGCGTGCGGCTCGAAGACGGGCGCAGCGTCGGTGAGCAATTCGATCTCGCCCTTGGCCTGCTCGTACTGCATGCCGAAGCGCTGCGCGTAGGCGGGGTTGTCCAGGCCGTCCAGGATCTCGTCATCCACGCCCTTGCGGTCTTCGCCCGGGCTGAACACGCGCATCTGCTTCTCGCGCAGGTCCATCACGCCGTGGAAGGCCTTGCCCATGCCCACCGGCCAGGTGAAGGGCACCACCTCCATGCCCAGCTCGCGCTCGATCTCGTCCATCAGCGCCAGCGGCTCCTGCACCTCGCGGTCCATCTTGTTGACGAAGGTGAGGATGGGCGTGTTGCGCGCGCGGCAGACCTGCAGCAGGCGCCGTGTCTGCGGTTCCACGCCGTTGGCGGCGTCGATGACCATCAGCGCCGCGTCCACGGCGGTCAGCACGCGGTAGGTGTCTTCGCTGAAGTCCTGGTGGCCGGGGGTGTCCAGCAGGTTGATCACGCAGTCGCGGTATTCCATCTGCATGACGGAAGAGGCCACCGAGATGCCACGCTGCTTCTCGATCTCCATCCAGTCGCTGGTGGCGTGGCGCGTGGCCTTGCGCGCCTTCACGCTGCCGGCGATCTGGATCGCGCCGCTGAAGAGCAGCAGCTTTTCGGTCAGCGTGGTCTTGCCGGCGTCGGGGTGGCTGATGATGGCGAAGGTGCGGCGGCGGCGCACCTGCGTGGGCAGGTCGAGGGCGGACATGGCGCAGGCAAAGCGTGGATTATCGGGGTGATGCGCCCATCAGCAGGGGCGCGACCCTCCGGGCCGCCTGCCGCAGCGCCGCCTCGTCGTAACCCGCATAGCCGAACAGCCAGCCGCGGCGGCGCGACTCGATGGTGTAGCGCGACAGCGGCGCCAGCACCACGCCGGCCTGCAGCGCGCGCTGCGACACGGCCAGGTCGTTGCGTGCGCCGGGCAGCTCGTGCACCAGGTGCATGCCCTGCTCGGCGGGTGGCAGTTGCAGCCGGCCGCCGGTGGCTTCGGCCAGCGCGGCAATCAGCGCCCGCTGCCGCTGCGGGTACAGCTCGCGCATGCGGTTCAGGTGGCGCAGCAGGTGGCCGTCGGCGATGAAACGCGCCAGCACGGCCTGGGCGTCGCCGGGTGCGTGGCGGTCGGCCAGCGCGCGCGCCGCGGCGAAGGCTGGTACCAGGGCATGCGGCAGCACGATGAAACCCAGGCGCAGGCCCGGATGCAGGGTCTTCGAGAAGGTGCCGACGTAGAGCACGCGTTCGGCCTGCGGCAGGCTGGTGAGCGCGGCAATGCGGTGCGGGCCGTACTGGAACTCGCCGTCGTAGTCGTCTTCCACCACCCAGCCGCCGGCGCGGCGCGACCAGTCCAGCAAAGCCAGGCGGCGCTTCAGGCTCATGCGCACGCCGATGGGGAACTGGTGCGTCGGCGTCACCACCACCAGCTTCGCGCGTGGCCATTGCGCCGCGCCTTCGTCGATGAGCAAGCCTTCGGCGTCCAGCGCCACCGGCCGCACCTGGGCGCCATGGCCCAGCAGCGCGGCGCGGATGCCGGGGTAGCCAGGGTCTTCCGCCATCACCTCGTCGCCGGGGTCCAGCAGCAGCCGGGCGATGAGGTCCAGCGCCTGCTGCGAGCCCGAGCACACCAGCACCTGGCCGGCGTCGCAGCGCACGCCGCGCGACACCCACAGCCACTGCGCCACCGCCTCGCGCAGCGGAGCGTGGCCGGCGGGGTCGAGGTACTGGGCCAGGCGCTGGCGTTCGGCGTGGCCGATCTGGCGCGCCAGCCGGTCCCACAGCGCGAAGGGGAACTCGGCCACCTCGGGCGCGCCGATGCGGAAGGGTGCCGCCATCTGCAGCGGCGGCTGCCAGCGCAAGGCGGTGTCGGCGATGGCCTGGCCGCGGCGCGACAGCACGATGGCCGGTGCCGCGTGGCGCAACGGCTTGCCCGGCAGCGCGGCCATGTCGGGCGCGACGTAGCTGCCGTCGCCCACGCGCGCCACCACATAACCCTCGGCCTGCAGGCGCTGCAGCGCCCACACCACCGTGTTGCGCGCCACGCCCAGGGTGCGGGCGTGCTCGCGCGAAGGCGGCAGCTTGGCGCCGGGCGCGAAGCTGCCGCTGTCGATGGCGGCGCGCAGCTGGCGGTAGACACGCAGGCGCAGCGGCGCGGTGGGCGCGGGATTGGTCTGGCGGGGCACGGGAAATTGGTTCCTCGAAACTTTGATCACGAGGCTAAGCTGTGGAGCCATTCAAGTCCACCCCGCATCATGGCCGACGACAACACCTACACCGCCCAGCTGCGCTGGCAGCGCCAGGCCGCCGAAGCCTTCACCGACAACCGCTACAGCCGCCGCCACGAATGGCGCTTCGACGGGGGTGCGGTGGTGCCGGGTTCGTCGTCGCCGCACTCGGTGCGCCTGCCGTATTCCGACGCCAGCGCGGTCGACCCCGAAGAAGCGCTGGTCGCCGCCGCCTCCAGCTGCCACCTGCTGACCTTCCTGTACCTGGCGGCCAAGGCGGGCTGGCTGGTCGAGGCCTACGAAGACGATGCGGTAGGCCTGATGGCGCGCAACGAGCAGGGCCGCCTGGCCATCACGCGCATCACGCTGCGCCCGGCCATCCGTTTCGGCGGCGGCCGCGAGCCCTCGGCCGCCGAGCTGGCGCAGCTGCACCACGACGCGCACGAGCAGTGCTACATCGCCAATTCGATCAAGAGCGAGATCGTCTGCGAACCCCAACCCGCACCATGAGCACCACCTACCTGCCCGCGCACTTCGAAGAGCGCGACCTGCCCACGCTGCACACGCTGATCGAGGCCCACCCCCTGGCCACCTGGGCCACGCAGCAGGGCGGCGAGATCGCCGTCCACCACATCCCCTTCATGCTCGACCGCACACGCGGCGAGTTCGGCACGCTGGTGGGCCATGTCGCGCGCGCCAACCCGGTGTGGCGCGAGCTGCAGCGCAGCGTGTTCGTGTTCCAGGGCCCGCAGGCCTACATCTCGCCGGGCTGGTATGCGTCCAAGCGCGAGCACGGCAAGGTGGTGCCGACCTGGAACTACGCCGTCGTGCACGCGCAGGGCACGCCGGTGGCGGTGCAGGAACCCGAGGGCTTGCTGTCCATCGTGAGCCGGCTGACGAACACCCACGAGGCGGCGCAGAAGAAACCCTGGCAGGTGGGCGATGCGCCGCCCGAGTACATCGACAAGATGCTGCAGGCCATCGTCGGCATCGAGGTGCCGATCCAGAACCTGCTCGGCAAGTGGAAGGTCAGCCAGAACCGCAGCCGCGCCGATCGCGAAGGCGTGGCCGCCGGGCTGGCGCCGCAGCCGATGGCCGCGCTCGTGGCCACGCACGGGGGCGCCTGATGCACGTCGCACCGCTGCAACCCGCCGACCGCGCCGCCTGGCAGCCGCTGGCCGAGGGCTACAAGCACTTCTACAACACCGCGGTCACGCCGGCCGAGTACGACGAATGCTGGCGCCGCCTGATTGATGGCGACGGTGTGCACGGCCTGGGCGGCTTCGTCGACGGCCGCCTGGTCGGCATCGCCCACTACCTGTTCCACACCAGCGCCTGGGCGCGCGACAACTGCTACTTGCAGGACCTGTACGTCGCCGAAAGCGCGCGCGGGCAGGGCGTGGCGGCGGCGCTCATCGACGCGGTGGCGCAAGCCGCGCGCGAACGCCGGGCGGCCCGCTACTACTGGCTCACACAGGATACGAACACCCGCGCCCGCGCGCTCTACGACCGCGTGGCGGTGCACAAGGGCTTCATCCGCTACGACCACCCGATGACGTGACGCAGCCCCATGGCAGACTGCCTGCATGCCCGAGCTGCCCGACATCACGGTCTACATCGAAAGGCTGCAGGCCCAGGTGGCCGGCCACACGTTGCGGCGTGTGCGCATCCTCAACCCCTTCCTTCTGCGCACCGCGGTGCCGGCCATCACCAGCGTCGAAGGCCGCCGCATCGAGGGTGTCGAACGCCTGGGCAAGCGTGTGGTGCTGGCCTTTGACGGCGGCCTGCTGCTCGTCATCCACCTGATGATCGCCGGCCGCCTGCGCTGGCTGCAGCACGGTGACAAGCTGCCCGGCAAGCTGGCGCTGGCAGCCTTCGAGTTCGACCACGGCCAGCTCGTGCTCACCGAAGCCGGCACGACGCGCCGCGCTTCCGTGCACCTGCTCGCCGGCCGCGAGGCGCTGGCGGCGATGGACCCGGGCGGCATCGACGTGATGGCCTGCGAGCCGGCCACCTTCGAAGCGCGCCTGCGCAGCGAAAACCACACCCTCAAGCGCGCGCTCACCGACCCACGCCTCTTCAGCGGCATCGGCAACGCCTACTCCGACGAGATCCTGCACCGCGCCCGCCTGTCGCCCGTGGCGCTGACGCAGAAGCTGGCGCCCGAAGAGGCGGCGCGGCTCTTCGAGGCCACCCGCGCGGTGCTCGCCGAATGGACCGAGCGCCTGCGCGCCGAAGCCCCCGTGTGGCCGCAGAAGGTGACGGCCTTCCACCCCGGCATGGCGGTGCACGGCCGCTACGGCCAGCCCTGCCCGGTGTGCGCCACGCCGGTGCAGCGCATCGTGCACGCTGACAACGAAACCAACTACTGCGCACGCTGCCAGACCGGCGGCAAGCTGCTGGCCGACCGCGCCTTGAGCCGGCTGCTGAAGGCGAGCTGGCCGAAGAACATCGACGAGCTGCCGTGAAGGGGCCCCCCCCGGGATTGCAGGTACTCCCGCATGGAACGGGCGCTGTGGCGCCGATAACATGCGCGCCGGCCGCCGCACGGCGGCCGACAACCGCATCCACCAAGAGCAAGAGGGAGAGCTCCATGTTTGTATCGTTCGCGCGACGCGCGCTCGTCGTGCTGGCCGCCGCATTGGCCGCCGGCTGTGCCATGCAGGCACCCCGCTATCAGCCTTCACTGGACAACGTCGAGGCGGCCAAGAAGTTGCCCGCCCCGGTGGCCCTGGGCACCTTCACCGTATCGACCACCGGCGGTGACGGCGTGAAGTCGATCGGCCTGCGCGGCTCGGGCATGACCTCGCCGGTGGGCGACAGCTACGCCGCCTACCTGGCCGACGCGCTGCAGCAGGAGCTGCAGCTGGCAGGCCGCATCGACGCCAAGTCCAAGGTCATCATCACCGGCGTGCTGCTGAAGAACGACATCGCGGCCGGCGGCTTCTCCACCAACAGCGGCGAGATCGAGGCCGAGTTCGTCGTCGTCAACGACGGCAAGGAACGCTTCCGCGGTACCAAGCGCGCCGAGCTGTCGTGGGACAGCTCCTTCATCGGCGCCGTCGCCATCCCGAAGGCCCAGCAGCAGTACCCGCTGCTGGTGCAGAAGCTGCTGACGCAGCTGTTCGCCGACGCGGCCTTCGTCGCGGCGCTGAAGTGAGGGGCGCCGCCATGTTGCGCCGCACGCTGGCCCTGGTGGGCGTGGCCGTCACGCTGGCTCTGGGCGGCTGTGCCCATCCGATCGCCATCCAGCCCAACCTGGGGGTGCTCGCAGGTAGCGGTGTCAGCAAGATCGACAAGAAGGTCGGCCTGGTCGTCACCGACGAAGACCGCAAGCTGCAGGTCACCACACCAGGCGGTGGCGGTGACAAGGTGGAGTACTTCCCGTACCGCGACCTGGAGACGGGCCTGTACATGGCCTTGTCCGAGGTGTTCACGGGTGTGGCTCGTGTCAGCGGGCCTGCCGACCCGAAGGTGCAGGCCGATCAGCTGAGCTACCTGCTGACGCCGCGCCTGGTGACCCAGTCTTCCTCGGAAAGTGCGCTGACCTGGCCGCCGACAAAGTTCTCCATCGAACTCACCTGCAAGGTGGTGGACGGCAGCGGCAAGGAACTGGCCCAGCTGCAGGTGGTCGGCGACGGCCAGGCCACGTATGACGAGTTCAAGAAGGAATTCTCGCTGTCGGCCAACCGCGCCGGTGAAGACCTGCTGAAGAAGCTCGTCAAGGCCCTGGCCGAGACCCCCGCGCTGCGCTAGCCCACGGGCCCGGGCTGCCGATCAAGCGCCGTCGCCCAGCGGCATCGGCGCCGTCGGCAGCGGCTGGGGCAGCGGCAAGCGCGGCCGCACGGCCCATTCGGCCAGGAAGGGTGGCACCTCGGCGGCCGCCATCGGCCGCGCCGCCAGGTAACCCTGCATCGCGTCGCAGCCGTAGCGCAGCAGCACGGCGGCCTGCGCCGGCTCTTCCACACCTTCCGCCACCACCTTCATGTTCAGCGTGCGCGCCAGGCCGACGATCATCTTCACGATGGCGCGTGCGTCGCGCCGCGACAGCAGCTCGCGCACGAAGCTGCGGTCGATCTTCAGCGTGTCGAAGGGAAAGCGGCGCAGGTAGGCCAGCGACGAGTACCCGGTGCCGAAATCGTCGAGCGCGATGCGCACGCCCGATTCGCGCAGCGCACGCAGCACCTGCATGGTGGCGCCGGTCTCGTTGAGGAAGATCGACTCGGTGATCTCCAGCTCCAGCCGGCCCGGCGCCAGGCCCGTGTCTTCCAGCGCCTGCAGCGCCGCGCCGCACAGGTCGGGCGACATGGCCTGCACCGGCGAGACGTTCACCGCCACCGTCAGCGCCTCGGGCCAGGCCCTCGCGGCCACGCAGGCGTGGTGCAGCACCCAGCGGCCGATCTCGGTGATGAGCCCGGCCTCTTCGGCCACCGGCACGAACTCGGCCGGTGCCACGTCGCCCAGCTCGGCGTGGTGCCAGCGCAGCAGGGCTTCGAAGCCCACCACCTTGCCGTCGGCCAGCTGCAACACGGGCTGGTAGTCCAGCGACAGCTCGCTGCGCGCCAGCGCCTGGCGCAGCGCCTGTTCGATGATCAGCCGCCGCCGCGTCAGTGCCGCCATCTGCGGCGCGAAGAAGCGGAACTCGCCGCGGCCGGCCGACTTGGCGGCGTACAGCGCCAGGTCGGCGTTGCTGAGCAGCGTGTCGATCTCGGTGCCGTCGCGCGGCGCCATCGCCACGCCGATGCTGGTGCGTACGGCGATGTGCGCACCCTGCACCTCGCAGGGCGCCTGCAGGCCGTCCAGCAGGCGGTGCGTCAGCAGCTCGGCCTCTTCGGCGCTGGCCACGCCGCGCAGGATCACGGCGAACTCGTCGCCGCCCAGCCGCGCCACCGTGTCGCTGCGCCGCGTGCGGGATTGCAGGCGCTGCGCCACTTCCTGCAGCAGCCCGTCGCCCACGGCATGGCCGAGTGTGTCGTTGATGGTCTTGAAATGGTCCAGGTCCAGACACAGCACCGCAAAGGCCGGCGCGCTGCCGTCGGGCGGCAGCAGCAGTTCGGCCAGCTGGTTGCGGAAGTGGTGGCGGTTGGCCAGGCCGGTGAGCGGGTCGTAGTGGGCCAGCCAGGTGAGCTGGCGGTTGGCGCGGTGGGCGTCGGTGATGTCGGTGCTGACGCCGCGCCAGCCGGTGTTGTGGCCTTCGGCATCGAACAGCGGCTTGGCGGTGAGCGACCACCAGCGTGTGCGCCCGTTGCGGACGGATGGCAGCGCCAGGTCGCGGAAAGGCGTGGCGCTGGCCAGGTGTTCGTTCAGGCGCGCCAGCGCGGCGCTGCCGGCTTCGTCGTCGGGTGTCATCTCCTTCAGCCATTCGGTGATGGGGCGACCGCACAGCGCCTCGACCGACATGCCGAACAGCCGCACCAGGCGCGGCGACACGTGGCACAGGTGGCCGCGGCGGTCGATCTCCCACAGCACGTCGCTGGAGTGTTCCTCGAAGTCGCGCAGCAGCAGGCCGATCACTTCGTTCTGGCGCTCGGCCTCGGCCTCGGCCATCAGGCGCGCGCCGAAGAGGCGCGCATTGGCCCACACACCCGCCACCAGCACCAGGCCATACGCCAGCAGCAGCCCGCCCACGGCGCCCGAGAGCGGAAAGTCGGCCCGTAGCAGCGCGATACCCGAGCCCGCCCCCAGGATCAGCACATAGGCCGTGCCGGCGCGTGGCGCGGTGGACAGGGCAAAACCGCCCGCGCACATCATCCCCGACGCGACGATGGCCACCAGCAGCTGCTGCGGCCCATCGGCACCCGGGAACAGCACCAGCGGCACCATCGCCCACAGCAGCGCCAGCAGGGTGGCGTTGCGCGTGACGCGTTGCATGGCGTGAGCGGAGGCCTTCTGCCAGGGGCCGCGCCGGTGGGTGCGCCACCAGGCGCGCAGGCCGATGGCTGCCAGCAGGGCCACGGCCAGGGTCCAGGCCACGAGGAAGGGCTGCGAGGCCGTGGCCCAGAAGGCCGAGGCCACCAGCACCGCGTTGAGCACGTTGGCGCCCATGGTCAGCGGCGTCAGCCGCAGCACGGCATGCAGCTGGCGCGCGCGGAACATGGCCGCCACGGGCTCCTCGGCCCGATAGGCCTGGAACCAGGGCTCGACGCGGCGGCGCAGATCCTGCGCGACTTCCTGGAAGCGTGGCATGCCGGCGGCGGGGTGCGCGCGGGGGCGCACCGTCGGACTGGTGCGCGAGTATCCCCGGCTAACGCCGCGCCAGCACGCCAAATAAGGCCGGGCGCGTCAGTCTTCGAGGAGGGAGCGCAGCATCCAGGCCGTCTGCTCGTGCACCGTCAGGCGCTGGGTCAGCAGGTCGGCGGTGGGTTCGTCGCCGGCCTTGTCGGCCAGCGGGAAGATGGCGCGTGCGGTGCGGGCCACGGCCTCGTGGCCTTCGACCAGGATGCGCACCATCTCCAGTGCCTTGGGCGGGGAGGTGGGCGCGTCGGCGATGCTGGCCAGCTTGCCGAAGGCGGCGTAGCTGCCCGGCGCCGGGTGCCCCAGCGAGCGGATGCGCTCGGCGATGGGGTCCACCGCCGCCCACAGCTCGGTGTACTGGGCCATGAACATCGCGTGCAGCGTGTTGAACATCGGCCCGGTGACGTTCCAGTGGAAGTTGTGCGTGGTGAGGTACAGCGTGTAGGTGTCGGCCAGCAGCTTCGAAAGCCCGCCGGCGATGGCGCCGCGGTCCTTCTCGCTGAGGCCGATGTTGATGGCCGGTGCGCCGCTGCTGCCCTTGTTGCTCTTGCCCATGGTTCTGCTCCTGCTTGCGGGTTGATGCCGCGACTCTAGCGAAGGCGCGCCGCTGTGGTCCACTTGCAGCACTTGCCGCAGTTGGCCCGGAGTGACCCTGATCAACGATCTGCCCGAACGCCTGCGCCTGGGCACGCGCGACCTGCATGCACAGGCCGAACGCGCCGGCCTGATGGCCGAGTTGCTGGCCGGGCGCATCCGCCCGCACGACTACCTGCGGCTGCTGCGCAACCTGCACGCGCTGTATGCCGCGCTCGAAGCGGCGCTGCCGGCCAGCGCCGACGCCAGCCTGCTGCCGCTGCCCGCCTTGCGCCGCGAAGCCGCGCTGGCCGCCGACCTGGCCGCGTTGCACGGCCCGCGCTGGCATGACGAGCTGCCGCTGCACGTAGCCACGCAGGCCTACGTGCAGCGCCTGCAGGCCCAGGCGCGCCTGCAGCCGCGGCTGCTGATGGCGCACGCCTACCTGCGCTACCTGGGTGACCTGCACGGCGGCCAGCTGCTGCAGCGCCAGGTGGTGCGTGCGCTGGGCGCGCCGGCCGGGCTGTCGTTCTACGACTTCGGCCCGCCCGAGCGGGTGCTGGCCCTGCGCGCGCAGGTGCGCGATGCGCTGGCGCGGCTGCCGCTGCAAGGCGAGGCCGAAGCCGCGCTCATCGTCGACGAGGCACGCTGGGGCTTCCAGCAGCACCAGCGCCTGTTCGAAGGCCTGGCGACGGACTGAGCGGCGTTCAGCCGGCGAAGCGGCGCAGCCGTTCGCACAGCGCCGCGGCGCGCTGGGTCGAGGCTTCCAGCTCCTGCAGCAGCGGTGCCACGCTGGGGTCGCCGGCGGCTTCGGCGATGTCCATCGCCGCCAGCCGCGCGTTGGTGAGGATGGCGCCCATCACCGCGTCGGGCGGGCCGCCGCGGCCGCGCAGCATGGAGCCGGCGCTCAGCAGCGAGGCTTCCAGCTGGCGCCGCGCCTCGGCCGCCAGGCGTGCGTCGCGAAGGTCCGTCAGCACGATGATGTGGCCCAGCAGCGTGCCGTCGCGGCCGGGCACACCCTCGGCGCGCACCGCCACCTGCAGGCCTTCGGGCTGGCCCGTGGCCACCGTCCATTCACCGCGCCAGGACTGGTTGGGCAGGGTGCCGAAGACCCGTTGCACCAGCGCCGGGTCGTGGAACAGCTGCGCCACCGGCACGCCGCGCGCCGGCGCCGCGGCGCCGTGCAGCGCCAGGAAGGCCGCGTTGGCGAACAGCAGCAGGCCTTGCGCGTCGGCCAGCAGCACCGGCTCGCGCGAGGCGCCCACGGCGTCGCGGATCTGCGTCAGCTGGTTCTCGGCAATGAGCAGCCGCACGGCATGCACCTGCACGATGATGTCCACCAGCGCCGCGCCGATGGCGCGCGCCATCAGCGTCTCGCGCTTGGTCCAGGGCAGGGCGGTGCCGCGCACGATCTCCGACCAGGCCTCGAAGGAACGCCGTGGTGACAGCTGCAGCGGGTCGTTGCCTTCCATGGGCTTGTACGGGTCTCCGGCCCAGGTGACGGTGAGCAGCTGCTCCTTGCGGAACCACATCAGGTAGTCGCTGCGCGCGCCCGAGGCCGGGTTGGACAACTTCACCGCCATCACGCCGCTGGCCGTGGACGTGAGCGTGGCCAGCGGCGGGTGCAGCTGGCCCACCGAGGCGCAGGCAAAGGGCATCTCGGCATCGCGGTGCTGGCTGTCCACCCACGCGCACAGCGCGCGCAGCTCGGGTGTGGACGGCACCTCGCCGGTGGTGAGGATCTCGCTGCCCTGGAACAGCGCGGCACCGGTGGCTTCCAGCGGCTGCAGCAGCGTGCGCGGGCTGCGGAACAGGGCCTGGCGCCAGTCGCCTTCGGTGGACGTGGCCTCGATCAGCCGCTGCTCCAGCCGCCGCACCATCAGCGCCACCTGGGCGTGGGCGTAGTTCTCGATGGCGGCGATGCGCGTGGATGCCACCTCGGCCAGCAGGTCGACCGCGGCGCGCAGCGCCATGCGCAGATGGCGCGGGCTGTAGTGGTGGGCCGCGATCAGCCCCCACAGCCGCCCTTCGCGCACCAGCGATGCCACCAGCGTGCCGGTGACGCCCATGTTGCGCAGGTACTGCAGGTGCAGGGGCGACATGCTGCGCAGCTGGCACATCGACATGTCCAGCGGCTGGCCGCTGTCGGGCCGCAAGAGCGGCACCAGGGCCTGCGGCACGTAGTTGACGTCGACCAGCATGCGCACCCGGTTCTTCAGGTACAGCTCTCGTGCGCGCTGCGGGATGTCGCTGGCCGGGTAGTGGTGGCCCAGCAGCGATTCGAGCCGCGGGTCGCGCGCTTCGGCGACGATCTTGCCGTGGCCGTCGGGGTCGAAGCGGTAGACCATCACGCGGTCGTAGCCGGTGAGCTCGCGCACGGCCTGCACCACGGCGTCGGTCAGCGCGCCCACCGAGGCGGCCGCGGTGAAGCGCTGCGTGGCGTCGGCCAGGTTCGACTGCAGCGTGGCGCTGTCCAGCTGCAGCGCCGGGGTGGCGGCCGGTGGCGGGTCGAGCGTTTCGAGCTCGATCACCAGGCCGCCGCCGGGGGCGCGGTGCAGTGCACCTTCCAGCCGCCGCTGCAGGCCGCCGCTGTGCACCTGGCACTGCAGCACAGCCGGTTCTTCGGCCAAGGTGGGCGCCAGCGCCGCCACCCGCTCGGCCAGGTCGCCGCGCAGCGCGGCCAGCGGTTGCTCCAGCAGGCTGGCCGCTTCCACGCCCAGCAGCTCGCGGCAGTTGGCGCTGGCCTGCAGCACGGCCAGCGTGTCTTCGCGCAGCAGCAGCAGCACGCCGTGCGGCTGCACCGAGCCGGCCAGGTGGATGAGCTCGCGCTCGCAATTGCTCAGGTCGGCCTGGCCGAAGGCGGGGCTGTCCATGACGTCGTGTTCAGTTGTCGGGGCCGGCGGGCTCGGGCAGCGGCAGGCCCAGGGCCTGCATGCGCTGCAGCAGCGGGGCCGTTTCCATGCGCAGGTGCTGGGCCGCCACGTCGATGTGGCCCTGGGCGGCGCGCAAGGCGGCTTCGAGCAGGTGCGCTTCCACCAGGCGCGCCGCTTCGGCCAGCAGCACGGCGAGCGGCGCGCTGCCGATGCGCAGCATCAGCGCCGACAGGTCCAGCGACACGTCGGCCGGCGCCGCCAGCACCGCCTGCAGCGGGCGCAACGTGAAGCCGATGTGTTCCTGGTCGCCCTCGGCCAGCAGCGCCGCCGACACCTCGGCCGCGGGCGCGTGCCAGCCCGGCGCCTGCACCGCCACGGTGGCGCGCGCCACCACGCCGCGGGCGCGCACGCGCGCCAGCAGGCCCAGCCATTGCTGGCGCGTGTCGCCCAGCACGTCGCCGATGAGGCGGCCGCGCACATGGCTTTCGGCGGGCGCCTGGCACAGCTCGACGAAGGCGGGGTTGGCCCACAGCACACGGCCGCTGGTGTCGGTGACGACCACCGCGTCGGGCGTCTGGCCGATGAATTCCAGCACCGCGGGCAGGTCGTCGGCCGAGGCGGCGGCGCGGCGCGCGCGCAGCAGCAGGCCGCGGCGGTCGTGGGTGTGGAAGGGTGTGGCCGACACGTCCAGCGGCGCGCCATCGTGGGCGGCGCGCAGGCGCACCTCGGCGGCGTGGCCGGTGGTGCGCGCGGTGAGCAGCAGTTCGTCCACCACCGGGCGCAGGCTCTCGTCGACGTAGGGGTGCAGCGCGCGGCCCTCGAAACCGCCGCCGCCGCGGCCGAACAGGGTGTCGGCGGCGGCGTTGGCTTCCAGCACCAGGCCCGTTTCGGCGTCGAGCACCAGCACGGCGTCGTGCGCCACCTGGAACAACAGCCGGTAGTGGCTTTCGGTCTGGCGGCGCTGCCAGTATTCACGCTCCAGCGCCATCTGCGCTTCCTGGAAACGCTGCTGGATGGCGCTGACGGCGCGCAGGTCGCGCCCCACGGCCAGCAGCGGCCCGTCGCGGCCCAGGCGCACGGCGGCCCAGGACACCGGGATCTGCGTGCCCTCCGCCCCCGGGTGGTCGAACTCGCGCCGGCGCGACACGCCGTGCTGGCGCGCTTCGCTCAGCAGCGATTCGACCTTGCCGCGTGCCGCGGCCGAGACGGTGTCGGCCCAGCGCCGGCCCACCCAGTCGTGGTCGGCGCGTGGCAGGGGCAGATGGGCATCGGCGACATTGCGGATGACACCGTCGTCGCCGATCACCAATGCGATGTCGCCGGCCACCTGAACCACGGTGGACGCCAGTTCGGGTGCCAGGTCGGCCAGGTTGGCCAGACGGCCCGGGCCCGCGTCGGGGGGCGTCTTGTGCATGCCGGAAAGGTAGCACAGCGCGGGCCCCTCACCACCCCTGCTTTCCTGGGCGTGGGCTCAGGCGGGCAGGTCGTAGCGGTCCAGGTTCATCACCTTGCTCCAGGCCGCCGCGAAATCGCGCACGAAGGCGGCCTGCGCGTCGCTGCTGGCGTAGACCTCGGCCAGAGCCCGCAGCTGCGAGTTCGAGCCGAAGACCAGGTCGACCACGGTGCCGGTCCACTTCAGCGCGCCGGTGGCACGGTCGCGGCCCTCCAGCACGCCGGGCTTGGCGGCCGACTTCTGCCACTGGGTGTTCATGTCCAGCAGGTTGACGAAGAAGTCGTTGCTCAGCGTGCCGGGCCGCTGCGTGAAGACGCCGTGCGCGGCCTGGCCGACGTTGGCACCCAGCACGCGCAGGCCGCCCACCAGCACCGTCATCTCGGGCGCCGTCAGCGTCAGCAGCTGCGCCTTGTCCACCAGCAATTCGGCCGCCGAGTCCGCCAGGGCCGGGCGCACGTAGTTGCGGAAACCGTCGGCCGCCGGCTCCAGCGGCGCAAAGGCGTCCACGTCGGTCTGTGCCTGCGAGGCGTCGGTGCGGCCGGGCGCGAAGGGCAGCTTCAGATCGTGGCCGGCCCGCTTCGCGGCGGCTTCGACGGCGGCGTTGCCGCCCAGCACGATCAGGTCGGCCAGCGACACCTTCTTGCCCCCGCCCTGCGCGCCATTGAAGCTCTTCTGCACCGCTTCCAGCCTGGCCAGCACCGCGGCCAGCTGCACCGGCTGGTTGACTTCCCACTCCTTCTGCGGCGCCAGCCGGATGCGCGCGCCGTTGGCGCCGCCGCGCTTGTCGCTGCCGCGGAAGGTGGCGGCCGAGGCCCAGGCGGTCGCCACCAGCTGCGACACGGTCAGCCCCGTGGCCAGGACCGCGGCCTTCAGCACGGCGATATCGGCTTCATCGATCAGCGGGTGGTCGACCGCGGGCACCGGGTCCTGCCAGATCAGCTCTTCGGCCGGCACCTCGGGGCCGAGGTAGCGGCTGCGCGGGCCCATGTCGCGGTGCGTCAGCTTGAACCAGGCGCGTGCAAAGGCATCGGCCAGCTGCTCGGGGTGGGCCAGGAAGCGGCGCGAGATCTTCTCGTAGGCCGGGTCGAAGCGCAGCGAGAGGTCGGTGGTCAGCATGGTCGGCGCGTGGCGCTTGGAAGGATCGTGCGCGTCGGGGATGGTGCCGGCCCCAGCCCCGCCCTTGGCCACCCACTGGTGCGCGCCGGCGGGGCTCTGGGTGAGTTCCCACTCGTAGCCGAACAGGTTCTCGAGGAAGTTGTTGCTCCACTTCGTGGGCGTGGTGGTCCAGGTGACTTCCAGGCCGCTGGTGATGGCGTCGCCACCCTTGCCGCTGCCGTAGCGGTTGGCCCAGCCGAAGCCCTGCGCCTCGATGCCGGCCGCCTCGGGCTCGGGCCCGACGTTCGATTCAGGGCCCGCGCCGTGGGTCTTGCCGAAGGTGTGGCCGCCGGCGATCAGCGCCACGGTTTCCTCGTCGTCCATCGCCATGCGGGCGAAGGTCTCGCGGATGTCGCGTGCCGCGGCCACCGGGTCGGGATTGCCGTTGGGGCCTTGCGGGTTGACGTAGATCAGGCCCATCTGCACGGCGCCCAGGGGCCGTTCCAGATCGCGGTCACCGCTGTAGCGCTTGTCGCCCAGCCAGGTGTTTTCCAGGCCCCAGTAGACGGCCTCGTCGGGCTCCCAGGTGTCGGCCCGGCCGCCGGCGAAGCCG
>CAYREA010000045.1:0-28128 GCA_964423075.1 uncultured Rubrivivax sp. | reverse complement strand
GAGCAGGGCATCCAGGTGGCGCGCCGCACGGTGGCCAAGTACCGCGAGGCGCTGAAGATCGCGCCCGCCAGCCTGCGGAAAGCGCTGTAGCCATGGCCTCGTTGTTTCTGCCCTGCGCGGGCGGTGTCGAAGGCTGGCTGTCCGACGAGGTCAAGCGCATCACCGGCGCGCCCACCGAAACCACGCGCGGCGGGGTCTGGGTGGAAGGCGACGAGCGCATGGCCATGCAGCTCAACCTGGAAAGCCGCCTGGCCCAGCGCGTGCTGTGGCCGCTGATCGACGGCCCCTACCGCGACGAACACGAGCTCTACGAACTGGCGCGGCGCGTGCCCTGGCACGACTGGATCACGCCCGAGATGACGCTGCGCGTGGACGTGAACGCCATGCGCTCGCCGCTGCAGAGCCTGAACTTCACCGCACTGCGCATCAAGGACGCCGTCTGCGACACGCTGCGCGAGGTGGCCGGCGCGCGCCCCAGCGTCGACACGCGTTTCCCTGATCTACCCATCGTGCTGTTCGCCGGCCCGGCCTACGCCACGATCTACGTCGACACCTCGGGCGAAGCCCTCTTCAAGCGCGGCTGGCGTGACGACAAGGGCGAGGCCCCGCTGAAGGAAACCCTGGCCGCCGCGATGCTGGCCGCCGCCGGCTGGCAGGGCCGCCCGGAAGACGGCCCGCTGCTCGACCCCTGCTGCGGAGCCGGCACCATCGCCATCGAAGCCGCCCAGATCGCCTGCGGCATCGCGCCTGGCGGCCAGCGCCGTTTCGCCTTCGAGAAAATGCTGCCCTTCAGGCCGCACCTCGGGGTCTGGCGCGAACTGCAGGCGGCCGCCAAGGCGCGTGTGAAGGCGAGCCCCGTGCCCATCTACGCCGGCGACGTGAGCTTCCGCATGACCGACTTCGCCTCGCGCAACGCCGAACGGGCCGGGGTGCGCAGCAGCATCGACTTCAAGACCGCCGACGCGCTGCAGCGCCCGCCGCCGGCCGCGCACGGCGTGATCGTGATGAACCCGCCCTACGGCGAGCGCATCGCGCCCAAGGGCCACGGCGCGCCGCCGCGCGGCGCGCGCGAGGCCTTCGAAGGCGGCGGCAGTTCGGCTGACTTCTTCGGCGCGCTGGCCACGCAGTGGAAACGGCAATACCCGGGCTGGACGGCCTGGCTGCTGAGCCCCGACATGACACTGCCCGGCCTGATGCGCCTGAAGGAAAGCCGCCGCGTGCCGCTGTGGAACGGCGGCATCGAATGCCGCATGTTCCGCTTCGACATGATGGCCGGCGCCGGGCCGGGTGCGCGCGCGCCGGCCCCGGCCGCGCCGCCGAAGCCCGAAGCGGGCTAGAGCGCCAGCACCAGGCGCGCGCTTTTCGCGCGCGAGCAGCAGGGCAGGATCAGCTCACCGGCGGCCTGCTCTTCGGGCGTCAGGTACTGGTCGCGGTGTTCGGGCGTGCCGTCCAGCACCGTCGTCATGCAGGTGCCGCAGATGCCCTGTTCGCACGAGGTGGGGATGTTCACGCCGGCCTGGGCCAGCGCGCCGACGATGCTGCAGCCTGCCGGCACCAGCACCACGCGGCCGGCGGCGCCCAGCTGCACCTCGAAGGCCTGGTCACCGGTGCTGTCGACGGGCAGGGCGCCGAAGACCTCGTGGTGCAGTTGCGCGGCAGGCCAGCCTCGGGCGCGGGCGGTGCCGAGCACCGCATCCATGAATCCGGCCGGGCCGCAGGCGTAGAGATGCTGGCCCAGCGGTGGCGCGGCCAGCAGCGCGCCGAGGTCGAGGCGCTTCGCCGGATCGCCTTCGCTGAAGTGGAAGCTCACGCGATCTGCAAAGGCCGATTGCGCGATCTGCTCGACGAAGGCCGCCCGCGACCTGGTGCGCGCGCAGTAGTGCAGGCGGAAGTCCGCGCCCTGGCGCGCCAGCTGCTCGGCCATGGCCAAGAGCGGCGTGATGCCGATGCCGCCGGCCAGCAGCAGGTGCGACGCGGCTCCGTCGGCCAGCTGGAACAGGTTGCGCGGCGCTTCGATCTCGAGCCGGTCGCCTTCGGCTACACGCTCGTGCAGCGCAGCCGATCCGCCGCGCGAAGCCGTCTCGCGCAGCACAGCGATGCGGAAGTGCCGCGTCTCGGCCGGGCTGTTGCACAACGAGTACGGCCGCGTGATGCCGCCCGGCAGGTGCACCTCCACGTGGGCACCCGCCGTGAAGGGCGGCAGCGCGCCGCCTTCGGCATGCACGAGCTCGAAGCTGCAGATGCCTTCGGCCTCGGTGCGCTTGCGCGCCACGCGCACGGGGATGGTCGTTGCCGTCATGCCGGAGCCTGCTCCTGCTGCACCAGGCGCTCGATGATGCGCCGTGCCTGCACGCCGCCCAGGTCGGTGTTCAGGCTCAGCAGCTTGCGCTCGGGCTGTGCCGAGAGGTTGCGCTGCTGCGCTTCGAGCATCGCCAGGTCTTCCTGGAACACCTTGCCCTGGGCTTCGCGGATGGACGCGGTGAGCGCCTTGTCCTCGGGCCTGAAGTTGCGCGCCAGGCCCCAGAAGTACCAGATCGACGTGTCGGTTTCTGGCGTGATGAGGTCGATCACGATGCCCGAGGTCTTCACCGCGGCCGGCGCGTCGTAGCCACCCTGGTCGGCCAGCGCCACGCCCACGTCGATGAACACGCTGCTGGGCGGCACGAAGCGGCAGCGCTGCCAGCGGTCGACCGTGGCCTGGTCGTCCAGGCCGTTGCCGCGCATCGCGGCAGCCCAGAACGGCGGCGCTTTCACGCCGGGAATCTTGCGCTCGGTGACGACGACGTTGCCTTCGGCCTGCGTCTGCGGCACCACCTCGTCGAGCTCCTTCTGGCCGATGCTGGTGGCGTGCACGTACTTCTCGTGCGTCAGGTCCATCAGGTTGTCGACCATCAGGCGGAAGTCGCACTGCACGTGGAACAAACCACCGCCGTAGGCCCAGGCCGGGTCTTCCGCCCAGGCCAGCTGGGGCAGGAGTTCGGGCCTGGCGCCGGCGGCGTCACCGGGCCACACCCACACGAAACCGTAGCGTTCGATCACCGGGTAGCTGCGCAGGGGCGCGAAGCCGCGCACGCGCTGGCCGGGCATGGCGATGGTCTTGCCGTCGCAGCCCATCTCCAGGCCGTGGTAACCGCAGACCAGCTTGCCTTCCACCACGCTGCCCAGCGACAGCGGCGCGCCGCGGTGCGGGCACCAGTCTTCCAGCGCCGCCGCCTGGCCTTCGGGGCCGCGGAAGAACACGATGCGTTCGCCGCAGACCGTGCGGCCCAGCGGCTTCTCGTCGATCTCGCCCGGCGTGCAGGCCACATACCATGCGTTCTTCGGAAACATCGTCGGCTCCAGAAAGGGTTGGCGATTGGATCCAATTGTGGCGATGATTCGCCATTCTTGCAATCAATCAGGCGATCAATGGATCCAATCGAAGGTTCCACCGACCCCATCAGCGTGGTCACCACCTTGCGCCAGCTGATCGTCAGCGGCCGCCTGCCGGCTGGCGAGCGCGTGGCCGAAATCCCTGTTGCCGACTCGCTGGGGGTGTCGCGCACGCCGGTGCGCCTGGCCTTCCGCTCATTGGAGCAGGAAGGTCTGCTGGAAAAAGCCGGCAAGCGCGGCTACGTGGTGCGGCGCTTTTCCGAAGCCGACGTGCGCTCGGCCATCGAGGTGCGCGGCACGCTGGAGGGCCTGGCCGCGCGCCACCTGGCCGAACGCGGCATGGGCGCCGAGGTGCGCTCGGCACTCGCGCAGGCCATCGCCGATGGCCAGGCCGTGCTGGGCAAGGGCTTCATGGTCGAAGACGACATCGCGCGCTGGAGCTCGCTCAACCAGCGCTTCCACGACGCCATCGTCAGCGCGCACGAAAGTCGCGTCATCGCCGACGCCATCGCGCGCAACAACCACCTGCCGTTTGCGTCGGCCGATTCCATCGCACTCGACCGCGAAGCCCTGCCCGCCGAGTACCAGAAGCTGCGCGTGGCGCAACTGCACCACCAGCTGGTGTTCGACGCGCTGGACCGGCGCGAGACGGCGCGCGTGGAGATGCTGATGCGCGAACACGCCTGGGTGGGTTTCCGCTACGGGCAGCTATTCGGGCTGCCGGGCGGGCTGGCCGACTGAAAGGGGAGGGCAGTCAGCGCACTTGCGGCGCCAGCTTGCCCAGCAGTTCCAACAGCATCGCGCGTTCGGCGCCGCTCAGTGGCGCCAGCACCGCCTGCTCGGCGGCCTTCAGCCGCGCCACCGCATCGCGCGCCTGGCGCTGGCCTTCGGCGGTGGCATGCACCTCGAAGCCGCGGCCGTCGGTGCCGCTGGGGCGGCGGCGCGCGTAACCGCGCTGCTCCAGCCGGTCGAGCAACTGCGTGGCCTGCGGGCGGCTGACGGACAGCGCACGCGCCAGCCGCGCCGGTGCGATGCCCGGGTTGGCGCGCAGCAGCTCCAGCATCGAGAGTTCGGCCGGCTTCAAGCCCACCGTCTGCGTCACCTGCGCGTCGAACACCTCGGCGGCGGCCACGCGCGCCTGCGCCAGGCGCCAGCCCAGCAGGCCGGGCAGGCCACCTTCGTCGAGCGGGGGTGGTGCCATCGGCGCGCGCCTTCAGGCCGCGGTGCCGCCCAGGCCCAGCAGCCGCACCGCGTTGTCCTTCAGGATCAGCGGCTTCACCTTGTCCTTGAATCCGGCTTCGTCGAAGTCCTTCATCCAGCGTTCGGGCGTGATCAGCGGGTAGTCGCTGCCGAACAGCATGCGGTCCTTCAGCAGCGTGTTGGCGTACTGCACCAGCTGGGGCGGAAAGTACTTGGGGCTCCAGCCCGAGAGGTCGATCCACACATTGGGCTTGTGCAGCGCCAGGCTCAGCGCCTCGTCCTGCCAGGGCCAGCTGGGGTGGGCGACGATGATCTGGATGTCCGGGAAATCGATGGCCACGTCTTCCAGCAGCATGGGATTCGACAGCGCCAGCCGCAGCCCGCCGCCGCAGCGCATGCCGCTGCCGATGCCGCTGTGTCCGCTGTGGAAGATGGCCGGCAGCTTGTACTCGGCGATCACCTCGTACAGCGGCCAGGCCATGCGGTCGTACGGGCTGAAGTCCTGCACCGTGGGGTGGAACTTGAAGCCCTTCACACCCTGCTCTTCGATCAGCCGCCGCGCCTCGCGCGCACCCATCCTGCCCTTGTGCGGGTCGATGCTGGCGAAGGCGATCATCATGTCGCTGTTGGCGCGCGCGGCCTCGCAGATCTCTTCGTTGGGGATGCGCTTGCGGCCCAGCTTGGCTTCGCTGTCTACCGTGAACATCACGAGGCCGATCTTCTGCTCGCGGTAGTAGGCGACGGTCTCGGCGATGGTGGGGCGGCGGTTGCTGCCGAAGTACTTGTCGGCGGCGCGGTCGTACTCCTCGCCGTAGCTGTCGAACGGGTTCCAGCACGACACTTCGGCGTGGGTATGGATGTCGATGGCGCGCAGTTCGGCGACGTTCACGGCGGCTCCTTTGATTCAGTGGCGGAATCATTCTACGGCGCGCGGCCGGCGCCCCGGCGCTTTGCGATACGGGTTAATCCGGGGCGTGGTTTCCATGATCTAGTTCAAAATGAGAACTAACAAGGACACCACCATGCAGATCCAGGGGCAAGCCGCCATCGTCACCGGCGGCGCATCGGGCCTGGGCGCCGCCACCGCGCGCGCGCTGGCCGCAGCCGGCGCGCGCGTCGCCGTGTTCGACATCAATCTCGAGGCCGCGCAAGCGCTGGCGGCACAGATCGGCGGCCTGGCACTGGCCTGCGACATCGCCGACGGCCCGGCCACCGAAGCCGCCGTGGCCGCTGCCGAAGCCGCGCACGGCGTGGCGCGCCTGGTGATGAACGTGGCCGGCATCGGCACCGCCAAGCGCATCGTCGGCAAGGACGGCCAACCGGCGCCGCTGGCCGACTTCGAACGTGTGCTGCGCATCAACCTGCTGGGAACCTACAACGTCTGCCGCCTGGCCGCCGCGCGCCTGGTGGCCGCCGAGCCGGCCAACGGCGACGGCGAACGCGGTGTCATCGTCAACACCGCTTCCGTGGCCGCCTACGACGGCCAGGTGGGCCAGGAGGCCTACGCCGCCAGCAAGGGCGGCGTGGCCGCGATGACGCTGCCCTTGGCGCGTGACCTGGCGCAGCACGGCATCCGCGTCTGCACCATCGCGCCCGGCCTCTTCGCCACGCCTTTGCTGAAGCAGTTGCCCGAAGCCGTGCAGCAGAGCCTGGCGGCCAGCATCCCCTTCCCGCGCCGCCTGGGCGCGCCCGAAGAGTTCGCCGAGCTGGCACTGCACATCGTGCGCAACGCCTCGCTCAACGGCGAGGTCATCCGCCTCGACGGCGGCCTGCGACTGGCGCCGCGATGATGGACGCACCACAACGCCCCGTGGGCCTGGGCTCTTATGAAGCCCGCATCACGCCACTGGCCGGCGGCGGCTGGCTGCTGGGCAATTCGCAAGCGCTCGCGCCCTACGCGCAGCGCTACACCGAAGCGCTGCAACGCTGGGCGCACGAACGCCCCGCCGGCGTGTTCCTGGCCGAACGCGATGGCAGCGGCGCCTGGCGCACGCTGAACTACGCCGACGCGCTGAGCCAGGTGCTGCGCCTGGCGCAGGCGCTGGTCAGCCGCGGCCTGAGCGCCGAGCGGCCGGTGGCCGTGCTGTCGGGCAACGGCATCGCACACGCGCTGCTGGCCCTGGCCGCGCTGCACGTGGGCGTGCCGGTGGCGCCGGTGTCGCCGGCTTATGCGCTGCTGGACACCAGCGGCGCGCGCCTGCGCCACGCGATGGAGTTGCTGACGCCGGGCCTCGTGTTTGCCGACGACGGCGACGCCTTCGGTGCCGCCATCACCCGCGCCGTGCCGGCCGAGACCGAAGTGGTGCTGCTGCGCCCCGGCCAGATCGAACGCCCGCACACGCGCTTCGAAGCGCTGCAGGCCGCGCCGCCCACCGAAGCCGTCGCCCGCGCCCACGCCGCCGTGGGCCCGGACACCGTCGCCAAGTTCATCTTCACCTCGGGCTCCACCAACCTGCCCAAGGCGGTGGTCAATACCCACCGCATGCTCTGCAGCAACATGCAGATGCACAACCAGTGCTACCCCTTCGTCATCGACGAACCGCCGGTGATGGTGGACTGGCTGCCCTGGCACCACACCGCGGGTGGCAACGTGGTTTTCGGGCTGGCGCTGGTGAACGGCGGCACGCTCTACATCGACCACGGCAAGCCCACCGACAGCGGCCTGCGCGAGACCCTGCGCAACCTGCGCGAGGTGTCGCCCACGCTGTACTTCACCGTGCCC
This sequence comes from uncultured Rubrivivax sp., assembly GCA_964423075.1. Lineage (GTDB taxonomy): Bacteria > Pseudomonadota > Gammaproteobacteria > Burkholderiales > Burkholderiaceae_C > Rubrivivax. The sequence continues at coordinate 20,834 of CAYREA010000045.1, read as the reverse complement.
AAGGGCCTGGAGTCGCTGGCCCATGCGATGCAGGGCGACGATGTGCTGCGCGACAGCTTCTTCCGCCGCCTGCGCCTGATCTTTCCCGCCGGCGCCGCGCTGCCGCGCAACGTGCAGGACGCGGTGCAGGCGCTGGCCGTGCAGTCGGTGGGCCAGCGCATCGCCATGACCACGGGCCTGGGCATGACCGAAACCGCACCCTTCGCGCTGACGGCCCATGTGCCCGACTGGCAGGCCGGCATGATCGGCATTCCCGCGCCCGGCCTCACGGTCAAGCTCGCGCCGGTGGGCGACCGGCTGGAAGTGCGCTACCGCGGCCCCAACGTCACGCCCGGCTACTGGCGCGCGCCCGAGGTGTCGCGGCAGGCCTTCGACGACGAGGGCTACTTCCGCAGCGGCGACGCGGCGCGTTTCGTCGACGAGGCCCAGCCGGCCCGCGGCCTGCGCTTCGACGGCCGCACCAGCGAAGACTTCAAGCTCAACAGCGGCACCTGGGCCCAGGTGGGCGCCTTGCGCCACGCGGTGGTGGAAGCCGGCGCGCCCTATGTGCAGGACGCCGTGATCACGGGCCATGGCCGCGACGAACTCGGCCTGCTCGTCTTTCTATGGCCGCGAGCGGCCGAACTGAGTGGCAAGGCCGGCGCGAGCCTGGCCGAGCTGGCCGCCCACCCGGCGGTGCGGGCGTGGATGCAGGCGCTGCTGAACAAGCTGGCGCGCGAAGCCAAAGGCAGCTCGGCCCGCTTCACGCGCGCCCTGCTGCTCGACGCCCCGCCTTCGATGGCGCTGGGTGAGATCACCGACAAGGGTTCGATCAACCAGCGCGCCGTGCTGCAGCACCGTGCGGCCTGGGTGGAGGCGCTGTACGCCGACGACGCGCCCGACGCGCGCGTGCTGCGCGCCGCGCCCTGATCCGCTAGCTGGCCACGCGCTCCAGCAGCCCCATCAGCTGCGTGCGCTCGTCTGGCGTCAGCCGGCTGGCCAGGCGCGCTTCGTAGGCCTCGAGCTCGGCGCGTACCTTCTCCAGCTTGCGGCGGCCGGCGCTGGTGATGACGAGCGAGTAGCGCCGCCGGTCACCCGCCACGTCCATGCGGCTGATGAAACCGGCCTGCTCCAGCGCGTCCACCAGCTTCAGCACGCTGGGGCCGGCGATGTCCAGGCGCTTGGCCAGCGTGGCCTGGCTGATGTCGGTTTCCATCGCCACGATGGACAGCGCCGTCAGCCGCGCCGGCGACAGATCCAGCTGGCCCAGCATCTCGAAGAAGATGTCGTAGGCGCGCATCTGCGCGCGGCGCAGGGCGTAGCCCAGTGAATCGCTCTGGAAGTCGAAGCGCACCAGGTCGGAGGAGGCTGCCTTCTTGCGGGCGGAGGTCGGCATCGCGGGGGATTGTAGGAAGCGCCTAGGCGGCCCCGCCCGCGTGCAGCACGAAGCGCGCGACGCGGTGGCTGATGCGCCAGGTGCCGTCGTCGCCGCGGCGCAGCCGGTCTTCGAACTCACCGGCCACCTGCGCGCCGCGCGCGGGGCGGCCGTTGGGGCCGGCGGTGTCGGCGCTGTCGCCCACCCACAGCAGCACGGCGCTGAAGGCCAGCGCTTCGTCGGCCGAGAGCACGTCTACCACGGTGCCGGCCAGCAGGTGGCGTGTGATGCGCGCAGCCGGGCGCGCGCGGTAGGCCGCCACCATGGCGGCGCGGCCCTGCAGCGGCTCGGCGTTCGGGCGCTGCAGCACGCCGTCTTCGGTGAAGAGGGCGGCGAAACCTTCGTAGTCCTGCAGGTCCACCAAGCGTGCGGCGCGGGTGATCGTGTCGCGGCAGGCTGCGTCGATGGCCCAGGTGTCGTTCATCGCGGCCTCACCCGGCCATCCAGGCCGCGAGTTCGGCAGCCACCGCGGCGGGCTGTTCCATCGTGCTCATGTGGCCGCTGTCTTCCACCACCGCCAGGCGCGCGCCGGCGATCAGCGCCGCCATCTCCTCGTGGCGGGCGAGCGGGCTCCAGGCGTCCTGGCGCCCGCACAGCACGAGCGTGGGGCAGCGGATCGCCCCCAGCACGTCGGTGGCATCGGGCCGCGCCAGCAGGGCGGCCTGCTGCGCGGCGAAGCGCTCCACCGACTGCCGCGCCACCATGGCGAGCACCGCCTCGTGCACCGCGCCGCCGAGGCACGCCGGGTGCAGCATGCCGGGAGCCCACTGGGCAGCCATGGCACGCATGCCTTCGCGGCGCGCCAGGTCCACCAGGGCCAGGCGCTGGGCCTGCTCGCGGTCACCGGCTTCGCCCGCCGGACGCGGCAACCAGCCGCTGTCCAGCAGCGCCAGCCGCAACACGCGCTGCGGCGCACGGCGCATCACCTCCAGCGCGATGCGGCCGCCGAGTGAGTGGCCGGCCAGCGCGAACTGCTCGAAGGGCGCCTCGCGCAGCAGGGCTTCGGCCATGGTGCCGATGTCGTGATGCAGGCCCCCTTCGGCCACCCAGCCCGGAATACCAGCCCACACCGCCGCGTCGCAGGCCAGCCCGGGCACCAGCACCAGGGCGGCGGGCATCAGGCGCGCTCCACCTTGCCGGCGCGCTTGGCCAGGAAGGCGTCCATGCGCGCCTTGGCCTCGGGTTCGCTCTGCGTGATGGCCGCCATCAGCGATTCGGTCATCAGGCCGTGGCTCATCGGCTGCTCGGCGATCAGCGGCAGCGCCTGCAGGATGGCGAAGTTGGACATCGGCGCGTTGCCCGCGATGCGCGTGGCCAGCTCGCGCGCCTTGGCCATGCCGGCGCCATCGGCCACGGCATAGTGGGCCAGGCCGATCTGGAAAGCCTCGTCGGCGTTGTAGACACGGCCCGTCAACATCATCTCGGTGACGCGCGAAAAGCCGATCAGCTTGCTCACCCGCACCGAGCCGCCGCCGCCCAGGAAGATGCCGCGCTGGCCTTCGGGCAGGCCGAAGTAGGCGCTGTGCTCGGCCACGCGCACGTGGGCGCAGGAGGCCAGCTCCAGCCCGCCGCCCACCACCGCGCCGTGCAGCACCGCCACCACCGGGCGGCTGCCGAACTGCAGGCGCTGGAAGACCTCGTACCAGGCGTGCGAATGCAGCACGCCTTCGGAGGCCGACATGGCAGACAGCTCGGACAGGTCGAGTCCGGCGCTGAAGTGTTCGCCGCGCGCGGCGAGCACGATGACCTTCACCTCGGCGGGCAGCTCGTCAATGCCGCGCGCCAGCGCGCGGATCATCCGCAGGCTGATGGCGTTGCGCTTCTCGGGGCGGTTGAGCGTGAGCGTGGCCACGGGCCCGTCGATCTCGACGGTGACCAGCGGCGCGGCAGCGGGCAGTTCTGACATGGCGCGGTGGCGGGCCCGGGAAGACCCGAAGTCGTTAGCTTGGGTATCGATTATAGCGGCGGCCCGTCGCCGCCGGCGCGTTGCAGGCGGTAGGCCAGCTGCGCCCGCGTCAGGCCCAGGCGCCGCGCCGCGGCGGCCAGATTGCCGCCTTCGGCCTGCACCGCCTCGCGCAGCAGGCGTGTTTCCACCCCGGCCAGCGAAATGCCCGTGCCGCCCAGCGTCTGCTGCAGGAGCTGCAGCAGGTCGGGCACGCCGGTGTCTTCGGCGCGGGCCTTCAGCGCACCGTGCGCGCCGATGGCCAGCAGCGCTTCTTCCGACAGCTGCTCGCGCCTGAACATGTGGCGCACGTCGATGGGAGCGCCGTCGTCGGCGCTGATGACGCCGCGTTCCACCAGGTTCTGCAGCTCGCGGATGTTGCCCGGGAAGCCGTAGTGCAGCAGCGCCCGCACCGCGCGCGGCGTGAAGCCGGTGACCTGGCGGCCGTGGCGCGCGGCCTCGCGGCGCAGGAAGTGGTTCATCAAGAGCGGGATGTCGTCGCGCCGCTCGCGCAGCGGCGGCAGGTGCATGGGGTAGACGTTGAGGCGGAAGAACAGGTCTTCGCGGAAGCGGCCGGCGCGCACCTCGGCCTGCAGGTCGAGGTTGGTGGCGGCCACCAGGCGCACGTCGACGTGCAGCGTGCGCGTGCCGCCCACGCGTTCGATCTCGCCTTCCTGCAGCGCGCGCAGCAGCTTGCCCTGGCTCACCGGGCTGAGCGTGGCGATCTCGTCCAGGAACAGGGTGCCACCGTCGGCGCGTTCGAAGCGGCCCGGGCGCGAGGTGCTGGCGCCGGTGAAGGCGCCGCGCTCCACGCCGAAGAGTTCGCTCTCGATCAGCGTTTCCGGAATGGCCGCGCAGTTCACCGCCACGAAGGCCTTGTCGGCGCGCGCGCTCACGCGGTGCAGGCGGCGCGCGAAGGCCTCCTTGCCGACGCCCGACTCGCCCGTGAACAGCACCGTGGCCTGCGTGCGCGCCACGCGGTCGAGCTGGTGGCAGGCCGAGTTGAAGGCCGACGAGGCGCCCACGATCTCGTGCTTCTCGCCCGTGGCCGGCACCGCGGGCAGCACGGCCTGCGGTGCCCGCACCGCGGCCAGCGTGCCGCCCACGGCCAGGCTGCCGAAGTCGCTGGCCTGCAGGTAGCGCAGGTCTTCGCTGACGTCGCCCCAGGCGGCGGCGTGGCGGCCGATGACGCGGCACACTGAGGCGCCGGCCGAGCGGCATTCAACCTCGCGGAAGATCACCTGCTGCCCGAACATGCTGGTGACGTAGCCGGTGGCATAACCGATCTGCGACCAGCAGGCCGCCTCGGTGCCGATGCCGTAGGCCGCGATGTGCTCGTCGTCCTCGCTGGAGTGTTCCCACAGGAACTCGCCTTCGTAGGTGCCGCGGTCGATGTCGAACTCGAAGGACAGCGGCGTCACCTTCACCACGCCTTCGATGGCGTGCAGTCGCGTGCCGGCCATGAACACGGCGGCGGCGTCGCCCTCGGGCCAGCGCTCGCGCACCAGCTGCGCGTCGCGCGCGCCGCTCACGTAGCCGGCGCGCGTGAGCAGGCCGCGGGCGCGTTCCAGGCCCAGGGTGTCGATCAGCTCGCGCCGCAGGTGGCCCATGGCCGAGCTGTGCAGCAGCAGCATGCGCTGGTCGTTGAGCCAGATGCGGCCGTCGCCGGGCGAAAAGAACAGCGACTCGGTCAGGTCGGCCAGCGTCGGCGCCTTGTCGCGTGCGAGTTCGAAGGAGTGGCTGTCGCCGCGGCGCAGCACGGCCCCGCTCTGGCGCGCCATCTCGGCCAGCGAGATGCGGGCTTGCCTGGACATGAATTGATGCTTTGGTGAATCGACGGGGCGCGAGCATGGCGTCGAACTGCGCATTTCATCAATCGGTTTATGCCCGCGCCAGCCCGAAACCGGGCCGGCAAGCGGCCTAGGGAAAGTCCGGACGGGTGGCCGCTTCTTCCCTCGCAGCGCCAGGCGGCGCGCCGACGCCGCGGCCGGCCTCAAGAGCCGCGCGCCGGGCCCCGTGGCATGTGCGTTGCGCTGCCCCTGGCCCAAGGCGCGGCCAACGGCGCCCCTGGTAACGCTTAGCCACCATAACGATTGGAGACCCGGTGTGAACACCGCATCCTTCCTCGCCGCCGCGCCCTGGCGCGAACACCTCTTCAACGGCAGCTGGGTGGCCGCTTCGGCCGCGGCCGACATCGTCGAGCCCGCCACCGGCGGCGTGCTGGGCCGCGCCGGCATGGCGGTGCCGGCTGACGTGGCCAGCGCCGCCGCCCAGGCCGCCGCCGCACAAGCGGCCTGGGCCGCCACGCCGCCGCGAGACAAGGCCGCCGTCTTCCTGCGCGTGGCCGCGCTGCTGCAGCAGCACTTCGACGAACTGGCGCTGTGGATCACGCGCGAGACCGGCGCCATCCTGCAGAAGGGCCAGCACGAGGTGCGGGAGGCCATCACCTTCTGCCACGTGGCCGCGGCCATGCCCATGCAACCGCAGGGCCAGCTGCTGCCCAGCGTGCCGGGCCGCACCAGCATCGCGCGGCGCGTGCCGCATGGCGTGGTGGGCGTGATCTCGCCCTTCAACTTTCCGCTCATCCTGACGCTGCGCGTGGTGGCGCCGGCGCTGGCCGCCGGCAACGCGGTGCTGATCAAGCCCGACGCGCGCACGCCGGTGAGCGGCGGTTGTCTCATCGCCCGGCTGTTCGAAGCAGCCGGTCTGCCCGCAGGCGCGCTGCATGTCTTGCCAGGCGGCGCCGACGTGGGCGAGGCGCTGGTCACCGAGCCGGCCGTGAACATGATCTCGTTCACCGGCTCGGCCGCGGTGGGCCGGCGTGTGGGCGAGCTGGCGGCGCGCCAGCTGAAGAAGGTGTCGCTGGAGCTGGGCGGCACCAACTCGCTGGTGATCCTGGACGACGCCGACCTCGACCTGGCCGCGTCCAACGCCGCCTGGGGCGCGTGGTTGCACCAGGGCCAGATCTGCATGGCCACCAACCGCGTGATCGTGCACGAGAGCATCGCCGCCGCGCTCACCGAACGCCTGGTGGCCAAGGCCACACACCTGCCCGTGGGTGATGGCGCCACGGGCCAGGTGGCGCTGGGCCCGCTGATCGACGCCCGCCAGTGCGCGCGCGTGCACGCCGTCGTGCAAGACAGCGTGAAGGCCGGCGCCCGGCTGCTGGCCGGCGGCACGCACGAAGGCCTGTTCTACAAGCCCACCGTGCTGGCCGGCGTGCAGCCCGGCATGCGCTGCCACGACGAAGAAGTGTTCGGCCCGGTGCTGAACCTCATCTCCTTCAAGACCGACGACGAGGCCGTGGCCCTGGCCAACCACCACCACGGCGGCCTGGCCGCGGCGGTGATCTCGCGTTCGGTGGGCCGCGCCATGGCTCTGGCGCAGCGGCTGCGCGCCGGCATGGTCCACGTCAACGACCAGACCGTGAACGACGACGCCACCAACCCCTTCGGCGGCCCCGGCAGCGCCGGCAACGGCAACGTGCATGGCGGCCCGGCCGACTGGGAGGCCTTCACCACCTGGCAGTGGCTCACCGTCAAGGACGCGCCGCCCCCGTACCCGTTCTGAACCCGGAGCGACATCGCATGAACCTGCAAGGCAAGACCATCGTGATCACCGGCGCCAGCTCGGGCATCGGCGCCGAAACCGCCCGCCTGCTGCGCTTCCAGGGCGCGCGCGTGATCGGCCTGGACCGCAACGACCCGACGCTGACGCTGGACGGCTTCGTCAAGGCCGACCTGTCGGAGCAGGCCGCCATCGACGCCGCCGTGAAGCAGCTGCCCGAGCGCATCGACGCGCTGTGCAACGTGGCCGGTGTCTCCGGCACCGCCTCGGTGGGGCTGGTGGGCCGCATCAACTACCTGGGCCTGCGCCACCTGAGCGAACGGGTGGCCGAGCGCATGGGCGAGGGCGGCAGCATCGTCAACGTGGCCTCCATCCTGGGCTACTTCTACCCCGAGCGGCTGGAGGTGCACAAGGCGCTGGCCGCCACCGGCAGCTTCGAAGCCGGCCTGGCCTGGCTGGCGCGTCACCCGGTGCCGCAGCTGCACTGCTACGAGTACTTCAAGGAAGCCCTCATCGTCTGGACGATGCAGCGCGCCAAGGCGCTGTTCTTCGAGCGCGGCATCCGCATCAACTGCGTGGCGCCGGGGCCGGTGTTCACGCCCATCCTGGGCGAGTTCGTCGCGCAGCTGGGGGCCGAACGCGTGGCCGCCGATGCCGGCCGCATCAAGCGCCCCGCGTTCGCCGACGAGGTGGCGCCCGCACTGGCCTTCCTGTGCAGCGACGCCTCGCGCTGGATCACGGGCATCAACCTGCCGGTGGATGGCGGCTTCGCGGCCACCTACCTCTGAAACTGATTCGACAACAACGACGACGGAGACGATATGCGCAAGACACCCTTTGCCCTGGCGGCCGCGGCCCTGCTGGCGCTGCCTGCGGCGCAGGCGTTCACCATCGAGATGCCCGATCCGGACATGAAGGTCCGCTTCGACCTCACGCCCAAGATCAGCTTCGGCCAACGGCTGAAGAACCCTGCGGATGCGCTGACGCGCGTGGACGTGGCCGTCGACCCTGGCGTGGTCAACGAGGACGATGGCGACCACAACTTCAGGAAGGGCCTGGTCTCCAGCCGCTTCGACCTGCTGGCCGAACTCGACCTGTCCACGCCCAACTGGGGCGGCCGCCTGAGCGCCACCGCCTGGCGCGACGGCGCCTACCTCAAGCGCAATGACTACACCGGCACGCCGCTCTACCTGAACGGCGCGCCGCTGGGGCCGGTGGTCAACACCGCCAACAACGAGCCCGGCCAGGCCCCCGACGAATTCCTGCCCGCCACGCGCAAGCAGCACGGCCGCGGCAACGAACTGCTGGACGCCTTCTTCTTCGTCAAGGGCGACCTCGGCGGCATGAAGGCCAACCTGCGCGTGGGCAAGCACACGCTGCAGTGGGGCGAAAGCCTGTTCTTCGGCCAGAACGGCATCGCCAACGCGCAGGGGCCGGTGGACATCGCCAAGATCGTCTCGGTGCCGGGCTGGCAGTTCAAGGAGGTGCTGCTGCCGGTGGAGCAGGTGTCGGGCACGCTGCGCATCGGCGAAGGCCTGCAGTTGGGTGCTTACGTGCAAACGAAGTGGCGCAAGAGCAAGCTGCCCGGCGTGGGCAGCTACTTCTCGAACCAGGACTATGTGGGCGGCGGCAGCGTCAACTTCGGCCAGGCGCCGGATGGCTCACCCATCGTGCTGCCCACGCTGACGTCGGCCGACATCAAGCCCAAGAACAGCGGCCAGGGCGGCCTGATGCTGCGCTGGAGCCCCACCGGCAGCGAGTACGAGTTCGGCTTCTACGCCGCGCAGTACCACGACAAGACGCCCAGCGGCCTGGTGTTCGACTTCGCCCGCGGCAACGTGCACCTGGCCTATGCCAGCGACATCCGCACCTTCGGCGCCAGCGTCACTTCTTCCATCGGGCAGCTGAACTGGGCCGTGGAAGGCAGCGTGCGGCAGAACACGCCGCTGAACAGCGACCCCGCGGTGGTGGGCGGCCCGAGCCCGGTGCTGGCCTGCGACACCAGCAAGGACACGCCCTGCTACGCCGTGGGCGACACCGCGCACCTGCAGGTGTCGGGCATCTATGTGCTGCAGCCGGGTGCGCTGTGGGGCGGCGGCGCGTTGCTGGGCGAGATCGCCTACAACCACCGCCTGAAGGTGACCAAGGACATCTTCGCCATCGGCCCCAACGGCACCAACGCCGGCATCGGCGGCCTGGACCCAAACACCACCAAGGGCGCCTTCGCGGCGCGCTTCCTGTTCGAACCCAGCTACTTCCAGGTGGCGCCGGGGCTGGACCTCTCGCTGCCCATCGGCCTTGGCTGGAACTTCGGCGGCCGTTCGTCGGCCATCGCCAACTTCGCCGGCGGCGTGTCCGACGGCGGCGACTGGACCGTGGGCGTGAAGCTGAAGTACCAGAACACCTGGAACTTCGCGCTCACCTACAACGACTACTTCGGCAAGGCCAAGACCTTCACACAAACGCTCGTGCCGGGCAGCGGCTCACCGCGCCAGCTGACTTTCGGCCAGACGCTCAAGGACCGCGCCTACGTCGCCTTCAGCGCGTCGGCCACCTTCTGAAAACTTCCGGGGACAACCACATGAAGCGCAACCTCATGGCGGCGGCCTGCGCCGCGCTGCTGCCCATCCTTCCGCTGGTCGCGACGGCCGGTGTTTCGGCCGACGAAGCGGCCAGGCTCAAGACCACCCTCACGCCCTTGGGCGCCGAACGCGGCGCCAACAAGGAAGGCACCATTCCCGCGTGGGAAGGCGGCCTCACCAGGCCCGCGCCCGGCTACAGGAACGGCGACCCGCGGCCCGACCCCTACCCGGGCGACAAGCCGGTGCTTTCGATCAACGCCAAGAACATGGATGCCCACGCCGCCAAGTTGAGCGACGGCGTGAAGGCGCTGATGAAGAAGTACCCCGACTTCCGCATCGACGTCTACCCCACGCGCCGCAGCGCCGCCGCGCCGCAATACGTCTACGACAACACCTTCAGGAATGCCACCCGCGCCAAGCTGGTGGACAACGGCCAGGGCATCGAAGGCGCGTTCGGCGGCACGCCGTTCCCGATGCCGAAGGACGCCTACGAAGTCATCCTCAACCACCGCCTGGCTTGGCTGGGCGTGAACACGCAGACGCCGCTGCGGGTGTGGGTGATGACCTCCGACGGCAAGCGCACCATGGCCTCGGGCGGCACGCAGACCTTCCGCCGCGTGTACTACGACCCCGACATGACGCCCGAGAAGTTCGACGGCTACTACGCGCTGGGCAAGTTCGCCGCCACCGAGCCGGGCAGCAAGGCCGGCGAAGCCATCCTGGCGCACGACGGCCTCAACGCCGGCGCGCCGCGCGGCCTGTGGCAGTACCTGGTGGGCCAGCGCCGCGTGCGCAAGGCGCCTTCGGTGGGCTACGACACGCCCGACGCGGTGACCAGCGGCATCGGCCTCTTCGACGAAGCCTTCAACCTGTTCGGCCCCATCGACAAGCACGAGCTCAAGCTGATCGGCAAGAAGGAGCTCTACATCCCCTACAACAACAACCGCGCCGCGCTGGCCAAGGTGGCCGATCTGGTCACGCCCAACACGCTGAACCCCAGCCTCGTGCGCTGGGAACTGCACCGCGTGTGGGAGGTGGAAGCCACGCTGGCCGCCGGCAAGCGCCATGTGGCCGCCAAGCGCAGGTACTACATCGACGAGGACACCTGGCAGATCATCCTGTTCGACGGCTGGGACGCCAAGGGCGAACTCTGGCGCACCAACTACACGCTCACGCTCACCGCGCCCGACATCCCCGCCGTGCTGGGCAACATCTTCTGGGGCGGCTACGACCTGCAGACCGGCGCCTACTACCTGAACATGGCCACCAATGAGCTGCCGGTTCAAGTGAAGGTACTGCCCACGCTGCAGCGCAGCTTCTTCAGCCCTGAAGAACTGGCCAACGAAGGCACGCGGTGAAGCGGCGCGCGCTGTTGCTGGGCGCGGCCGGCGCCGGGCTGGGCCTGCCTGCCCAGGCGGCTGGCGTGGCGCTGCCCGCGGTGCTGCAGCGCGCGGCCGTGGCCACGCCGTTGGCGCAGGGTGCCGCGCTGCTGGCCGCGGCCAGCGCCGGCCCGCGCCTGCTGGTGGCGGGCGAACGTGGCATCGTGCTGTACAGCGACGACGGCGGCCAGACGTGGGCCCAGGCCCAGGTGCCCGTGCAGGTGAGCCTGACGGCGCTGCGTTTTGCCGACGCCCGCAACGGCCTGGCCGCCGGCCACCTGGGCGTGCTGCTGCGCACAGCCGACGGCGGCGCCAGCTGGACACTGCAACTGGACGGCGTGCGCGCTGCCCAGGCCACGCTGGACGCAGCCTCCGACGAAGCGCAGCGAAAACATGCGCAGCGCCTGGTGGCCGACGGCCCCGACAAGCCCTTCTTCGACATCGACATCGCCGGTGGCCGCACCCTGGCCGTGGGCGCCTACGGCCTGGCCTTCGAGTCGCTCGACGGCGGCGCGTGGCAGAGCATCGCGCCGCGCCTGCCCAACCCCAGGCACCTGCACCTGTATGCCGTGCGCAGCGTGGGCGAGCGCGTGTTGGTGGCGGGCGAACAGGGCCTGCTGCTGCGTTCGGCCGACCGCGGCGCCCGCTTCGAGGCCCTGGCCTCGCCCTACAAGGGCAGCTTCTTCGGCCTGCTGGCGGCCCGTAGCGGCACGCTCATCGCCTACGGCCTGCGCGGCAACGCCTTCCGCTCCACCGACTTCGGCAGCACCTGGGCCGCCGTGCCCACCGGCGTGCCGCTGTCCCTCAGCGCCGGCATCCAGCGTGAAGACGGCGCGCTGCTGCTGCTGGCCCAGAACGGCGACCTGCTGCAAAGCCGCGACGACGGCCTGAGCTTCGAGCGCCGCCCGGCCGCGCCGCCGTTCCCGGCCGCCGCGCTGGCCGCCGCCGGGCGCGGCCTGGTGTTGGCCGGCCTGCGTGGCGTGAAGCGCCTCGACCTCGCCTGATCTCGAACAAGGACCCCCGTGAGCCCAGCCCCCACCGACGATGCCGCTCAGCCGGTCATCGAGAACCTGCAGGACTTCGACACCCGCTCGGGCTCGCGCGCCGAGCGCCTGTTCTTCAACCACCGCCCCTGGGTGCTGGTGCTGTGCCTGCTGCTCACGCTGGCCCTGGGCTACGCCGCGCTGGGCCTGAAGCTGAGCGCCAGCTTCGAGAAGACCATCCCCACGCAGCATCCCTACATCGTCAACCTGCTGGCGCACAAGGCCGACCTGGCCGGCCAGGGCAACGCACTGCGCATCGCGGTGGCGGTGCAAGAGGGCACGATCTTCGACAAGGACTACCTGGAGACGCTGCGCAAGATCAGCGACGAGGTCTTCCTGCTGCCGGGTGTCGACCGGCCCTTCATGAAGTCGCTGTGGACCAGCAACACGCGCTGGGTGGCCGTCAGCGAAGAGGGCCTGGACGGCGACACCGTGATGACCGACCGCTACGACGGCAGTCCCGCCGCGATGGCCGAGGTGCGCGCCAACGTCGAACGCTCGGGCGAGATCGGCCAGCTGGTGGCGGTGGACTTCAAGAGCAGCATCGTCTACGTGCCGCTGCTGGACAAGGACCCGCGCACCGGCCAGGCGCTGGACTACGCCGAGCTGGCGCAGAAGGTGGAAGCGCTGCGTGCGAAGTACCAGCAGGGCCACATCACCCTGCACGTCATCGGCTTCGCCAAGGTGGTGGGCGACCTGATGGACGGCCTGCGCCAGGTGCTGGGCTTCTTCGCGCTGGCGCTGGCCATCACCTCGGCCGTGCTCTTGGCCTACACGCACTGCCTGCGTTCCACGCTGCTGGTGGTGGCCTGCTCGCTGGTGGCGGTGCTGTGGCAGTTCGGCCTGCTGCGCCTCTTGGGCTACTCGCTCGACCCGTACTCGGTGCTGGTGCCCTTCCTCGTCTTCGCCATCGGCATGAGCCATGGCGCGCAGAAGATGAACGGCATCCTGCAGGACGTGGGCCGCGGCACCCACCGCGTGGTGGCGGCGCGCTACACCTTCCGCCGCCTCTTCGTGGCGGGCTTGACGGCGCTGCTGTGCGACGCGGTGGGCTTCGCGGTGCTGGTGCTGATCCCCATCCGCGCCATCCAGGACCTGGCGGTGGTGGCCAGCATCGGCGTGGCGGTGCTGATCTTCACGAACCTGGTGCTGCTGCCGGTGCTGCTGTCCTACGTCGGCGTAAGCCCGCGCGCCGCGCTGCGCAGCCTGAAGCAGGAGCAGCAGGCCGAGCCGCGCGGCGCCTGGGCGTGGCTGGCGCAGTTCACGCGCCACAAGCCGGCCTTGGCGGCCGTGGCCGCCGGCCTGCTGCTGGCCGTGCTGGGCTTCGTGCTCAGCCTGCAGCTGCGCGTGGGCGACCTCGACCCCGGGGCGCCCGAGCTGCGCGCCGACAGCCGCTACAACCGCGACAACGCCTACATCGTGCAGCACTACGCCGCCAGCACCGACATCCTGACGGTGATGGTGACCACGCCCGAAGACCAGTGCACGCGCTACGCCAACCTGTCGCAGGTGGACGACCTGGCCTGGCGGCTGCAGCAGCTGCCGGGCGTGGAAGGCACGCAGTCGATGGCGGGCCTGTCGAAGCTGGCGATGGTGGGCTACAACGAAGGCAACCTGAAGTGGTTCGAGCTGATCCCCAGCGACAGCGCTTTGGGCGGCGTGCAGTCGCGCGCGCCGCGCGAGCTGTTCAACCAGGGCTGCTCGTTCCTGTCGCTGTACGTCTACCTGAAGGACCACAAGGCCGAGACGCTCACGCGCGTCGTGGACACGGTGGAGGCCTTCATCGCCACGCAGCCGAAGTCGGACGCGCAGTTCATGCTGGCCGCCGGCTCGGCCGGCATCGACGCCGCCACCAACATCGTCGTGAAGAAGGCGATGCGCGAGATGCTGCTGTGGGTGTACGGCGCGGTGCTGCTGCTGTGCTGGTTCACCTTCCGATCGTGGCGCGCCACGGTGGTGGCGGTGCTGCCGCTGGTGCTGACGTCCATCCTGTGCGAGGCACTGATGGTGCTGCTGGGCATGGGCGTGAAGGTGGCCACGCTGCCCGTCATCGCTTTAGGCGTGGGCATCGGCGTGGACTACGCGCTCTACGTGCTGGCCGTGATGCTGGCGCGGCTGCGTGCCGGGGCCACGCTGCACGAGGCCTATCGCCAGGCGCTGCAGTTCACCGGCCGCGTGGTGCTGCTCACCGGCCTGACGCTGGCTCTGGCGGTGGGCACCTGGTTCTTCAGCCCCATCAAGTTCCAGGCCGACATGGGCGTGCTGCTGGCTTTCATGTTCGTGTGGAACATGGTCGGCGCGCTGGTGCTGCTGCCGGCGCTGTCGCGCTGGCTGCTGAAGGCCGAACAGCCCGCGCCGCGGGCCGCAGCATGGCAAGCTGGCATCGCGGACTGAGCGCCCTGCTGTGCGGCCTGGCGGCCTGTGCCGCGGCCGCGCAACCGGCGCCGCGCTGGGTGCTGGGCCAGTCGCTGCCGCTCAGCGGGCCGGCCTTCCCCATCGCCAACCGCGTGCAGGCCGGCGCCAAGGTGCTGGTGGACCGCATCAACGCCGGCGGTGGCCTGCAGGGCCGGCTGATCGAGCTGGTGACGCTGGACGACCACGGCGACCCGCACCGCACCGCCGACAACGTGCGCACCCTGGTGCGCCAGCATGGCGCGCTGGCGGTGCTGAACTGCCTGGGCGAACGCGCCTGCGCTGCTGCGGCCGAGGCCAGCCGCGGCCTGGGCGTGCCGCTGGTGGGGCCGCTGTCGGGTTCGGCAGGCTTGCGCGACGCCGGCCAGCGCCACGTCTTCACGCTGCGCCCCGACGACCGGCGCGAGGCCCTGGCACTGCTGGGCCAGCTGAAAGCCATGGGCATCACGCGCGCCGCACTGCTGGGCGACGGCGACGCGCCGCTGCGCGAGCAGGTGCTGGCCGGCACGCTGCAGGCCGGCGGCATCGAACTGCAGCGCCTGCGCGCGGAGGGGCAGGGCGGCGTGGACACGGGCCTGCGCGCCGCCGCCGCGGCTGCGGTGCAGGCCGTGGTGCTGAGCCTGGGCCCCGAGAGCCTGGACGCGCTGAGCCGCGCGGCACCGGCCGCGCACGAAGGCCTGCCGGCGCTGCTGGCCACGTTGGCCGACCCCGGCCTCACGCAGCTGAGCCGCCTGATCCGCGACCGCGCCCTGGGCTTCAGCAGCGTGGTGCCCAACCCCGAGGCTTCGCAGCTGCCGCTGGTGCGCGAGTTCGAGCGCGACACGGACACCTACGGCAGCCCCGAGGCCATCAGCTTCGAAGGCCTGGCGGCCTACCTGTCGCTGCGCGTGTGCGTGGAGGCTTTGCGCCGCGCCGGCGGCCGCAGCGAGCCGCTGGTACTGGCGCGCGCCATCGAAGCCCTCGGAACCATCAACCTGGGCGGTTTTCCGCTCAGCTTCAGCGCGCAACGGCACCACGGCTCCGACTTCGTCGAGATCGGCGTGCGTTCGCGCGACGGCCGCACGCGGCGCTGAAGGCCCGCCTTTGCCCAACCTGCAGGAGACAAACCCGTGACGACACCCCCCCAGCCCCTGGTTGCACCCGTGGAGCCCTCGATGGCCGCGGTGCTGGCCGCGGTGGCCACGATGCCACCGATGGAGACCCTGCCACCACCCGTGGCGCGCGAGATCTTCCGCCAGCAGTCGGCCGTGCCGCCGGGCACGCCCGAGGTGCCGGTGCGCGAGGTGCGCGAACTGGCCGCACGCGGCGCTGGCGGGCCCATCCCCATCCGTTTCTACCGGCCCCTGCGTGCCCAGGGTCTGGTGCCGCTGATCGTGTTCCTGCACGGCGGCGGCTGGGTCATCGGCGACCTGGACAGCTACGACCGCGCCTGCCGCACGCTGGCCTTCGAGTCGGGCATGGCGGTGGCGTCGGTGGACTACCGGCTGGCGCCCGAGCACCGTTTCCCCGCCGCGATTGACGACGCCGAGGCTGCGCTGCGCTGGCTGTCCGCGAACGCTCAGTCACTCGACTGCCATCCGCTGCGACTGGCCCTGGTGGGCGACAGCGCGGGCGCGCAGCTGGCTGCCACCGCCGCGCTGCGCACCGCCGGCAGCGTGCCGGTGGCGGCGCTGGGGCTGATCTACCCGCCGGCCCACGCCTACCCGGTGGCCACGGCGTCGAAGGCCGAGAACGGCGAGGGCAAGATCCTGACCTCGGCCCTGCTCAAGCACTTCGCCGACCTGT
Organism: uncultured Rubrivivax sp.; assembly: GCA_964423075.1. Taxonomy (GTDB): domain Bacteria; phylum Pseudomonadota; class Gammaproteobacteria; order Burkholderiales; family Burkholderiaceae_C; genus Rubrivivax. Next base: position 4,710 of record CAYREA010000045.1, on the reverse strand, counting down.
ACCTGGGCGACGACGAGACGCTGCGCTGGCACCCCGAGGCCGCGCTGCTGTGCGCACCCAGCCTGGCGGGCCTGCCGCCCACCTGGCTGGCCACGCTTGGCCACGACCCGCTGCGCGACGATGGCCTGGCGCTGGTGCAGGCGCTGGGCGCCGCCGGCGTGACCGTGCGCCACGTGCACGAGCCGGCGGGCGTGCACGGCTGCCTGACGATGCCGGCCGTGGTGTCGCAGGTGGGCCCGCGGCTGCTGGCGAGCCTGGCGGGCTGGTTGCGCGAGACGGTGTGAGTCAGCTGTCGGCGGTGAAGCCGATGCGCTTGATCACCGGGCCCCAGCGTTCGTGCTCGGCGCGCATGCTGCGGCCCAGTTCGTCGGCCGTGGAGCCGCGGGCGAGCAGGCTCACGCTGGCCAGGCCGTCGATCACCGCCTTGTCCTTCACCGCCGCGTTGATCGCGGCATTGGCTGCCGCCAGCACCGCGGGTGGCGTCCTGGCGGGCGCGAAGAACGAGAACCACTCTTCGGTGGTGAGGTCGGCGAAGCCCTGCTCGGCAAAGGTGGGCACGTCGGGGCTGAAGGGGCTGCGCGCCGGGCCGGTGGTGGCCAGCGCACGCAGCTTGCCGGTCTTCTGGTGCGGCACCACGTCGCCCAGCGGCGTGATCATGCAGGCGATCTGGCCGCCCACCGTGTCAGTGACGCCCGGTGCCGAGCCGCGGTAGGGCACGTGGTTCAGCGGCACGCCGGCCAGCAGCGCCAGCCACGCGCCCAGCAGGTGCAGCGTGGAGCCGGCGCCGGGCGAGCCGTAGGCGGCCTTGTCCGGGTTGGCCTTGGCCCAGGCCAGGAAGGCCTTCAGCGTGGTGATGTTCTCGGGCACCGAAGGCCCGATGGCCAGGGCGTGGTGGCCGATGGCCGCCATCGACACTGGGGCGAAGTCGTTCGGCGGGTCGTAGGCCAGCTTCTTGTAGACGTGCGGGTAGATCGACACCGGTGACATCGGCGTCACCGCCAGCACCGAGCCGTCGGCCGGCGACGACTTCAGCGTCTCCAGCGCAATGCGCCCGCCGGCGCCGGCCTTGTTCTCCACCACGCCCGGCGTCTTCACGTAGCCCACGGCGTTAAGCCGCTCGGTGACGCGGCGCGTGGTGATGTCACCCGCGCTGCCCGGCGGGAAGCCGTAGTACACCCGCAACTGCTCGATGCCCTGGGCCCGCGCCACCAGGGGCAGCGCGGCGGTGCCGGCGAGCAGGGCCAGCGCGTCGCGACGCGTGTGCAAGAACATGGTCGTTCCCCTAGGAAGCTGGTTCAGAACGAGTGGCGGATGCCGCTGGCCAGCAGCGTCGACTTGCCACCGGCCGTGGGCCGCATGTCGATCGTGTACGAGGCCGAGCCGAGCGTGTCGTTGTCCAGGAAGCCGTAGGCGGCGAAGACCTGGGTGCGCTTGCTCAGCGAGTAGGTGTAGGCGAGCGAGTAACCCGTCATGTCGTCGACCACGGTCGAGAACGGGGCCGTCACGTTGCCGGGGCGGCGGCCGCGGTGCACGTCGGCGACCTTGGTGCTGCCGTAGCTGGCGCCGATGAAGTGCACGCCGGCGGTGTAGGTCACGCCCAGCAGCATGGTCTTGTCGGTGCCCTTGGTGTTGGCGATGGCCGTGGTGCCGCCCGGCGCCGCGACCGAGCTGCCGTTGTGCGAGAAGTACGAGCCCATCACCTTGAAGCCGCCGCCAAGCCCGTACTGCGCGCCGAAGGCGTAGTCGGTCTGCGCCAGCTGGTTGCCGGCCAGCGCGGGAATCTTCGCGTAGACCACGTCGGCGGTGAAGTCGCCGGCCGTGAACCCGGCGCCCAGCTGCGTGAGCTTGGCCTGGCCGGTGGAGAAGGGCCCGCCTTCGCCGGCCGACTGCAGCACCGAGAAGCTGAAGCCGCCCAGGTTGCGCGGCGACGAGTACATCAATGCATTGCTGACGCGGCCGCCGACGGCATCGCCGTTCATCAGCGGGCCGAACATGCTGCCCACGGCCAGTGCCATGTTGCCCAGCGGGTCCGACGACAGCCAGCCGGTGGCCGTGTACTTGATCGAGAACGAGCGCCCGGGCAGGTGGATGCGGCCGGCCGTGACGCGACCGAAGCCGCCTTCGAGCCAGAGGTTGGACTGGCGGCCGAAGAACTTGCCGCCCTGGCCGTAGGTGCCGGTGTCCAGCGAAGGCTGGCCTTCCAGCGTGAAGCCGGCGGCCAGGCCGCCGCCCAGGTCTTCGCGGCCGGCGAAGCCCAGGTTGTTGGGGTTGTAGCCGCTGTTGAGCACCTTGCGCGAAGACAGACCGGTGCCGCCCTGCGTGGCGACGTAGGCGTCGAGCGAGCCGTAGATGGTGACGGTCTGCGCACCCGCCAGCGGGCTCAGGGTGCAGGCGGCTGCGGCCAGGGCGGCGAGGCGAAGCTTCGGGTGGGGCACGGTGGTCTCCGGTTATGAACTGTTATCCGAGCTAATGGATCCAGTGGGCGAATCGTAGCGGTATCAAATCGCATTGCGTACGGGCCATCGATGAGGGGTTTCACCGATGGTGCGCGTTCTGTGGATCCAATCCGACGGGTTGGCCCGCCCCGGCCTGCCTCAGTGCAGGACGGGCAGGGCCTCGATGCGACGGTCGATCTCGCCCAGCATGGCCACGTAGGGCGGCGCGCCGATGCCGCCGAAGCGGCGCAGGAACTCCGGCTCCGGCATGAACTCGGGTAGGTCGTCCCAGCGCGGCAGGATGTCGGCTTCGGCCACACCGCGCGCCAGCGCCGCCTGCAGCTTCTGCGGCTGCTGCACCGCCATCTCGCCCAGGCGGGTGCCGGTGCGGTTGGCCGCCATGTCGTTGAAGCTGAAGCCGCTGCCGCCGCGTGAGTCGGCCACTTCCTTGTAGACGCCCATCACCTTGGACAGCGGCCCAGTGCCTTCGCTGGCCAGCGCGGCGGATACCAGCAGGTGCTGCGGGAAGTCGTCGCGGCCGCCCAGCGTCAGGCGCAGCGGCCGCGCGCGCGGCCAGCCGCGCGCGGCGGCCGGCAGCAGCGTGTCCACGCCGCGGCCGTTGACGTAAAGCGCCAGCACGACGAGCGCGGCGCGGTTCTCGGCGGCGGCCGTGGCGGCGTCGTTCGCGCCTGCGCGCGTGCGCTGCTGTGCCAGTTCGAACAGCGGGCCGATGAAATCCACCAGCGGCGCCGTCCAGCCCGCCGGCTGGCGGCCCGCCACCAGGGCCAGGCGCTCGTTGTAGGCGCGCAGGCGCTCTTGCTGCTCGGCCGGCACCAGGGCCTGCAGCACGCGCGCCGCACTGCCGGGCTGCCAGGCGTAGATCACCACCAACTGCTGCGGGTTGAAGATCACGCGCCGCACCACCTGCGAGGCCAGCTCCGCCTCGGCCTCCAGCCCCTGGCGCTGCACGGCCTGGCGCAGCAGCCAGGTGCCCAGCCGCACCGGCAGCGGCAGGCGGCCGGCGCTGACGCTCTCCAGCGCCGGCAACCCGCCCGTCTGCGCCAGGCGCAGTTCCAGGTTCAGCCAGCGGCCGAAGGGGTTGGCCGGCAGGTGCAGGCTGATGCGCAGACGGGCTGCGCCGCGTTCGAAGTCGGCGTTGATGGCGGCGTCGAGCCGGCCGCGCGCGGCGTGATTGAGCAGCAACTCGACGTCGCGCTCGTTCAACTGCACGGCGCTGGCGCGGCCGGGTGTGGCGCGGCGCGGATCGTGGGTGCGCAGCAGCGCCATCGCGCGCGTGACGTCGGCCACGCCGGGCTCCTGCTGCACCAGCACGGCAGGCTCGCCCTGCAGCGCCACGGCCAGCAGCCCCGCCAGCACCAGCGTGGCCACGATCACGAGCCCGGCCAGCCATCGCAGCAGTTTCTTCATGGCGGGAAGTCTGCCATTGCAGGCCTTATCGGCCGCGGAGCCGTGCGCACCGGCAGGCATAATTCTTCGTCGCCTTCAGCGAAAGACCCGCTTTGGACCCGTCGCCTTCTGCGTGACCGTGTCGTTCCGGCATGCCGGGATGAGACGGTGCCCCACCACCCGCCCGCCCCCGGAGCCGGAAAGAGTTTCATGCTGAACGTGTTCACGCTGGTCAACGGCCGGCTGTTCCAGGAAGAGATCGAAAGCCTCGACGCGCTGGCCGGCGTGACGCCGGTGTGGGTGGACCTGGAAAGCCCCAGCGCCGACGAGAAGAGCTGGGTGCAGCAGCGCTTCGGCGTGGCCATACCCAGCGATGCGGTCGACGACGACCTGGAGGAGTCGGCCCGCTTCTACGAAGAAGACAACGGCGAGCTGCACATCCGCTCCGACTTCCTGGTCGATTCGCCCGAGGCGCGCGACAGCGAGCGGGCCGACAAGGCCGAAGGCCCCGAGCACGCGCGCAACGTTCGCGTCGCCTTCATCCTGTTCCAGAACATCCTGTTCTCCATCCACGCCGAAGACCTGCCGGTGTTCCGCCTGCTGCGCCTGCGTGCACGCCGCATCCCGGCGCTGATCGAAGACGCCAAGGACGTGCTGCTCAAGCTCTACGACGCCGACGCCGAGTACTCGGCCGACCGGCTGGAGGGCATCTACGACGGGCTGGAGATGGTGAGCGCCCGCGTGCTGACGCAGGACGTGGACGACAAGGCCGCCGGCGCCGCGCTGACCGCCATCGCGCGCGAGGAAGACCTGAACGGCCGCATCCGCCGCAACGTGATGGACACGCGCCGCGCGCTCAGCTTCATGA
>CAYREA010000044.1:0-28512 GCA_964423075.1 uncultured Rubrivivax sp. | reverse complement strand
TGCGGGTGGTACATGAAGGTGCCGGGCCGGCGCGCGACGAACTCGTAGACGAAGGTCTTGCCGGGTGCGATGCCGGGCTGGGTGAGGCCGGTGACGCCGTCCATGCCGTTGGGCAGGCGCTGGCCGTGCCAGTGCACGCTGGTCACCTCGGGCAGCTTGTTGGTGACGAAGATGCGCACGCGGTCACCTTCCACGACCTCGATGGTCGGCCCCGGGCTCTGGCCGTTGTAGCCCCACAGCCGGGCCTTCATGCCGGGTGTCATCTCGCGCAGCACGGGCTCGGCCACGAGGTGGAATTCCTTGACGCCCTGGTTCATGCGCCAGGGCAGCGTCCAGCCGTTGAGCGTGACCACCGGGTTGTAGGGGCGGCCGCTTTGCGGCAGCAGCGGCGGCATGGTGTCGGGCCGGTCCTGGATCACGGGTTCGGGCAGGGCCGCCAGCGCGACCCGGCTCACTGAGGCGGCAGCCACGGCCGTGGTGACGGCGCCGGCGCCGCCGACGAAATGGCGTCGAGAAAGCATGGGTGGTTTCCTTGGATTCAGTGCGCCGCGCCGGCGCTGGATTCGCTAGCCAGCGCGGGGCCGGCGCTGGGCGTGAGGCTGGGCTTGCCGACGAGCGCCAGCTCGAGGTCGGCCTCGGCCAGCCAGAAGTCGCGCCGGGCCTCGATGGCGGCATTGACGCCGGCGATCTGCGCCCGCGCGTCGGCCAGCAGTTCGAACACGCCGATCAGCATGCCGTTGTAGCGCAGCAGGTTTTCCTGCGCGATCTCCTGGCGCAGCGGCACGAGCCGGTCCTGGTGCTGGCGCGCGATGTGATAGGCCGAGCGCCAGGCTGCATGGGCTTCACGCACCTCGGAACGTGCGTTGATCGCGACTTCGGCCGCCCGGTGCACGGCCTGCATGTACACGGCCTCGGCGCGCGCCACGCGGGCACCGCCCCAGTCGAAGAGCGGCAGCTCGACGCCGATCTCCCAGCCGCGCTGCGTGGGCGCTTCGTTCGAGCGGTTGTGCAGCAGGCCGAGTTCGAGCACGTTGACGAAGCGCGTGGCCTTCGTCAGGCCCAGGTTGCGCGCGGTCTGCTCGGCCGCGAGCCGGGCGCCCTGCACGTCCAGGCGCTGGGCCAGTGCCTGGCGCTCGACGTCGGGCCGTTGCGCCAGCTCGGCGGGCAGGTCGGGCAGGCGCTCGGGCAGGGTGTAGGGGGCCTGGGCGCCGTCCAGGCCCAGCAGGCGGGTCAGGCGTTCGCGCCTGGCCCGCTGCGCCTGTTCGGCCCGGACCAGGCCGAGTGCCGCGTCGGCCTCGAAGCTCTGCTCGCGCGCACGCTGCAGCTTGTTGAAGTTGCCCTGCTGCTCCATGCGGCGCGCCAGCTCGGCGCCGACCTCGGCCGCCTGCAGCACCTGCCGCGCATAACGCACGGTCTCTTCGGCCGCCACCGCCAGCACCCAGGCCTTGCGCGTCTCGGCCGCCAGCGCCAGCACCTGCATCGCCACCAGGCGCTGGGTGGCGTCGAACCGGCGTGCCTCGAGTTCGCGCGCCATCGGCATCAGGGCCAGCCGCGCCAGGTTGAGGTGCAGGCCGAACTCGCGCTCGACTTCGTCGCCGCGGCGCAGGCGGCCGAAGCTGAAGCCCGGGTTCGGCAAGCGGCCGGCCTGCACGTACTCGGCTTCCGTGATGCCCAGTTCCTGGAAGCCGGCCTGCAAGCCGCGGTTGTTCAGCAGCGCGATCTGCACCGCTGCGTCGGCCGTCAGCGGCTGGGCCTGCAGCTCGGCCACGCGCTGTTGCAGGGCCTGCTGATCGGCTTCGGTGCGGGCCCAGCGCAGGTCTTTGCCGAGCCGTTCCTGCGCGGCCTGTTGCACAGGCGCAAAACCGCCGTCGGGGCTGAACGACGCACAGCCAACCTGCAGCGCCGCGGCGGCGCAGACGGCCATGCGGGAAGCAGCCGGCAGGCGCCGGCGCCAATAGGAAGAAGACATGGTGTCCTCGCGTGTGAGGGGACGGGCACCCGCGCCGCCAATGCAGCCGGGCGTGGCCAGAACAACCGGCGGAGCCGGTTACGCGAGGGGTGTGCGGGGAGGTCGGTCGGGCCCGCTGGCGGCGACGGCCACCACGCCGACCACGTCGGCCACGAAGGCCACGCGGGCCACGGCGGGCTCGGGCACGCCCGGCATGGCCGTCAGCAGCGCCATGCCCGCGCAGCAGGCCGCACACGAGCTGCAGCTGTACTGGCCCAGCTCGGTGAGCGTGTCGGCCGGGTCTTGCGGCGTGGCGGCCGCTTCGTGGTGGTGGTGCTGATGCGCGGCCGCATCGGCGTGCCCGTGAGGGTGCGACGCGGCCTGCGCCGCATGCATGCGCCCGTGGCTGGGGCCGCAGAACGCCATGGTCGCGCTGGCGATCCCCTGGGCGGGGAGCGCCAGGGTGAGCAAGCAGACGAGCAGGAGCCTGAGGCGAGCCAGCATGGCGCGACTCTAGCGGAAGCGGCTGGCGCGCGCGCGGCCGGCCTTGGCCGGCGCCGTGGGCGGCTCGGCCAGGTTGGCCAGGATCGGGCAGTCGGGCCTGTCGTCGCCCTTGCAGCAATGCACCAGGTGCTCGAGCGTGGCCTTCATGGCCAGGATCTCCTGCGCCTTCTGCTCCAGCTCGGCGATGTGCCGCAGCGCCAGGGCCTTGACCTGGCGGCTCGGCCGCGCACGGTCTTGCCACAGGCCGAGCAGGCCGCGGATCTCTTCGATGGAAAAGCCGAGGTCGCGCGAGCGGCGGATGAAACCCAGGGTGTGCAGGTCCTTGTCACCGTACTGCCGGTAGCCCGACTCGGTGCGCTGCGCCTCGGACAGCAAACCCACGCTCTCGTAGTGGCGGATCATTTTCGCCGACACGCCCGACAGCCGGGCGGCCTGGCCGATGTTCACGGGGGTCATGGCAACTCCTCGAAGGACGAGCCGGCGGCGCTGCGCCAGCCGCGAAGCGTCAGAGCATTGGCCACCACGCTGACGCTGCTGAAGGCCATGGCCGCACCGGCCACCACCGGGCTCAGCAGGCCCAGGGCGGCCAGCGGTATGCCCAGCACGTTGTACGCAAAGGCCCAGAACAGCCCCTGGCGGATCTTGCCGTAAGTGCGGCGCGACACGTCCAGCGCGTCGGCCACGAGCAGCGGGTCGCCGCGCATGAGCGTGATGCCGGCGGTCTGCATCGCCACGTCGGTGCCGGTGGACATGGCGATGCCCACCTGCGCCGCCGCCAGCGCCGGCGCGTCGTTGATGCCGTCGCCCACCATGGCCACCACCTGGCCGGTGGCACGCAGCTGCTGCACCACGGCCGCCTTGTCGGCGGGCAGCACCTCGGCGCGGAAGTCATCGATGCCCAGTGCCGCAGCCACCGCGCGCGCGCTGCCGGTGTTGTCGCCGGTCAGCATCACCGTGCGCACACCCAGTGCTTGCAGGCGCGCCACGGCCTGCCGCGCGCTGGGCTTGAGGGTGTCGCCGAAGGCCAGCAGGCCGAGCAAGCGGGCCTGGCCGGCCGCGCGCGCGATGAGCCACGACACGGTGCGGCCCTCGGCTTCCAGCTGCGCCGCCGCCGGCCCCAGTTCCGCCGGCTGCAAGCCCTGGTCGCGCAGCAACCGCGTGCTGCCCAGCAGCAGCTCTTCGCCGCGCACCGTGGCACTCACGCCGCGACCCGGCAGCGCCTGCGCGGCGTGCGCCTCGGGCACCGTGATGCGCTCTTCGCGCACCCGCTCCATCACCGCGCGTGCCAGCGGGTGTTCGCTGGTGTTCTGCAGCGCCGCGGCCAGGCGCAGCAGCTGCTCATGCTCGACGCCCGCCGCGGGCTGCACGGCCACCAGCGCGGGGCGGCCTTCGGTCAGCGTGCCGGTCTTGTCGAAGGCCACCGTGGTGACGGCATGTGCCACCTCCAGCGCTTCGGCGTCCTTGATCAGGATGCCGTGGCGCGCCGCCACGCCGGTGCCGGCCATGATGGCGGTGGGCGTGGCCAGCCCCAGCGCACAGGGGCAGGCGATGACGAGCACCGACACGGCGTTGATCAAGGCCGGCTCCCACTGCCCGCTGAAGGCGAACCAGCCGGCGAAGGTGAGCAGCGCGATGCCCAGCACCACGGGCACGAAGACGGCGCTGACGCGGTCGACCATGCGCTGGATCGGCGCCTTGGCCGCCTGCGCCGATTCAACCATGCGGATGATGCGGGCCAGCGTGGTCTCGGCACCGATGGCGCGGGTGCGCAGCGTCAGCAGGCCTTCGCCGTTGATGGCGCCACCGGTCACCTTCTGGCCCGGGCCCTTGGCCACGGGCAGGCTCTCGCCGGTGATCAGCGACTCGTCGACATCGCTGCGGCCCTCAACGACCTCGCCGTCGACGGCGATGCGCTCGCCCGGCCGCACCTGCACCAGGTCGCCCACGGCCACCTGCTCCACCGGCAGCTCGACGGGCCGGCCCTCGCGCAGCACGCGCGCGGTGGACGGGCGCAGCGCGTTGAGCGCGCGGATGGCGTCGGTGGTCTGGCGCTTGGCGCGCGCCTCCAGCCACTTGCCCAGCAGCACCAGCGTGATGACCGCGGCCGAGGCTTCGAAGTACAGGTGCGGCATGCCATGGCCGGCATGCTCGAAGAGCAGGTACACCGAAAGCCCATAGGCCGCCGAGGTACCCAGGGCCACCAGCAGGTCCATGTTGCCCGCACCGACCTTGAGCGCCTTCCAGCCGGCCTTGTAGAAGCGGGCGCCCAGCCAGAACTGCACCGGGGTGGCCAGGGCCAGCTGCAGCCAGCCGTCCAGCATGGCCTCAATGCCGACGGCCTGCAGCAGCATCGGCCCGACCAGCGGCAGGGTCAGCAGTGCGCTGGCCAGCACGGGCCACCAGGCGGGCGCGCCCGCCATGGCCACCGCCGCCGCGGGCACCTGGCGCGCGGTGTAACCGGCGCGCTCGACGGCAGCCGCCAGGCGGGCGTAGTCGACGCCGGGCCCGGCCTGCACCGTGGCCTTCTCGGTGGCCAGGTTGACCGATGCCGACGCCACGCCCGGCACCCGGGCCAGCGCCTTCTCGACGCGCATCACGCAGGACGCGCAGGTCATGCCTTCAACCTGGAACTCGATGCCGGCCGGGGCCTCGAGGGCGAGAGTGGAAACGTTCATGGGGCACTCCAGAGCTGTCGGATCAGGGTGCAGGCATGGTCAAGCTTGCCATGATGGCAATGTCAAGCGGCTGCTTTCCGCCGCACCCGCTTGACTCGCCCACGGTGGGAAGCTTCAGAGTGGCGGCGTGTTCCAACCCCACTCACTTCGAAGGAGAACCCAATGATCGAATTCCAGGTCCAGGACATGACGTGCGGCCACTGCGTCAGCACCATCACCAAGGCGCTCAAGGGCGTCGACCGCCAGGCCCGCGTGACCGTCGACCTGGCGCGCCAGCGTGTGCAGGTGGAGCCCACCGAGGCCGACGCGGAGCAGTTGCGCGAGGCCATCGCCGAGGCCGGCTACACGCCGCAGCCGGTGTGAGCTTCGGCGCCGGCGCCGGGGTTTGCTCCAGCGCAAGCCGCACACAGTTTGGAGGATGCACCGCCTGCTCGGCGCGCGTAGTCTGAAGAGGCCGACGCCCGGTTCGTGGCGTTCAAGCTGTTCAGAGGGGCACGCTCATGGCAGTGTTCAAGGAACTGGTCGAGACCGCGCGCAGGTTCCGCCATTGGCGCCAGGTGCAGGCCGACGTCTCCAGGCAGGGGGAGCCGGCTGACCAGGCGATGAAGGCCCAGCGCCGGCGCTACTCGGCGCTGCAGCATCTGCATGCCGATCCCGGCGTGTTCCTGGAAGCGGTGATCGAAGGCACCGACCTGATGCCGGTGCGCTACTTCGAGATGGGACTTCTGGCCTCACGCCCCATCGGCCGCATCCACTTCGACCTGGGCCCCCGGGTCGGCCAGGGCTACGCCACCGGCTTCCTGGTGGCGCCGGGCCTGCTGCTCACCAACCAGCACGTGCTGCCGTCCCCGGACGTGGCGCGGGTGGCCTCGGTCACTTTCGACGCCGAGGACGGGCTCGACGGGTTGCCCAAGCCGCCGCAGACCTTCCCGCTCGAACCCGGCCGGCTCTACCTGGCCGACGCGGAGCTGGACTTCTGCTTCGTCGCGGTGGCGGGCACTTCCACGCAGGGCAAGGCGCTGTCGGCGTACGGCTACCTCCGCCTGCACGCCGGCACCGGGAAGATCCTGCGCGACGAGTACGCGACCATCATCCAGCACCCGCGCGGACGCCAGAAGCAGGTGGCGGCGCGCAACAACCGGATCGAGGTCTACGTCTACGACCAGGAGTTGCCGCCCGACCAGGCCGCGGAGAACAACCACCTCTACTACACCACCGACACGCTGGCCGGCTCGTCCGGTGCGCCGGTGTTCTCGGACCAGTGGTACGTCATCGCCCTGCACCGCCGCGGTGTGCCGAAGACCCGCAGGAGCGGCGAGCGGGAACTGGTGCTGCGGCACGACAACACCGTGGCCCAGCAAGGCGACTCCGACGCGTCGATCCAGTTCGTCGCCAACGAGGGTGTACGCGTCAGCCGCATCAGGCGCCAGCTCGAGGCCATCGGGCGCAACGCGCCGGCCGGCCGGAAGGAAGCCGCGCTGAAGGTGCTCGAGAAGGTCGAGGCCACGCTGGCCGACCCGCACGCGGGGCCGTTCTCCGTGCCCACCGCGGCCATCAACCGGCTGTCGGACAGCGGCATCGGCCAGGCCGCGGAAGGTGCGCTGGAGGTCGTCCGCCGCTCCTTGGCCGTGTACGCCGATGCGCCGGGCTTCGACGAGAACTTCCTGGGCGTGCCGGTTAGGCTGCCGGCCCTGAGCGCCGAGATGCAGCGTGCCGCGGCCCGGCGCATCGACGAGCCCGGCAACATCCTGCTGCCCTTCCGGCACTTCACGAGCGTGGTGCATGCGGGCCGCAGGCTGCCCATCTACGCGGCGGCCAACATCGACGGCGCCGCCTTCAGCCCGGCCCGCAAGCCGGCCCGGCCGCAATGGTCCTACGACCCCCGGCTGGACGAGACGCAGCAGCCCGACGATTCGATCTTCAGCACCCTGGTGCAGCGCGGCCACATGGCGGCGCGTGAATTCATGTGGTGGGGCGACGAGGATGAGGCGCGCGAGGCCGACCTGCACAGCTTCACGCTGAGCAACGTGTGCCCGCAGATCAACCGCTTCAACGGCAGCCTGGAGTGGTTCAAGCTGGAGCGCCTGATCGCCGGCACCGCCAGGAACAAGCAGCGGCGCGTGAACTGCTTCATGGGCCCCGTCTTCGCACGCAACGACCGCCTCTACGACGACCTGCGCGGCGAAGGCTCCGAGGCGGCCTTCGACACCGGCATCCGCATGCCGCGGCGCTTCTGGTACGTGCTGGCCTGGCTGGAAGGCCGCACCTTGAAGCACCGGTGCTTCATCCTCGACCAGAGCGACGACATCGAAGCCGCCGGTGAACTGGAGTTCGACTTTGCGGCGCCGGCGACGGTGCGCGAGGTCGCCATCGCCGAAGTCAGCCGGCTGGCGAAGCTGAGGTTTCCAGACCTGGATTGAACGCAACATGACACAAGCCACAGGGGCCGCGGGCCGCGAAACGAAGATCGCCGTCGTGGTGATCCACGGCATGGGCGAGCAGAAGCCGATGCAGACGCTGCGCGGCTTCGTGGAATCGGTCTGGCAGCGCGATGCGGCGCTGTTCAAGGGCCTGAAACCCGAGTTCGACCACGCGCCCTGGGACGTCTGGAGCAAACCCGACCACATCTCCGGCTCGGCCGAACTGCGCCGCATCACGACGGCACGCGCACGCGACCCCGCCGGCCCTGCAGGGGCCAAGCTGCAGCGCACCGACTTCTTCGAACTCCACTGGGCCGACCTCACGGCCGACACCAACTGGAGCGACTTCCTGGCCTGGTTCCGCGCGCTGCTGTTGCGGCGCCCCTGGCGTGGCGACGTGCCGCCGCGGGTGCTGCTGGTGTGGCTGCTGCTGTGGGCGCTGGTGGCGGCGCTGGGCGTCAGCGCGCTGGCGGCCGCCTGGCCCGGCGTGGTGAAGGCGCTCGGCCGCGATCCGCTGTCCGGCAGCGGGCTGGGCAGCCTGCTGAGCTGGGGCGGGTGGGCCGTGCTCACCGCCGTGCTGGGCGCGGTGGGCCTGGCCGTGAAGTCCCTGCTCACCGCCTACCTGGGCGACGTGGCGCGCTACGTCAGTGCCGCGCCGCGCAACATCAAGGTGCGCCAGGAAGCACGCCAGCGCGGGCTCAAGCTGCTCGACGAACTGGCCGCCGCGGGCAGCTACGAGCGCATCGTGGTCGTGGGCCACAGCCTGGGCAGCGTGCTGGCGCACGACCTGGTGATGCTGGCCTGGTCGCAGGCCGCGCGCTCGATCCGCGCCCACGAAGGCTCGCCGCTGTATAGGGCCGTGGGCGCCTGCGAGAGTGCCGCCGACCAGTTGCTGACGGCGGCCGGCTACGTCGGTGGCGAACCCGGCTTCCTGCGCGACGATCCCAGCACCCAGTGCCGTCGGCCCAGCCGGCCCGCCAACGCGGCGCTGCCGGGCCTGCTGCGTGCATACCGGGGCACCCAGCGCGAGCTGTTCCGCGCCCTGGCCGCCACGCCGGCGCAGGTGCGCGGCCAGCAGCGCCAGGCCGCCTGGTTGATCTCCGACCTGGTCACCATGGGCAGCCCGCTCACGCACGCCGAGTTCCTGATCGCGCGCAACCTGTGCGACCTGCGCATGTCGGTGCGGATGCGCGAACTGCTGCGCTGCCCGCCCCTGCTCGAGCCGAGAGTGGACGGGACCTGGCGCTTCAGCTTCGATGAACCGCGGGGCGGCCAGCACTGGCAGCTGCACCACGCCGCGGCCCTGGGGCCTGTGCGCTGGACCAACCTGCACGACAGCTCGGGCCCGCTGGCGTTCTGGCTCGGCGACCTGATCTCGGGGCCCGTGGGCCGCGACTTCGGCCCCGGTGTGGCCGATGTTCCGGTGCGCATCGCGCGGCCGCGCGGCCTGCTGGTGCGGCTGGGCCTGGCACGGCTCTTCACGCACACGCTGTACTGGACCGACTTCCTGCGCGGCATCGACCACAAGTCCACCACACCGGCGCATGTGCAGGCCCTGCGCGACGCGCTCAACCTGCTCGACGAAGAGGCCGTCGAAGACCGGCTGTTGCAGCGCATGCCCCAGGCCTGAGCCGATGGCGCCCTGGACGGGCGCTGAACCGCCCCGCCCTCGCCTTCAGACGAAACACACCGCCTCGACGTTGTGCCCGTCCGGGTCGAGCAGGAAGGCCGCGTAGTAGGTGTCGCTGTAGTCGGGCCGCGGTCCGGGCGGGCCGTTGTCGCGGCCACCGGTCTTCAGGCCCTGCGCGTGGAACTGCTGCACCGCCTGGCGGCCGCCGGCACTGAACGCAACGTGGGTGCCGGGGCCCACCGGCTGGTCGGTGGCGTAGAGCCAGAAGGCCGCGGCGCCGGGCTTGCCCAGGCCGGCATAACCCTCGCCCTGGCTGTCGAGCCGGTAGCCCAGGGGGCCCAGCACGGACTCGTAGAAACGGATGCTGGCCGCCAGGTTCTGCACCTTGATGCCGACGTGATCGAACATGAACAGATCTCCTCGATAAAGACGAGGACGATCCTAGGCAGCGGCCTCCAGGCGGGCTTGGAGAATCTTGCGGTCGCCACGCGCCGCGCGCCGGAACGCGGTGGGTGACACGCCGGTGGCGCGGCCGAAGCTGCGCACGAAATTCGACAGGTCGGCAAAGCCCACGTCGAGCGCCACGTCCGTGACCGCGCGCTCCTCGTCGGCCAGCAGGTGCGCGGCCTTGCGCAGGCGGCTGCGCACCAGGTACTGGTGCGGCGTGACGCCCAGCACAGCGGCGAAGCTGCGCAGGTAATGGAAGGGGCTCAGGCCCGCAGCCTGGGCCATGCCGGCCAGGTTCAGATCGCGCTCGCTGTGCGCGTCGATCCACAGCGCGGCCTTCACGGCGCGCGGGTGGTCGGCCGCCGTGGTCTTCACCGGCTCGGGCGCCTCACCCGCCATCAGGCCGAGGTAGCGGCCCGCCAGCAGCAGGCCCAGCTCGTCGATGGCCACGTCGTGGTCGTGGCGCAGCGCGGCCTGCGCCAGTTCACCCAGCGCGGCCAGCTCGGCCCGCGGCGGCGCCGCGCCCGACTGCCAGTGCGGCCGGCGCCAGGCCAGCTCGTCCACCAGCTCGGGCTCGTAGAAGAAGGCCAGGCATTCGTCGCCACCGGCGTGGTGGTCGTGCGCGCAGCGGTATTCGTCGCCCGGCCGGCCCACCATGAAGGCGCCGGGCACCAGCTGGAACAGCCGGCCACGGCACAGGCAGCTGAAGCTGCCGCGGCGCACGTAGGACAGCGACCAGCGCCGGTGCAGCTCCAGCGCCGGCGCGCCGCCGCCGTCTTCACCGGCGCAGAGGAACTCGGTGACGCTGACGGGGCCGTGGTGCAGGGGCTTGGCGGTAAGCATGGCGGGCCGCAGTGTGCCCGCAATGCCAAGCCCGCGCTGGATCCTCAGAACCTCTGCCAGGTGCCCGCCAGGTCGCGCTGCTCCACGCCGCGGCGCGACCAGTCGCACACACCATCGGGGAAGGCCGCCTGCAGCCGCGCCCATTGTTCGGGCGTGAAGGCCACGGCGTAGTCGGAAGGCCGCGGCGCGCGCGTGCGGCACTTGACGACGTCGGCCGCCACGCTGGCACCCGCCACCTCGCGCGGGAACGAGTTCGACGGGTACAGCGCCTCGCAGCTGGTGGCGGGGTCGCGCACCTGCTTCTGCGCGATGAACACCGGCGCGGCGTCGCGCGTGTTGCAGCCTTCCTGCAGGTCGGCGGGTTTGTTGCGCACCACCTTCTCCACCGCCGGCAGGCGGCGCCGGTCGGCCTTGATGGCGGTGATCCAGCGGTCCATCGTGAGGACCATGCGCTGCAGCAGCGGACTGTCGCTGCTGTACAAGCCGTAGCGGTTGTCTTCCACCACCATCACCTGGTTGTCGGCGCGACCGTTGGCCTTCAGCAGGCGCTCGCGCAGGCTGAAGGAGTGGTAGCGCACGTGGATGTCGCCGCCGGCCAGTTCGTCGTTGTAGGCGCGGTAGTCGATGATGGGGATGTCAGCCAGGCCACCACCGGTGTTGGTGAGGCGGCCGCTGCGGTAGGCCGCTTTCGTAGCCTGCAGGTCGGCCACGGTGCGGCCGCCGGGCGGCAGGATGTAGGCGTCGACATCGAAGCCGCCCACGCGCTCGTTCAGGTCGAGGAACTGCTCCACCGAGATGCTGCCGCCGTTGAGCAGCTTCAGCCCGTACTGAATGCCCACGTTGTCCAGCGGCCGGCGCGCGAAGCCGTTGGCGGGGTCCTTGCCGTAGACGTTGACGGTGTGGTCGTAGACGTCGCAGCGCGCGCCCGTCGGGTTGGTGAGCGCGTTGTAGCGCAGCTCCACCGGCAGCGTGCCGCAGCTGCTGTCGGGGTCGATGCGGCGCGCGCCGATGGCGACGTTGGGCGCGGTGGCGTACAGCGCGAAGCCCGTCACCTGGCGCTTCTGCTCGTCGCTCCAGGCCACGCCGGCGCGGGTGTTGAAGTAGTTGTCCAGCAGCCAGGCGTCGGTGATGAAGTTGATGGTGGCAAAACCCACTTCGGGGAAGCTGCAGCCGGGAATGATGCCGTCCAGCAGGCCGGGGTAGTTGTCGCTGATCTGGTGCTGTGCGTACGAGCCGCCCGAGCAGCCCCAGCCCTGCGTGTGCGCGGGCGGGCCGTAGGCTTCGATGAAACGCTCCTTCACCATCATCATGGTCTCGGCCGCGGTGAGGTCGTTGCAGTTGTTGCCGAAGACGTTGAGCGAACTCGAAGTCAGCGCGTAGCCCTTGCCGAGCATGAAGTTGTCGGTGACACCGCCGGTGCTGGCGCCCTGGCGGTACCAGCCGCCGATGCAGCCGCCGCCGAAGGTGTAGACCAGGCGCCCGTTCCAGTGGGCGGGTGGCTGGTTCCAGGCCGGGGCCGGCTGCGTCAGCGGGTCGTGCAGCACCGTGCTCTGGTAGATGGCGCGGTTGATGGTGCCGGTTTCCATGCGCACGATGTAGGGCACGGTCTGGCCGGTGCTGGTGGTGGTGGACACCATGTTGGCCGGGTAGGCCGTGGCGCCCGCCGGCCAGGCGGCGAAGGTGTTGGCCGTGGTGCGGTAGATGTAGTCGACGCGGCGTGCGATGTGGCAGTTGGGGTCGCTCGTCGGCCCCAGGTTGCCCAGGCCCGCTGGCAGGTTGAAGCTCTGCGTGGCGCAGATGTAGGGCTGCTGGTGCGGGCCCGAGAACACCGGGCCTTCGATGGGCCAGTTGGTCAGGGTCTTCTTCGCCGAAGGCCGCGGATGGTGGCCCACGTGCAGCGTGATGCGGTTGTCACCCACGGCCATGCCCGTCACCAGGCCGGTGAGCGTGCGCGCGGCGTTGTCACGCTGGAACGCGGCCGTGACGTCGGCACCGTTCAGGCGCACCTTGAGCTGCGACATCGGCACATGGCGCGGCACCTCGATGCGCAGCAGCGCGTCGCCGCCGGCAATGGTGTCGGCGCGGCCTGAGAGCACGTCGATGTCCAGGTCGTCGTCGTCGTGGCTGCCATGCGACCAGGCCGCGCCGCCCGCCAGCAGGCCCATCAACACGGCCGCTTGCACCAGGAACTGGATCAGCTTCTTCATGGGACCTCTCGCATCGGGTGGGCGCGCAGTGTGATCCTGCGGCGCACCCGGCGGAAGACCCCGGGCAACGCTTTATGGAGCGGGTATTCCCGCGTTGCGCCTGAAGCCGGCCGAAGCGGTCATCAGCTCTTGCGTATATGCAGCACGCGCCTGCATCGATGCCAGCTCGGCCGAGGACAGGCGCTCCACCACCTGCCCGCGCCGCATCACCATCAGCTGCTCGCACAGATGCGTGATGACGGCCAGGTCGTGGCTCACCATCACGAAGCTCAAGGCCCGCCGCGTGCGCAGCTCTTCCAGCAGGTTCAGCACCTCGGCCTGCACCGAGGCGTCCAGCGCCGAGGTGGGCTCGTCCAGCAGCATCAGCTGCGGCTCCAGGATGAGCGCCCGCGCGATCGCGATGCGCTGGCGCTGCCCGCCCGAGAGCTGGTGCGGGTAGCGGAAGCGGAAGGCAGCACCCAGGCCCACCTCGTCCAGCGCCCGTTCGATGCGGGTTTCGGCATCGCCGATGCCGTGGATGGCCAGCGGCTCGGCCAGGATGCGGTCGACCGTCTGGCGCGGGTGCAGCGAGCCGTACGGGTCCTGGAACACCATCTGCACGCGGCGGCGGAAGGCCGTGCTGCCGGGGGCCGGCAAGGCGTCTTCGCCTGTCAGTGCTATTTCGCCGCCAGCCTTGCGCGCCAGGCCGCAGATGGCGCGCAGCACCGTGCTCTTGCCCGAGCCCGATTCGCCGACGATGCCGAAGCTCGCGCCCGGCGCCACCTCGAAGGACACCCCGTCGACGGCCACGAAGCCGTCGAACTCGACGCGCAGGCCCTGCACGCGCAGGCCGCAGCCCGCCGTCACGACAGCCATTCCGCGCGCCGGTCGAGCGTGGGCAGCGGGTGCTGCGCCTGGCCCAGGCGCGGCAGGCAGTTGAGCAGGCCGCGCGTGTACGGGTGTTCGGCGCGCGCCAGGTCGGCCGAGGCCAGTTCTTCCACCACGCGGCCGCCGTACATCACCAGCACGCGGTCGCAGAAGCTGCTCACCAGACGAAGGTCGTGCGAGATGAAGACCAGGCCCATGCCCTTGTCGGTGACGAGCCGGTCCAGCACCGCCAGCACCTGCAACTGCACCGTGACGTCCAGCGCCGACGTCGGCTCGTCGGCGATCAGCAGTTCGGGCCCGGCCACCAGCATCATTGCGATCATCGCGCGCTGGCCCATGCCGCCGGACACCTCGTGCGGGTACAGCCGGGCCACGCGCGCCGGGTCGTCGATGCCCACCTGCGCCAGCGCGTCCAGCATGCGTTCGCGCCGTTCGGCCGCCGACAGGGGCAGGTGCGCGCTCAGGGTCTCGGCGATCTGCGCGCCGATGTTCATCACCGGGTCGAGTGCGAACTTCGGATCCTGCAGCACCATCGCGATGCGGCCGCCGCGCAGGGCGCGCCGCTGGGCCGGTGGGCAATGCAGCAGGGGGATGCCGTCGAACTCGAGCCGCTGCGCGCTGACGCGCGCGCCGGGTGCCGTGAGGCCCAGGATGGCGCGGCCGGTCTGGCTCTTGCCGGAACCCGATTCACCCACGATGCCCAGCCGCTCGCGCCCCAGCGTGAAGCCCACGCCGCGCACCACCTCGTGGTGGCGGCCTTCGCGGTCGGGGTAGGCCACGCGCAGATCTTCGACGGTGAGCAGCGGTCTAGGCATGGGCAGGGCGAGACTTGTCCAAGCCTTGATTAGACAACGCCTCGGCCTGTGCCCATGGCGCAACGGCACCTGGGCAGAGTGTGGTTGACAGGCTCTCGAAGCGCGGCGCACATTCCAGCGACAAAGACCGTGGGCACGGCCCGCAGAGGTCCCAGGGAGCGTCATGGATGAACGGCCTTCGCCACCCAGACACGACCAGCCGCCGGCGGGGTCCGCGCGGCGCCGGGTGGCGCTGGGCGCGGCCGGGCTGGTGGCCTTGTCGGGCGGCCTGTGGGCCTGGCTGCGGCCGGCAGCGACCGACGGTTCACTGGCCCGCGTGCGCGCAGCCGGCGTGCTGCGTGTGGGTTATGCCGTCGAAGCACCCTACGCCTTGATCGACGCCGGCGGCAAGGTCAGCGGTGAATCGCCCGAGGTGGCGCGCGCCGTCGCCGCACGGCTGGGCCTGGGCACGCAGTGGATCAAGACGCCGTTCGAACGCCTGCTGCCCGAGCTGGAGTCGCGCCGCTTCGACCTCATCGCGGCGGGCCTGTTCGTGAACCCGGAGCGCCACGCGCGCGTGCGCTTCACGCGCCCCACGCTGCATGTGCGCTCGGCCTGGCTCACCGCCAGCGGCAACCCCAAGGGCTTGTCGTCCTACGAAGCGCTGCCCGGCCTGGCCGGCGTGCGCGTGGCCGCGCTGCTGGGCTCGGTGGAGCATGCCGCGCTGCAGGCCCTGCCCTTGCCGCCCGGCATGCTGGTGGCGGTGCCCGACGCCCACAGCGGGCTGGCCGCCGTGGGCAGCGGCGCGGCCGACGCGCTGGCGCTGTCGCTGCCCACCGTGCGGCAGATGGCGGCCGAGAGCCAGGGCCGCCTGGTCGCGCTGCCGGCCACCGGCGCGGGTCTGCACGAGCACCATGTGGCGCTGGCCGTGCACCGCGAAGACACCACCCTGCAGGCCGCGCTCGACCAGCAACTGGCGGGCTACCTCGGCAGCGCCGAACATGTCGCCATGCTGCAGCGCTTCGGCCTCGGCGCCCAAGACCTGCCGCCGGCCGCCGATGTCCGCTGACCGGGCTGAGGCGCCCAACACCCCCAGCGTGCGCCAGGCGGCGCGGCGCGGCCGGCGCTGGATGGTGGCGCTGGTGCTGGCCTCGGTGCTGCTGTGCGCGGCCATCTTTGCCGCCCACGTGGTGCAGACGCGCCGCCTGGCGGCGGGCACGGCCCAGGTGCTGGCACTCAAGCAGGCCTCGGCCGACCTGGACGAAGCCTTCCTGCACCTGCAACTGAGCGGTGAAGCCGACTCGCCCTGGCAGCGGCCACAGGGCCTGGCGCTGCTGGCGCAGGCTGAACGGGTGCTGCAGGACGTGGGTGCTGCCACCGGCCAGGTGCGGCCGGCACGCGAAGTGGCCGCGGCCATCGCCACGCTGCGCGGCGCCTTGGCCGACGGGGGCGGCAGCCGCCTCAGCGGCGTGCAGGCACGCCTGGCGCTGCACGAGTTGCGGCGCGAACTGGCGCTGCTCGACGACGCCGTGCGCCGGCACGCCGAAGATGCCGCCACGCGGCTGGACGCCATCTTCAACGCCACCATCGTGCTGGCCGCCGCCACGCTGGCGGCCATCGTCTTCGGCCTGGCGCGCAGCGAAGCCAACCGGGCGCGCGCGCAGTTCGAGCTGCAGCGCAGCGACCGGCGCCTGCGCTCCACGCTGCAGGGCCTGTCCGAGGGTGTGCTGCGCTTCGACGCCGCCGGCCGGGTGCTGGACGGCAACCCGGCCGCCGAGGCCTTGCTGGGCCGCAGCCTGGACGAGCTGCGGGCGCTGCCGGCGCGTGCTGCCGACTGGGGGTTGACGCAGGCCGACGGTTCGCCCATGCCGCCCGAAACGTCACCACTGCGCCAGGCCTTCATCACGGGCCGGCCGCAGATCGGCCAGGTGCTGGGTGTCACCGTGCCCGGCCGCGGCCGGCGTGAGATGCGCGTCAACGTGCAGCCGCTGGCCGACGGCGTGGCCGGCCCGCTCACCGGCGCCGTGCTGTCCTTCACCGACGCCACCGAGGAACGCGCCACCGCCGCGCAACTGGACGCCCACCGCGACCACCTGGAAGACCTGGTGCAGGCGCGCACGCGCGAGCTGCGGAGCGCGCTGCAGGCCCAGCACGAGGTGGAAGACTTCGCGCGCACCATCACCGACAACCAGCCCACGCTGCTGGCCTACTGGGACGAAGGCCTGCGCCTGCGCTTTGCCAACCGCGCCTATCTCGAATGGTTCGGCCTGCAGCGCGACGCCGTGCTGGGCCGGCCGATGCGCGAGGTGCTGGGCGCCCAGGCCGCCGACGGACTCGGCGGCGTCATCGATCGTGTGTTGCGCGGCGAAGCCTTCGAATCGACGCTGGACCTGGC
Organism: uncultured Rubrivivax sp.; assembly: GCA_964423075.1. Taxonomy (GTDB): domain Bacteria; phylum Pseudomonadota; class Gammaproteobacteria; order Burkholderiales; family Burkholderiaceae_C; genus Rubrivivax. The sequence continues at coordinate 11,782 of CAYREA010000044.1, read as the reverse complement.
CGGCGCCGCAGGCAGCCAGGGCCACTTCTGGACCTACCGCCTGCCGGCGCGACGCGACGGCGCCGTGATCGGCTACTACTTCATCGCCACCAACATCACCGAGCTCACCCAGGCGCAGCAGCGCCAGGCCCAGCTCAACGAGGCGCTGATCCGGGCCGAGCAGTTCCAGCGCCAGCTGGCCGACAGCCTGCCCGTGATGGTGGTGTACTGGGACCCGGAGCTGCGCTGCCGCTTCGCCAACAACGCCTACCTACAGTGGCAGGGGGTGCAGCGGCAGGACATCATCGGCCGCAGCCTGCCCGAGGTGATGGGCGAGGCCTTCATGCGCCAGAACGCGGCCGGCCTGCAGGCCGCGCTGCGCGGCGAGCGCCAGGAGTTCCTGCGCAACGTCAGCGCCCCCGACGGCAGCACCGCCAGCAAGCTGGTGAGCTACGTGCCGCACCAGGTGGACGGTGTCAACCAGGGCTTCGTGGTCGTCATCACCGACATCACCGCGCTCAAGCAGGCCGAGCAGCAGCTGGCGCAGCTGAACCAGGAGCTGTCGCGCCGCGCCGAGCAGGCCGAAGGCTCCACGCGCGCCAAGAGCGCCTTCCTGGCCAACATGAGCCACGAGATCCGCACGCCGATGAACGCCATCATCGGCCTCACGCACCTGATGGCGCGCGACAGCCACGACCCGCTGCAGCGCGAGCGCCTGGCCAAGGTGGACGGCGCGGCCAAGCACCTGCTGCAGGTGATCAACGACATCCTCGACCTGTCCAAGATCGAGGCCGGCAAGGTCGAGCTGGCCGACACACCGTTCGGCCGCGACGAGTTGGTGTCGCGTGCGCTGGCGATGATCAGCGACAGCGCACGCGAGAAGGGCCTGCAGCTGTACAACGACACCGCCGCGCTGCCCGAGCGCCTGCGCGGCGACGCCAAGGGCCTGGCGCAGGCGCTGATCAACCTGCTGGTCAACGCGGTGAAGTTCACCGAGAACGGCTACGTGCGCCTGCGCGGCCGCGTGCTCGAAGAGAACGCCGAACGGCTGCTGCTGCGCTTCGAGGTGCAGGACAGCGGCATCGGCGTGCCGCCCGAGCGGCAGGCGGCGCTGTTCCACGCCTTCGAGCAGGTCGACAACTCCATGACGCGGCGCCACGGCGGCACCGGTCTGGGCCTGACGCTGACACGCCACCTGGCCACGCTGATGGGCGGCGAGGCCGGCATGCACAGCGAGCCCGGCGTGGGCAGCACCTTCTGGTTCAGCGCCTGGGTCGGCCGCGACACCGCCGCGCACGAAAGTGCACCCATGCCGCTGGCCGACATCGAACCGCCGGCCAGCAGCAGCGAGCTGGCCGCCACCCTGCGCCGCCGCCACGCCGGCCGCCGCGTGCTGCTGGCCGAAGACAACCCCATCAACCAGGAGGTGGCCAGCGAACTGCTCACCTCGGCGGGCCTGCACGTGGAGGTGGCCGCCGATGGCGCGCAGGCGGTGGAACGTGCCGTGCTCGGCCGCCACGATCTGGTGCTGATGGACGTGCAGATGCCGCTGATGGACGGCATGGCCGCCACGCGCGAGATCCGCCGCCGGCTGGGGCCGGCGCTGCCCATCATCGCGATGACCGCCAACGCCTTCGCCGAAGACCGTGCCGCCTGCCTGGATGCCGGCATGAACGACCACCTGGGCAAGCCGGTGGAGCCCGAGCGCCTGTTCAGCGCGCTGCTGCGCTGGCTGCCGCCGCCGCGCCAGGGCGGGCAAGCGCCGGTGGCCGCCGCCGAGACCACCGCGGCGGTGCAGGACCCGCTGGCCGAGATCGACGGTTTCCAGCTCGAACGCGCGCTGCGCAACGTCGGCGGCCGCCGCGCCACGCTGGAACGTGTGCTGCGCGCCTTCGCGGCCAACTACGCGGGCGGCGAACCGGCCCTGCGGCTGGTGCCGGAAGGCGAAGGCCTGGCCCACCTGCGCCAGGCCTGCCATTCGCTGCGCGGCGCCTGCGGCGCGGTGGGCGCCAGCGCGCTGATGGAAGAGCTGGCGGCCCTGGAGGCGCGGCTGGCCAACCCGGCAGCGGCCGCCGCTGCCGGCCCGGCGGCCAGAGCCTGCGACGACCACCTGCGCCGATTCGTGCAGCGCCTGGACGCGGCGCTGCAGCCGCCTGCCGGCCCTGCTTGAGCTAGCGGGCCGCCTTCGGATCCAGCGCGTCGCGCAGCCCATCGCCCAGCAGGTTGAAGGCCAGGCTGATGACGAAGATGGCGGCGCCGGGCGCGGCGGCCACCCACCACTGGTCAAGCACGTAGGCGCGACCGCCGGCGATCATGGCGCCCCACTCGGGCGCCGGCGGCTGTGCGCCCAGGCCCAGGAAGCCCAGGCCCGCGGCGGTGAGGATGATGCCGGCCATGTCCAGCGTCACGCGCACGATCACGCTGGACAGGCACAGCGGCATCACGTGCCGCAGCACGATGCGCGCCGGGCTCGCGCCGAGCAGGCGCACGGCGCTGATGTAGTCGGCCTGGCGGATGGTGAGCGTCTCGGCGCGCGCGATGCGCGCGTACGGCGGCCACGAGGTGATGGCAATAGCGATCACCGCGTTCTCGATGCCGGGGCCCAGGGCCGCCACGAAGGCCAGCGCCAGCACCAGGCGCGGGAAGGCCAGGAAGATGTCGGTGATGCGCATCAGCGCCGCGTCGAGCCAGCCGCCGGCATAACCCGACACCGTGCCCACCAGCAGGCCGATGGGCGCGGCCAGCACCGCCACCAACACGACGACGAACAGCGTGATGCGGCTGCCGTGGATCAGCCGGCTCAGGATGTCGCGGCCCTGGTCGTCGGTGCCGAACCAATGCGCGGCCGATGGCGGCAAGAGGCGCTGCGTGCGCAGGTCGCCGACATCCGGTGCATAGGGTGCGAGCAGCGGCGCGAACAGCGCCACCAGCACCAGCAGCAACACGATCACAAGCCCCGCCAGCGCCAGCCGGTTGCGCGCGAAATTGCGCCAGCCCTGGTAGGCGCGGCCGAAGGCGGCCTGGCGGCGCGACTGCGGATGCTCGGAGAGCAGCCAGTCGCGCAGCGTGGGGGTCGTGTCGCCGCTCATCGTGTATCGCGCGTGCGCGGGTCCAGCAGCCGGTACAGCGCGTCGCTGAGCAGGTTCAGGCCGATGAACACCGTGCCCACCACGATGGTGCCGCCCAGCACCGCGTTCATGTCGGCGTTCTGCAGCGAGTTGGTGATGTAGAGGCCGAGGCCTGGCCAGGAGAACACGGTCTCGGTGAGCACGCTGCCTTCCAGCAGGCCGGCGTAGCTGAGCGCGATCACCGTCACCAGCGGCACCATCGCGTTGCGCAGCGCATGGCGCCAGATGATGCGGGCCTCGGAGAGGCCCTTGGCACGCGCGGCGACGATGTACTCGGACGCCAGCTCATTCAGCATGAAGCTGCGCGTCATGCGGCTGATGTAGGCCAGTGAGAAGTAGCCCAGCAGGCTGGCCGGCAGCACCAGGTGGCTCAGCGCGTTGCGGAAAGCCTCCCACTCGCCCGCGCGTGCCGCATCGAGCAGCATCAGCCCCGTGGTGCGCTCGAAGCTGTATTCGAAGGCCACGTCGATGCGCCCCGGCCCGCTCACCCAGCCCAGCTTGGCGTAGAACAGCACCAGCGCCATCAGCCCGAGCCAGAAGATGGGCACCGAGTAACCCACCAGCCCCATGATGCGCACCGCATGGTCGGCCGCGCCGCCCCGCCGCACCGCCGCCCACACACCCAGCGGCACGCCGAAGCCGGCGCCGATGAGGATGCCGCAGGTGGCCAGCTCCAGCGTGGCGGGGAAGCTGCGCGCGATATCGTCCAGCACCGGGTTCGAGGTGAGCACCGAATTGCCGAAATCGCCCTGAAGCGCTTTTTGTACATAGCGCACGAACTGCACGGGAATCGGCTGGTTCAGGCCCAGTTCCTCGCGCACGCGCTCCAGCACGTGCTCGGGCGCGCGGTCGCCGGCGATGGCCAGCGCCGGGTCGACCGGGATCACGCGGCCGATGAAGAAGGTCACCGCCAGCAGGCCCAGCACCGTGAGGGCGATGCTGGCGGCCAGGCTGGCAACGCCCTTCAACCCGCGCAGCGCACGCCCCACGTTCAGCGCTTGCTGACGAGGAACATGTAGGTGGTGTCGGCCGTCGGCCCGATCCGCAGGCCGTCGACGTTGGCGCGGTAGGCCGCCACGTCGGTCTGCTGGTAGAGCATCACGAAGGGGCTGGTCTTCCTGAACTCGGCCTGGATGTCCTGGTACAGCTTCGCGCGCTTGGCGCCGTCGCGTTCGATGGCGGCAGCGTCGGTCTTCTTGGTCAGTTCGGGAATGTCCCAGGCGTTGCGCCAGGCCAGGGGCTTGCTCTTCGCGTCGTCCTTGTTGTCGGGGTTGCGCGTGAAGGTGTCGGCGTTGGTATGCGGGTCCCAGTAGTCGGCGCCCCACTGGCCGATGTAGATGTCGTGGGTGCGGGCGCGGTACTTGGTGAGCGTCTGCTTGCCGTCGCCGGGCAGGATCTCGAGCTCGATGCCGGCCTGTTTCAGCGTCTGCTGCACGGCTTCGGTGATGCCCTGCACCGGCTGCATCACGCGCATGTCGATCGTCACCTTGAAGCCGTTCGGCAGGCCGGCCTTGGCCAGCAGGGCCTTGGCCTTGGCCACGTCCAGCTTGTAGGGCTTGTCCTTGCTGGCGCCGAGCAGGCCGATGGGCAGGAAGTTCTGGTGGATGACGCCGACGTTCTTGATCAGCGTGGCACCGATGGCGTCGTAGTCCACCAGCCACTTGAAGGCCTCACGCACCTCGGGCTTGGCGAGGTTGGGGTTCTTCTGGTTCAGGCCCAGGTAGTACACCGTGCCCAGCGGCGTGGCGGTGATCTTGATGTCCTTGTTCTTGGCCAAGGCATCCAGGTCTTGCGGCGTGAGGTTGCGCGCGATGTCGACGTCGCCCTTTTCCAGCAGCAGGCGCTGCGTGGTGGACTCCTTCACGTGGCGGTAGATCACGCGCGCGGGCTTGGCCTTCGTGCCGTGGTAGTTGCCGTTGCGCTCGAGCGCCACGATCTCGTTGGCGCGCCATTCACGGATCTTCAGCGGCCCGCTGCCGGCGTAGTTGGTCTTGAGCCAGGCGGCGCCGAAGTCACCGTCCTTCTCTTTCGACATCAGCAGCTTGCTGTCCACCACCGAGGCGATGTTGGCCGTGAGGCAGTTGTAGACCAGCGTCGGCGCGTAGGTCTTGTCGGTCTCGATGGTGACGGTGAGCGGGCCAGCAGCCTTCACGCGCGCCTTCACCTGCTCCTTGCTCAGGCCGAACTGGGTGAGGATGAAGGCCGGTGTCTTGTCCAGCAGCACGGCACGCACGAAGGCATACACCACGTCGTCGGCCGTCAGCGCATTGCCGCTGGCGAATTTCAGGCCGGGGCGCAGTTCGAACGTGTAGGTCTTGCCATCGTCGCTGACCTTCCAGCTCTTGGCCAGGTCGGGCAGCAGCTTGGTGGGGTCGGCCACGTCGTAGCGCAGCAGGCGCTCGTAGCCGTTGCCCATCAGCTCGCCGGCCGAGATCTCGAAGGCTTCGGCGGGGTCCAGGCTGATGATGTCGTCAAAGGCCAGCGCGATGACCAGCGTGTCCTTGGGCGTGGCGCCGAAGGCCAAGGGCAGCGCGCCGGCCAGCAGCGTGGCGGCGCCGGCCTGGCCGAGGGCCCGGCGCGTGATCGGGTGGGTGCTCATGGGTTCATCCTTGCATGACAGCTTGCCGGCCCAGCAGCACCGCCTCGTAGGCGTGCAGCGACGGCAAACCGCCAGTGTGCAGGAAAAGCACGCGCTCGCCGGCGCGCAGGGTGCCGGCCCGCGCCAGGCCGATGAGGCCGGCCATGATCTTGCCGGTGTAGACCGGGTCCAGCAGCAGGCCTTCGCTGCGCGCGGCCATCTGCACCGCTTCCACCATGCGGGCATTGGGCACCGAGTACTTGGGCTGCCAGTAGCCGCCCACGCTCACCACGCTTTCGCGCGGCACCTTGAAGGCTATGCCCAGCAGGTCGAAGACGGCCTGCGCTTCCTTGAAGACCAGCGGCTCCTGCTGCTCGGGGTCGCGGCTGACGCCGATGCCGGTGATGGGGATGCCGATGCGGTTGCCCAGGAAGCCGGCCAGCAGCCCGCCATGCGTGCCCGAACTGCCTGAGCCGACGATGACGTGGTCGAAGCCCAAGCCCAGCTCGAAGAACTGCTGCTGCAGTTCCTGCGCGCAGGCCACGTAGCCCAGGCCGCCCAGCGCGTTGCTGCCGCCGCCCGGCACGATGTAGCCCTTGCGGCCTGCGGCCGCCAGTTCGGCCGCCACCTTCTGCATCGCCGCGCCCATGTCGGTGCCGGCGGGCACCACGGTGAGTGCTTCCACGCCCATCAGGCGGAACATGAAGTGGTTGCCGCTGGCTTCTTCGTCAAAGCTGCCCGGCACGCGCTCTTCGATGACGAAGCGGCACTGCAGCCCTTCGCGCGCCGCCGCGGCCAGCGTGATGCGGCAGTGGTTGCTTTGCGGCGCGCCGCAGGTGATGAGCGTGTCGGCGCCCTGCGCCAGCGCGTCGGCCACCAGGAACTCGAGCTTGCGCGTCTTGTTGCCGCCGGGAAACAGGCCCAGCATGTCGTCGCGCTTGACCCAGACCTCGGGGCCCCGGCCGCCGGGGCAGGTGGTGGCCAGCGCCGCGCTCAGGCGCGGCAGCGGTTCCAGCGGGGTGGCAAAGGGTGTGTAGCGGCGGCGTGGAAAGCGTGAGAGATCCATCCGCGGATCATCTCATTCCACTTCACCGCCGAAGTTCTTGATCAGGTTGTCGATGTACTTCTCGACCAGCTTCTCGAACTCGCCCTTGACCACCGGCGCCACCACCATCTTCATCAGCGCCGGCAGCGGCACGTCCACCGTGCCGGCCACCTTGAATTCGATGGCGGTGCTGGTCTTGTTGTCCTTCAGCTTCCAGTGACCGCTGACGAGCGCGTTGCCCTCGCCCTTCACCGGCGTCCACACCACCGTGCCCTTCTTGCGGTCTGACACGTACTTGCTGGCGTACACGGTCTGGATGTTCACCTGCTGGGTGCCCACCTTCTGCATCTCCCACTTGTAGACGCCGCCGCCCAGGTCGGTGAGCTTGTCCACCTTCGGAAAGAAGCCGGCCGAGGTGGGCACGTCGCTGAGCACGTCGAACACGTCCTTGATGGGCGCCTTGACGGCGAATTCGTAGCCGAGGTCGATCTCGACGGTGATGGCCATGGGGTTCTCTCCTGTGTGTTGTTCGGGTTCAGGCTTCGGCTTGCCCAGACCAGGGCAGCATCATCGTCAGCCAGGTGAGCTTCTCGAACTCGGGCTCGAAGCGGTCGATGATGTCCTGCGGCTCGGGGCACAGGCCCGTGTCGGTGATCAGGCCGAACTGCACCCCGCCGCCGTAGCTGAGGATGGACACGCCGACGCCGATGTCGCCCGAGGCCGGCACCCAGAACATGTTCTGGCGCAGCGTGCTGCCGCAGAACTTGAGCGGCGTGCCGGGGCCGGGCACGTTGGTCATCACGGCCGTCGCCTTCTTGGCGAACATGCCCAGCACGGCGTCCTGCACCGGCTTGATGAAGAGGCCGCTCATGCTCAGCACCGCAAAGGCCAGCAGCGGCTGGTAGCTGCCCTTGAGTTCGTCCATGCGCCGGTGCACGGCGTACACGCGCTCCACCGGGTTGGCGATGCCGATGGGCAGCACCAGCGGCGCCAGGCCGAAACGGTTGCCGAGCTGCCAGGCCTTGTCGAGTGGGCGCAGGTTCACCGGCACCATGGCGCGGATTTCCTTGCCCGCCGGATCCTGCCCGCGGCTCTTCAGGTGTTCGCCTATGGCACCGGCCACGCACGACAGCAGCACGTCGTTGACGGTGCAGGCCAGGCCCTTGCCCACCGTCTTCACCGCGTCCAGCGACATCGGCTCGCTCCAGGCCACCACCTTGCGGCCGGCCGGCTTGCCCTTCAGCAGCGTGGGCGAGTCGTCGGGCATGATGGCCAGCGCCGCCACGTCGTTCACCACCTTGAAGCCGGTGCGCGCCATGTCCATGCTGCCCATGAAGGGCTGCTGCGGGTTGGCGAGCATGTCGATGCTCTTGGCCATGCCGCCACCGTACATGCCGATGGCCTTCACGGTCAGGTCGGTCAGCGGCTTGAGCACGGCGTCGGACAGCCAGTCGTACTCGTGCGCTTCCTCGGGCGGCTCCTTGCGGCGGCGCTTGGGCGGGTCGGCGCCGCCGTCGGTGATGCTCATCATCACGCTGATGAGCGCGATGCCGTCGCCGATGCAGTGGTGGATGCGCGCCACCAGGGCGCTGCCGCCCTCGTAGTGGTCGATGAGGTGGAACTGCCACAGCGGCCGGTGCGGGTTCAGCGGCGTCATGGCGAGTTCGCCGCACAGGCGCTGCAGCGCGTGACGCTCGGTCTCGCCCTCGTGCAGCTCCAGCGTGGCGGGTACCACGTGCTGCTCGATGTCGAAGTGCTCGTCGGGCACCCAGGTGGCGCCCATGGCGTCGGCCACGGCCTTGTGGCGGAAGCGCTCGTACTTGAGCAGCTTGTCGGCGATGCGCTCGCGCAGGGCCTCCAGCGTGAGCGCCGGCGTGAGCAGCCAGACGCCGACGATCATCATCAGGTTGACCTCGTTGTCCATGCGCAGCCAGGCGGTATCGACGCGCGACATGCGCTCGGCAACTGCGGACATGGGGCTGGCTCCTGGAATCGGGCGAACGAGGGGTCGGGCCGGCGACGATGCTGGGTAACATCGCCCCCGTCAACCAAGGATTTTCACCCACGCACGCGCAGGAGACAGAGCACCATGGCCAGCCCCAAAGCCGCCTTCGACAAGGCCGTTGCCGACAGCAAGAACCTGCCGGAGAAGCCCGACAACATGACCCTGCTGAAGATCTACGCGCTCTACAAGCAGGCCACCGAAGGTGACGTCGAAGGCAAGCGCCCCGGCTTCACCGACATGGTGGGCCGCGCCAAGTTCGACGCCTGGGCCGCCGTCAAGGGCAAGAGCGGCGACGAGGCGATGCAGGAGTACGTGGACCTCATCGAATCCTTGAAGTAAGTCAACTTCTGCACTCTCGCCGCCGGGCCGGGGGCTTGCTGCGGGTTTCTTCTAGGGCAGACTCCTACGTTTGATACCTAGGTCGGGTCACCCTCCCGGACACTGCGAATGACCACCCGCCGACGCGCGCTGGCCCAGATGGCCGGCGCAGCTGCATCCGTGGCCCTGCCCGCCTGGGCCCAGGCCGACCGCCGCATCCTGCTGGGCCAGAGCTGTGCCATGAGCGGCCCGGCCGCCCAGCTGGGGCTGCAGATGAACCGCGGCGCCCGCATCTTCTTCGACCGTCTGAATGCCGAGGGCGGCATCAACGGCCGCACCATCGAGCTGCGTGTGCTGGACGACGGCTACGAGCCCGACCGCTGCGCCGCCAACACCGACACGCTGATCCGCAAGGAAAACGTGTTCGCGCTCTTCGGCTACGTGGGCACGCCCACCTCGCTGGCCGCGCTGCCGCTGGTGAACAAGGCGCCGATTCCCTTCTTCGGCCCCTTCACCGGCGCCGAGGCGCTGCGCGAGCCCTTCTCGCGCAACGTGTTCCATGTGCGCGCTTCCTACTACGACGAAACCGGGCTGATCGTGAAGCAGCTCACCGGGCTGGGCCTGAAGCGCATCGCCATCTTCCGCCAGGACGACAGCTACGGCCAGGCCGGCGCCGACGGCGTGAACCGCGCGCTGCAGGCCCAGGGGCTTGAAGCCACGGCCACCGGCCTGGTGAAGCGCAACACGGTGGACGTGGCCGCCGCGGTGGCCGCCATCCTGCCCACGCGGCCGGATGCCATCGTGCAGATCAGCGCGTACAAGAGCTGCGCCGCCTTCGTGCGCGAGGCGCGCAAGGCCGGCTACGGCGGCACCTTCTACAACGTCAGCTTCGTCGGCACGCAGGCGCTGGCCGACGAACTGGGCAAGGACGGCCTGGGCGTGGTGGTGAGCCAGGTGATGCCCTTCCCCTTCAGCACCACCACGGCCATCTCGCGCGAGTACATCGACGCGGTGAAACGCGCCGGCGGCGACGCCACGCCGAACTACTCGAGCATGGAAGGTTATGTCTGCGCCAAGGTGTTTGCCGAAGCGCTGCGCCGCGGCGGCACGGGTGGGCGCGACGCGCTGATCAACTCGCTGGAAGGGCTGCAGCGTTTCGACACCGGGGGCTACGTCGTCGGCTTCGGGCCCAAGGACCATCGGGGCTCCACGTTCGTGGAGCTGTCGATGCTGACCGGGGACGGGAAGGTGCGGCGCTGAGCCGCTATTTCGCCGCCAGCGCCTTCTCCACCGCCGACACCAGCGTGGTACTCGTCGGCGTGACATTGCTGCCGTAGTACGCCACCGCCTTGCCCTGGCGGTCCACCAGGTACTTGTTGAAGTTCCACGCCGGCGCCTTGCCGGTGGCCTTGCTCAGCTCGGCGATGAAGGCGTTGTTGGCCTGCGGGCCCTTCACCACCGTCTTGCCGAACATCGGGAACTTCACGCCGTAGGTGTTGAAGCAGAAGTCGGCGATCTCCTTGCCGTCCTTGGGTTCCTGCTGGCCGAAGTCGTTGGTGGGGAAACCCAGCACCACCAGGCCCTGCGGGCCGTACTTGGCGTACAGCGCCTCCAGGCCTTCGTACTGCGGCGTGAAGCCGCAGTAGCTGGCGGTGTTCACCACCAGCAGCACCTTGCCGGCGTACTGGCACAGGGCCTGCGGCTTTTCGTCCTGCAGGCGCGGGAAGCTGTGCTGCAGCAGGGCGGGGCAGCTGGCGGCGTCGCCGGGTGCAGCCTGGGCGGGTGAAACGGCCAGCCACAGCGTGGCGGCAAGGGCGGCGAGCAGGTGCTTCATGGTGGCGGCGCGGAAGTCAGGAAACCGCGATGGTGCCAGCCTTGGCCTGCTGCAGGCGCGCCAGGGTCATGGCGGGTGCTTCGTCCAGGTGTTCGCGCACCCAGGCGGCACCCTCAAAGTTACCGTCGGCGAAGTAGGCGCTGCGCGTGATGCCGCAGGCGATGCCCGCCGCGCGCGCGGCCTGCAAGCCGTTGGGTGAGTCTTCCAGGGCGTAGGCCTCGTGCGGCTGGATGCGCAGGCGCTGCAGCACCAGCTGGTAAGCCTGCGGATGCGGCTTCTTCAGCGGCGCGTCTTCGGCGCAGACCACGGCATCGAAGCGCCGGCCCCAGCCCATGCCCAGCAAGCTCTCGAAAAGCGCGACCACGTTGCTGCGGCTGGTGGTGGTGGCCACGGCCAGCATCACGCCGGCGGCACGGCACTCGTCCATCAGGCGCAGCACGCCGGGCCGCGCGTTGATGCCGCCGCGGGCGACGATCTCTGCGTAGGCGAGGTTCTTGCGTCCGTGCAGTTCGCGCGCCAGCGCGTCGCGCTCGGCAGCTGTGGCCGGTGCGTCGGCGCGCGTGGCCATGTCGTGCAGCAGGCGTTCGCGGCCGCCCGTCACTTCGAGCAGCCGGCCGTAGTGCACCACGTCCCAGCGCCACGGAAGGCCCAGGGCCTCGAAGGCGGCGTTGAAGGCGACGCGGTGGCCGTCGCGCTCGGTCTCGGCGACGGTGCCGTCGACGTCCCAGATCAGCGCCTTCAGGCTCACAGAACACGCGCCCGCTGCCGCCTTTCCATCATGCGCCAGATGAAGGGCGTGAAGATCAGCTGCATCGCCAGCTCCATCTTGCCGCCGGGCACCACCACGGTGTTGGCGCGGCTCATCCAGCTGTTGTGAATCATGTTCAGCAGGTAG
>CAYREA010000043.1:0-28736 GCA_964423075.1 uncultured Rubrivivax sp. | reverse complement strand
CGCTGCTGGCGTGCGGGCTGCGGTAGACGGCCAGCAGGTCGGCGTGGCGCGTCAGCAGCAGGCTGCCCGGTGCCAGCTCGTGCACCGGCGCAGCACGGCGCAGCGCGTCGTAGTGCGGGTAGGGGTCGTCGATGAACCCGGGCGGCGGGGCGGCCAGGCTGAAGTGCGCGGCCCGCGCGGCGTCGTCGTCCATGCGGCCATCGTAGCCGCGGCGCCGTGTGAATGCGTCACAGGCGGCGCTTGCACTTTGTAGCGGCGCGGGCCGCGGGCTGCCGCTAGTCTGGCTGCAACCCGGAGGGACCCGAGTTGCAGACCATCGACAAGAACGCATTCAACGACTTGCGCGCCCATACCAGCGAGGCCTTCGTGGCCGAGCTGGTGGCCGCCTTCATGCAGGAGGCGCCGAAGATGCTGGCCGACCTGCGGCGCGGCCGCGACGCGGCCGACGCCGAGCTGTTCCGCCGCGCCGCCCACACGCTGAAGAGCAACAGCGCCACCTTCGGCGCCATGGAGCTGGTGGGCATGGCGCGCGCCATGGAACTGGGTGGCCTGGTGGCCGATGCCGCCAGCGACCACGCCGCCATCGCCGAGCTCGAAGCGGCCTGGCGCCGCGCCGCGGTGGAACTGCAGGAGATGGCCGGCCGCTGATAAGCTGCCGGCCATGTTCACAGGCATCGTCCAGGGCATCGCCACCGTCGTCTCCCTGCAGGACCGGCCCGGCCTGCGCAGTTTCACGCTCGCCTTCCCACCCGGCTTCGACGCCGGCCTGGCCGTGGGCGCCAGCGTGGCGGTGGACGGCGTGTGCCTCACCGCCACCCGGCTGCACCCGGGCGCGGCCGATTTCGACGTCATGCAGCAGAGCCTGGCGCTCACCAGCCTGGCCGGGCTGGCCGAGGGCAGCCGCATCAACGTCGAGCGCGCCGCGAAAGATGGCGCCGAGATCGGCGGCCACCCGCTGTCGGGCCATATCGATTTCATGGCCCGCGTCGAGCAGGTGCGCGAGCCCGAGAACAACCGCGTGCTGCGCATCGCCGTGCCGGCGCCGTGGATGCGTTATGTCTTCGCCAAGGGCTACATCGCCGTCAATGGCGCCAGCCTCACGGTGGCCGAGGTGCAGCGCGCAGCCGACGGCTCGGGCTGGTTCGAGGTGTGGCTGATCCCCGAGACGCTGCGCATGACCACGTTCGCCCACAAGGACGCGGGCGCGTCGCTCAACATCGAGATCGAACGCCAGACCCAGGTCTTCGTCGACACCGTGCGCAGCGCCATCGAAGAGCGGCTGGGGCCGCTGATCCCGGCGCTGGAGGCGCTGCTGCGCGACAAGGGCCTGGCGCTGGACGACCTGGCACGGCCGCCCAGCCTGCCGGGCCCGACGCAGTGAGCGGCTTCAACCGGCGCCAGTGGCTGGCCGCTTCGGTGGCGCTGCCGCTTTTCGTTCGCCATGCGCGTGCGGCCGATGTGCCGCGCTTCGCGCACGGCGTGGCCTCGGGCCAGCCGCAGCCGCAGGGCATGGTGTTGTGGACCCTGCTCACCGGCGTGGACCTGCCCGTCAACGTGGCCGTTCGCTGGGAAGTGGCCGAGGACGAGGCCTTCCAGCGCATCGTCGCCAGCGGCACCGAAGAAGTCCGCGCGGCCGAGCACCACAGCGTGCACGCCGAGGTGCGTGGCCTGCAGCCGGCACGCAGCTACCACTACCGCTTCCAGGCCCTGGGCCAGCAAAGCGCCAGCGGCCGCACCCGCACCGCACCGGCACCCGATGCGCCGGTGAGCCGGCTCGACTTCACCATCGCCAGCTGCCAGCGCTGGGACAGCGGCCACTGGGCGGCCTGGCGCGACGTGGCCGCGGCGCCGCCCGAGCTGGTGCTGTTCCTGGGCGACTACATCTACGAGTACGGCAGCAACCAGACCGGCACCGACCCGCCGCGCCGCCACGAAGGCGGCAAGCTGCACAGCCTGGCCGACTACCGCGCCCGCTACGCCCAGTACAGGAGCGACCCCGCGCTGCAGGCCGCCCATGCCGCCGCGCCCTGGCTGCTGGTGTGGGACGACCACGAGGTCGACAACGACTACGCCGGCGTGCAGGGCCAGGCCTTGCAGCCCGACTTCGCCGCCCAGCGCGCCGCGGCCTACCAGGCCTACTGGGAGTTCATGCCGCTGCCCAAGGCCGCGCGCCCGGTGGACGGCACGATGCGCATGCACAGCCGGCTCGACTGGGGCCGCCTGGCGCGTTTCCACCTGCTGGATGATCGCCAGATGCGCGACCCGCAGGTCTGCCCCAACCCCGGCCGCGGCGGCAGCAACACCGTGCGCCTGTCGGAATGCGCCGCGCTGCTGGACCCCAAGCGCAGCCTGCTGGGCAGTGCGCAGGAACGCTGGCTGGCCGAGGGCTGGAGCCTCGACCGCCCCTGGAACCTGCTGGCGCAGCAGACCCTGATGGCGCGCTGCAGCTGGGAAGACCCGGCCAGTGATTCGAAGGGCCGCTTCTGGACCGACGGCTGGGACGGTTACCCCGCCGCGCGCGAGCGCCTGCTGGCCACGGTGGCCGAGCGCCAGGTGCCCGGCGTGGTGGCCCTGGGCGGCGACGTGCACGCCAACTACGTGGCCGACCTCAAGGCGGGCGGCTACGCGGCCTGGGACGACCCCAAGACCCCCACCATCGCCAGCGAGTTCTGCGGCACCAGCATCAGCAGCCTGGGCCTGCCGCAGGAGCGGCTGGACGTGGCCCGGAAGTTCAACCCGCACATCCACCACGCACGCAGCGACCAGCGCGGCAGCGTGCGCTTCGTGCTCGACAGCAAACAGCTGACGGCCGAACTGCGTGTGGTGCAGGATGCGCGCAACCCGGCCAGCGCGATGGCGGTGCAGGGCCGCTACGTGGTCGACGCCAGGAAACCCGGGCCGCAGCCGGCCTGATCAACCCCACCAGCCATGCAAAGCCTCGTCATCTTCGCCAAGAACAAGAAGCGTGTCTCGGCCTTCTACCGCCGCGCGCTGGGGCTCGAAGCCGCGGAGGAAGAGACCTCGCACGACCTGCTGCTCGGGCCCGGCGTCGAACTCGTGATCCACGCCATTCCGCGCAAGTACGCCGCCGACATCACCATCACGCGCCCGCCGCAGGTGCGCGAAGACACGCCGCTGAAGCCGGTGTTCGCGGTGCCCGAGCTGGACGCCGTGCGCGCGGCGGCCAAGGCCACCGGCGGCTTCCTCAAGCCCGCCGAAGCAGCCTGGGACATCCGCGGCCACACCGTGCTGGACGGCTGGGATCCGGAAGGCAACGTGGTGCAGTTCCGCCAGCGCAAGGGCTAGGAGTCTGCGCGGCAGAAATCCAGGCCCGCGTTGAGCCGAATTCGGGGCGCAGGCAAGGCGCAGCGCGCAGCCCGGGCTGGACGCCCGGGCAAGCGATGCAACGCGGCATGCGCCCCGAATGCGGCTCAACCCGAAGGGCCGGGGCGGCCAAGGCCGCTGGCGGGTGTTGCGCCGCTTGCGCGGGCGAACAGCCCGCGCCGCGCGCCGCGCCTACGCCAGCGGCCTTGGCCGCCACGGCACGGGCCTGGATTTCTGCCGCGCAGACTCCTAGGGCGCCACGCACAGGCAGTGCGCGGCGGCGGCATAGGGGCGCCGCTGGCCCGCCACTTCCGCCAGCCACGACAGGTCTTGCAGCAGCGCCTGCGCGGCCGGCGCGGGCAGGCCCAGGGCCAGGCCGGCCAGGGTGGACAGGGTCTGCTGTTCCACCGCTGCCGGCGCCAGCGCCGCCGGCAACTCGGCCAGGCCGAAGCGCTGCAGCCACACGTCCCAGCGCCCGGGCGGCGCTTCGACGTATTCCACGCGATAAACATCAGCCAGCTTGCCGCGCGTGGCCGCGCTCTTCAGCGCGTCGCCGAAGCCGCCGAGCCGGTCCACCAGGCCCTTGGCCAGCGCGTCCTTGCCGGCCCACACGCGGCCTTGCGCCACGGCGTCGATCTGCTCGGGCGTGCTCTTGCGCGCTGCAGCTGCCTTGGTGGTGAAGTCGCGGTAGACATGGTCGATGCTGGTCTGCACCAGCTGCACGAAACGCGGCTCGATGCCGCGCCGCAGGTCGTAGGCACCAGCCAGCCAGGTGGTGGTGACGCCGGCCGTGTTGACGCCCAGCTTCTGGAACACCCCCTCGGCCGTGGGCAGCATGGCCACCACGCCGATGCTGCCGGTGACGGTGGCTTCGTCGGCGATCACCTCGTCGGCGGCCAGGCTGATCCAGTAGCCGCCCGAAGCGGCCAGGTCGCCCATCGACACCACCACCGGCTTACCGGCCTTGCGCGTGAGTTCCAGCTCGCGCCGTATCAGCTCGGAGCCGAAGGCGCTGCCGCCGGGTGAGTTCACGCGCAGCACGATGGCCTTGATCTTCTCGTCGTCGCGCGCGCGGCGGATCAGCTCGGCCGTGGAAAGCCCGCCGATGCTGCCCGGCCCGGCCTGCCCGTCGCCGATGCCGCCTTCGGCCACGATCACGCCCACCGCGTCGCCGCCCTGCTGCGGCTTGATGCGCGACAGGTACTCGCCGGCCGACACCTGGCGGAAGGTCTTGTCGTCCCTGGCGCCGCGTTCGATGAGCGCGGCGCGCATCTCGTCGCGTGTCTTCAGCGCGTCCACCCACTTGCGCTGCAAGGCCCACTGGGCGCCGTCGCCACCGGCTTCCACCAGGCTGGCCGGCAGCGAGTCGATGGCCTGCATCACGCTGCCGGCGGGCTGCTTGCGCGCCTTCTCGACGCCCGCGGTCCAACTGCTCCACAGCGCCTGGTAGAGCGCGCCGTCGGATTCGAGGGTTTCGGCCGAAGGCCCGTTGGCGGCGTAGTTCTCGTTGGCGTTCTTGAACTTGCCGGCGCGCACCACGTTGGCGTTGATGCCCAGGCGGTCGAGCAGGTCCTTGTAGTAGCTGCGGTAGCCGCCGAAGCCTTGCACGCCGACGCTGCCCATGGGGTGCAGCCACAGCTCGCTGGCATGCGCGGCCAGGTAGTAGCTGCGCTGGTCGTGGTCTGAAGCCCAGGAGATCACGGGCTTGCCGGCGGCCTTGAAACGTTCGATGGCCGCGGCCACCTCGCGCAGCGTGGCCATGCCGGCGCCGCCCAGGTTGTCGGTGATCAGCAGGGCGTGCGTGATGGCCGGGTCCTTGGCCGCGGCGTCCAGCACCGCCAGCACGTCGCGCAGGCGCGTCTGGGCGTCGTTCTGGCCGCGCAGTTGCTTGATGGCGCTGTCGCGCGTGCTGCCGGCGCGCTGCTCGCTGATGCGGCCGACCAGGTCGATGACGAGCGCCGTCTTGGGCTGCAGCGCCGGCGGCCCGCCGCGCAGCAGCGCCCAGGCCAGCAACAGCACGAACAGCAGCAGCAGCAGGTTCAACAGCGCGCGGCGGCCGGTGTCCAGCAGCCACCACAGGCCACGCGCGGCGCGGCCGATACCGGAGAAGAGGGATTGCATGGGCGCGAGCTTACGCGCCCTGTGTGCGGCACGCAGCGGGCGGGGGCGCGCAAGCCCCGCCGTCCGCCGAGGGAACTGTGCACCGTCACATCGGCTCACACCCGCGGCCTGCCCGCCCGCTGGGGCAGGGCGAGAATGAATGATCAACCCCATCCCAAGGGCCACGAACAGGCCATGAACCCACTCTGGATCCGTCGCATCGCCATCGCCGTCGGCGCCGTGCTGCTGCTGCTCGTTGTCGCCGTGGTGGTGCTGATCGCCACCTTCGATGCGAATCGCTTCAAGGTGCTGGCCGTCGACTGGATGAAGACCGAGCGCCAGCGCACGCTGGTGATCGAAGGGCCTATCGAGCTGTCGGTGTTTCCGCGCCTGGCGGTGAAGGTGTCGAAGCTGCGCCTGTCCGAACGCGGCCGGGCCGACGAGTTCGTGGCGGTCGACGAGGCCACGCTGGCCGTCCAGACGCTGCCGCTGCTGCGCAAGCAGCTGGTGGTCGACCGCGTCAGCGCGCGCGGCGTGCGGGCGCTCTACAGCCGCGATGACAAAGGCGCGCGCAACATCGACGACCTGGTCGGCGCGGGTGGCGCCGGTGCGGCCGAACCCGGTGCCACGGCCAGTGCGCCGGCCGGCGCTGCCGCGAACCTGCGCTTCGATGTGGCAGCGGTCGAGCTGCAAGACCTGCAATTGCGCGTGCGCGATGCAATGGCGCCGCTGGAGGCCGACGTCACCCTGCAGTCGTTCACGGCCGGCCGTCTGGCCCAGGGCGCCCGCACGCCGCTGACGCTGCGGGCCGAACTGCGGCTGGTGAAGCCGATGGTGCTGAAGGCCACGCTCGACGGCAGTGCCACGGCGCTGATCGACTTCGAGCGCAGCACGGTCGCGCTGAGCGAGCTCCAGCTCGCCCTGGGCTACGACGGTGATGCCGCCAAGGGCCTGGCGCTCGATGTGCGCGGTGCACTCGCCTGGGACGGCCAGGCGCTTCAGGCCGGCCCGCTGCAGCTGGACCTGAAGAGCGGCAGCCAGGGTGCCCTGGTGCTCGCGCCTTCGTCACTGGCGCTGAAGCGTCTGCTGTACAGCGTGGCCGGTCAGAAGATCGAGCTCGAGGCGGTCAAGCTCGCCGTCGCCGGCCGGCAGGGCGCCGATCAGAGCTTCGAGGCCACGCTCGACTGGCCGCAGCTGGCCGTGGACGCGCAGAGCCTGAAGGGCAGTGCACTGTCGGGCCGCTTCAAGCTGGACGGGCCGATGGCGCTGGCGGGCAGTTTCCAGTCGGGCGCGCCCGCCGGCCGCTTCGACGCGCTGCGCCTGCCCGGCCTGACGCTCACGCTGCAGGGCCAGATGCAGCAGCGCAAGCTGGACGGCAGCCTGAAGCTCGACGCGCTGCTGCAGGCCGGCAAGGGTGCGGCGGCGCTCGAGGCCATCGACCTGAAGGCCACTCTCGCAGACCCGGGCCTGCAGCCGCTGCAGCTGGCGCTGAGCGGCACGGCGCAGCTCGACGCCAAGGCCGCGGCCTGGAAGCTGGAGGGCGCCCTGAGCGGCAACCGCTTCGATTCCAGCGGCCGTGCCGCGCTGGGCGGCAAGGTGCCCGAGGTCCAGGCCCAGGCGCGCTTCGACAGCCTCGACCTGAACAAGCTGCTGCTGCCCGAGAAGCCGGGCGCCGCCGCGCCGGCCGCCAGCGGGCCGGCACCGGCCGATACACCCGTGGCGCTGGACGTGCTGCAGGCGCTGGATGGCCGCTTCAGCCTGAGCGCGGGGGCCTTCGCCTTGCGCCAGTACCGGCTCAGCGACGTGAAGATCGAGGCCGCGCTGGAAGCCGGCACGCTGCGCATCTCGCGCCTGGCCGGCCGCGCCTGGGGCGGCACCATCGACGCCAGTGGCAGCGCCGAGGCGAAGGCCCAGCGCGTCGCACTCAAGCTCACGGCCGACAACGTGAACATCAACGCGCTGCTGAAGGACGTTGCCGGCAAGGACCTGCTCGAAGGCACGGGCCGCGTCAGCGCCGATGTGCAGACTGGCGGCACCACCGTCGGCGCCATGCGCAGCAGGCTCGGTGGCAGCGTGGCGCTGCGCCTGAGCAATGGCGCGGTCAAGGGCGTGAACCTGGCACGTTCCTTCCGCCAGGCCAAGGCCCTGCTGGGCGGGCGGCAGGACACATCGACGAAGGCCAGCAGCACCGAGAAGACCGACTTCTCGGAGCTGAGCGCCTCGGCGCGCCTGGCCGATGGCGTGGCCCACAGCGACGATCTCGAACTGAAGAGCCCGTTCCTGCGCATCGGTGGCGACGGGCGCTTCGACATCGGCCGCGGCAGCATCGACTACACCGCGCGCGCGTCGGTGGTCGACACCTCGAAGGGCCAGGAAGGCGCCGACCTGGCCATCCTGAAGGGCATCACCGTGCCGGTGCGGCTGAGCGGGCCTTTCGAGGCCATCGACTGGAAGATCCAGTGGTCCGGCATCGCGTCGGCGGCGGTCGAGAACAAGCTGCGCGAGCGCCTGGGCGACAAACTCGGCGACAAGCTGGGGCTGAAGGGGCCGTCGGCTCCGGCGTCGGGTGCCGCGGCGGCCTCGGCACCGGCCGCGTCGGCGAAGGACAAGCTGCGCGAGCGCCTGAAGGGGCTGATCCGCTAGGCTTGCAGGGGCTGGCTTCCGGGATGGTGCGCCGGCCCGACTCTGGAGGACCGGACTTGACCCCACCCGACGCTGCCCCTGCGCCGGCCCCCTCGTTGTGGGCCGACCTGCGCGCCGCCCTGCGCGGCACCAGCGCCGACTACACCCGCATTCCCCTGCAGCGTGCGGTGCTGCTGCTGGCGGTGCCGATGATGCTGGAGCTGGTGCTCGAGTCGACCTTTGCCGTGGTCGACATCTTCTTCGTCGCGCAACTCGGGGCCTCGGCGGTGGCCACGGTCGGCCTGACCGAGACCTACCTGTTCCTGCTGTACTCGATCGCGATGGGGCTGGCGATGGCGGTCACGGCGGTGGTGGCGCGCCGCGTCGGCGAAGGGCATGGCGACGAGGCCGCCCTGTCGGCCGTGCAGGCCATCGTGCTGGCGGCGCTGGTGTCGGTGCCCTTCGCGCTGGCGGGCATGTTCTGGGCGCAGGACCTGTTGCGCCTGATGGGCGGTGATGAGTGGGTGGTGGCACACGGCTACCGCTACATGCAGTGGATGCTGGGCAGCAACGCGGTCATCCTGCTGCTGTTCGTCATCAACGCCGTCTTTCGCGGCGCGGGCGACGCGGCCGCAGCGATGCGCGTCTTGTGGGTGGCCAACGCGCTGAACATCGTGCTGGACCCGATCCTCATCTTCGGCCTGGGCCCGGTACCGGCCATGGGGGTCGAAGGCGCGGCCATCGCCACCACCATCGGGCGCGCAGCAGGCGTGCTGATGCAGCTGTGGATCCTGGTGCGCGGCAGTGAGCACCTGCGCATCGGCCGCGAGGCCTTGCGCTGGCACGGCGCGACGATGCTGCAGATCGCGCGCACCTCGCTCGGCGGCATCGGACAGATGATCATCGCGATGACGGCGTGGATCTTCCTGATGCGCATCCTCGCCAGCGTGTCCACCGAGGCCGTGGCCGGGGCCACGATCGCGATGCGGGTGATGATGTTCACGCTGATGCCGGCCTGGGGCATGTCGAATGCCGCGGCCACGCTGGTCGGCCAGAACCTCGGCGCGGGCCAGCCGGCACGCGCCGAGGCCGCCGTCTGGCGCATCGGCTGGATGAACATGGCCTTCACGCTGGCGGTGTCGGTGGTCTTCTTCGTCGCGCACGACGCGGTCATTGCCCTGTTCACCGAGGACCGGGCCGTCATCGCCATCGGCGGCGAGTGGCTTTCCATCCTCGCGTACTCGTACTTCGTCTACGGCTGGTGGATGGTGTCGGTGCAGGCCTTCAACGGCGCCGGCGACACCATGACGCCGACCTGGATCAACCTGGTGTTCTTCTGGCTGATCCAGATCCCCTTGGCCTGGGGCCTGGCGCTGCCGCTGGGCTGGGCCCACTCGGGTGTGTTCTGGGGCGTGTTCGTCTCGGAAACGGCAGTCGGCCTGTTCACGTTGTGGCTGTTCAGCCGTGGCGGGTGGAAGACCGCCCGGGTGTGAGCCCTCGTGTAGTCTGGCCCTTTGCCTCAAGCCCGGGAGTTGTGATGGCTGACGCCGCGCCCAGCGAGCTCTTGTCTCGCCGCCACCAGATGTTCCCCCTGCTCGGCGAAGCCGAGCTGGCCCGCGTGCACCGGTTCGGCACGCTGCAGGCGCATCCGCGCGGTACCCGCCTGGTCACGACGGGTGAACCGAGCCCCGGCATGTTCGTGGTTCTCAAGGGTGTGCTGGCGGTCAGCCAGCGCGACGGCCTGGGCCACGTCACGCCCGTCGTGCGCCACGGCCGCGGCCACTTCCTGGGCGAGGTGGGCACCCTGTCGGGCAAGCCCGCGCTGGTCGACGGCATCGCCGAAGAAGAGGTCGAGGTGCTGCTGCTGGATCCTGGCCAGCTGCGGGCGCTGATCATTGCCGAGGCCGATCTCGGCGAGCGCCTGGTTCGTGCGCTCATCCTGCGGCGCGTGGCGCTGATCGAAGCCGGCGCCAGCGGCCCGGTGCTGATCGGCCGCCCCGGGTCTGCCGACCTGCTGCGGCTGCAGAACTTCCTGCGCCGCAACGGCGAGCCCTATCACGTGGTGGATGCCGGCCAGGACGAGGGCGCCGCGGCGATGATGGAGCAGTACGGCGCCGCCGCCGGCGAGGTGCTGGCGGTGTGCCCCGACGGCGCCGTGCTGCTGAACCCGTCCGACAACGTGCTGGCCCGCTGCATCGGCATGGTCGACACGGCGGACCACGACGAGTTGTTCGACGTGGCCGTGGTGGGTGCCGGGCCGGCCGGCCTGTCGACGGCCGTGTATGCCGCTTCCGAAGGCCTGCGCGTCGTGGTGCTCGACTGCCGCGCCTATGGCGGCCAGGCCGGCGCCAGTGCACGCATCGAGAACTACCTCGGCTTTCCCACCGGCATCTCCGGTGGTGCACTGGCGGGCCGGGCCTACGTGCAGGCGCAGAAGTTCGGCGCCGAGCTGTTGATCCCGGCCGAGGTGCACAGGCTCGACTGCGCGCGCACGGGCGCCGAGCGTGAGCTCATCGTCCGGCTCACGGACGGTCGTCGCCTGCGCGCCCGCAGCGTGGTCATCGCCAGCGGTGCACGCTACCGGCGCCCCGGCGTGCCCCGGCTGGGTGAGTTCGAAGGGCGCGGCATCTGGTACTGGGCCTCGGCCATCGAAGCCACGATGTGCGCGCAGACCGAGGTGGCGCTCGTGGGCGGCGGCAACTCCGCCGGCCAGGCCGCGGTGTTCCTGTCGCAACACGCGGCCAAGGTGCACGTGCTGGTGCGCGGCCCCGGCCTCGCGGCCAGCATGTCGCGCTACCTGATCGACCGCATCGAGGCCACGCCCAACATCGAACTGCGGCCGCACACCGAGATCACCCGGCTCCACGGCGACACCGGCGCCGGCCTGGACGGCGTGTCATGGCGCGACCACCACACCGGCGTCGAAGAGCAGCGTGCGCTGCGCAACGTGTTCCTCTTCGTCGGCGCAGACCCGGAAACGCGCTGGCTCGAGGGCTGCCCGGTGAGGGTCGACCGCAGCGGATTCGTGATGACCGGCGCCGCCGCGGCCGCGCCGGCCGACGGCTTCCAGCCGGCGCCGCTGGAGACCAGCCTTCCGGGCGTGTTCGCCGTCGGTGACGTGCGCTCGGGTTCGGTCAAGCGGGTGGGTGGTGCCATCGGCGAAGGCGCTGCCGCGGTGGCGCAGATTCATCAGTACCTGGCGGCGGCAAAGGCGAGCGCCTGAACCGTGGTTCGATCCGGCGGTGATGCCCGGAGTCGTTCAAGCCACCTTCCGGTCTGCGCCAGCGGGTTGAGATACTCCCGCCCCGTGCAGCCCATCCTTTCCGTCACCGTCCCCTTCTTCGCCCTGGTGCTCTGCGGCTACCTGGCTGCGCGGCGCCATGTGCTGCCCGAAAGCGCGATACCGGGCCTCAACGCCTACGTGCTGTACTTCGCGCTGCCCTGCATGCTGTTCCGCTTCGGCGTCGGCACGCCCATCCTGGACCTGCTGAACCCGGTGGTGCTGGTGGTCTACCTGGCGGCGGCGCTGATCATCGTGTTCTTCACCGTGGCCGTGTCCTTGAACGACCGTGTGCACCTGAAGGACGCTGCTTTCGGCGCGCTGGTGGCCGCCTTCCCCAACACCGGCTTCATGGGCGTGCCGCTGCTGGTGGCGCTGCTGGGCACGGCGGCGGCGGGGCCGGTGATCTGCTCGATCCTGGCCGACCTCTTCGTCACCAGCAGCCTGTGCATCGCCATCGCGCAGGCGCACGGCGCGGCGGGGCAGGGCTCGCGTGCCGCGGCCTGGCGGGCGCTGCGCGGCGCGATGTCGAACCCGCTGCCCTGGTCCATCGCACTCGGCGCCGTGTTCTCGGTGACGGGCCTGGTGCTGCCGGGCCCGGCCGATACGGTGGTGCGCATGCTGGCCGATTCGGCCTCGCCGGTGGCGCTCTTCACCATCGGCGCGGTGTTGTGGCGTTCCAGCCAGCACGCGCACAGCCGCACGCCGGTCGGTGATTTCCTGCCCGTGGCGCTGATCAAGCTCTTCCTGCACCCGCTGCTGGTGTTCATGCTGGGGGCCGCGGCGCGGGCGCTGGGCGCGCCGCTGTCGGTGTTCCAGCTGACCGTGCTGACTTTGGCGGCGGCCCTGCCCAGCGCGAGCAACGTGTCACTTCTGGCGGAACGTTATGGCGCCGACAACGGCCGCGTGGCACGCATCATCATGAGCAGCACCGTGCTCGCCTTCATCACCTTCACCCTGCTGGCCTACGCCTTTGGCGTGCGGCCGAACTGATCCCATGTCGAATGTCTTGCTGCCCGGCACGCGCCGGGCCTTCCTGGGCGCCGCCGCGGCGGGCCTGCTGCTGCCGCAGGCCCGGGCCGAAGGTGAACGCGGCCAGGCCGCCTTCGCCACGCCGCCCGCGCTGGTGCCGATACGCGCGCGCAGCGACCGCATCGTCGACATCGCGGTCTGCACGCGCCCCTTCCGCGCCCAGGGGCCGCGCATCGAGGCCGAACGCATGGGACGGCAGCTGGTCATCCACAACTACGGCCACGGTGGCTCGGGCTGGTCGCTGTCCTGGGGCTCGGCGCGTGCCGCCGTGGCGCTGGCGCTGGCGGCGCGGCCGCGGCAGATCGCGGTCATCGGCTGCGGCGCCATCGGCCTGACCACGGCCATCGAGGCGCAGCGCGCCGGCCTGCGCGTGCGCATCGTTGCGCGCGAAAGGCCGCCCGAGGTGGCCTCGTCAGCGGCTTCGGGCGTGTGGTCACCCGCCTCGCGCATCTGCACCGAAGACCATGCCGACCCGGTGTTCCGCCAGGGCTGGGAGCTGATGGCGCGCTATTCCTGGCACCGCTTCCAGCGCCTGCTGGGCGTGGCCGGCACGCCGGTGGAATGGCGCGACGGCTACGTGCTGTCAGACACGCCCTTCAACCAGCCCATGCCGGCCGAACACGAGCGCGCCACCGAGCCCGAGTACCCCGACCTGGAATCGCAGCTGCCCGACATGCGCCCGCGCTCGGTGGCGCTGTCCGCTGCCGAGCACCCCTTCCCGGTGGCGCATGCGCGGCGCTACACGCAACTGGTGTTCAACCTGGCGAGCTACTCGCGCCTGCTGATGGACGAATTCCTGCAGCAGGGCGGAACCATCGAGACCCGCACCTTCACGCACCGGCGCGAGTTCGCATCGCTGCCCGAGCGCGTGCTGGTCAACGCCACCGGTTATGGCGCGAAGGCGCTGATGGGCGACGAGACGCTCACGCCGGTGCGCGGCCAGACGGCGCGGCTGATCCCGCAGCCCGGCGTGGACTACGGCATCACCTGGCGCGGCCACAACCTCTCGGTGGTGCCGCGGCGTGATGGCATCCTGGTGCAGGCGCAGGCCGTGGGCGACTTCGGCAATGCCGACACCACGCCCGACCGGGCGGCATCGGAAGCCGCGGTGGCGCGCCTGGCCAGCCTGTTCCCGAACTGAAGCGGACTCAGCGCCCGGCCTGGCCCAGCGCCGTGACGATGGCGGCTTCCAGTGCCGCGCGGTCGTCATCGCGAAAGCCCGCGTGCTGCTGCAGCACGGCGCCATCGGCACCCACCAGCACCGAGGTGGGCATGGCCTTCACGCCGTAGCGGCGGGGTGTGTCGCCACTGCTGTCGTAGGCCACGGCAAAACGCGCCGGCACCTGGGCCAGGAAGCTGTCGGCCGCGCGGCGCTGGGCGTCCAGGTTCACCGCCAGCACCTGCAGGCCGCGCGCGCCGTAGCGCGCCTGCATCTCGTTCATCCACGGGAACGAGAGCCGGCAGGGCACGCACCACGAGGCCCAGAAATCGAGGTACACCACGCGGCCCTTCAGCGCCGCCAGGTCGACGGGGCCGGCGGTGCCTGGCAGTTGCAGCGCGGGTGCCGGCTGGCCAGGTTCCAGGCCCCAGGCGGGCTTGGCCAGGGTCAGCAGGCCGAGCGTGTGCAACAGGGCGCTGCGGCGTGTGTGGAAGTTCATCGTCGGGTCTTCAGGGGTTGGGGTTCAGCGCAGCACCCAGTGCGGCATCTGCTGCGCCTGCAGCCAGGTCTCGGCCTGCGGCCCCTGCAGCAGGGCCAGGGTGGCCAGCAGGCCGGCTTCGGTGCAGGTGGGCGCGGCCACGGTCACCGAGCGCGGGGCGCCCTGCACCGGCCAGCCGCTGCGTGGGTCCAGCACATGGCCGTAGCGCACGCCGTCCTTCAGCAGGAAGCGGCGCGCGTCGCCGCTGGTGGCCAGGCCGCCGGCTTCGATGCTGAGCAGGCCCGCGGCATGGCCCTGCACGTCGGGCCTTTCGATGCCCACCTGCCAGCGGCTGCCGTTCACACGCAGGCCCGACACCACCAGGTCGCCGCCGAAGTTCACCAGCAGCGGCAAGGCGGTTCGCGCGCGCAGCAGGGCCAGCACGCGGTCCACCGCGTATTCCTTGCCGATGCCGCCGAAGTCGATCTCCATGCCTTCGGGCAGCGTCAGCCAGGGGCGCTGCCAGTTCACGCGCGGCCAGCCCACGCGGCTGCGCAGGGCGTCGACGCGTGCGGGCTCGGGCAGGTGATCACTGCCGTCGAAACGCCAGGCCGCGCGCAGCACACCGCTGGTGACGTCGAAGAGGCCGTCGCTGAGCGTGTGGCAGTGGGCCGCGAAGTCCAGCAGCAGCGCGGTCTCTTCGTCCACCTCGGTGGGCGTGCCGCGCGCCGCATGCAGGCGGCCGATGACGCTGTCGTCGCGGTAGCGGCTGAACTTGTGCTCGATGCGCTGTGCTTCCGAGCGTGCGACGTGCAGCAGCTCGCGCGCCAGCGCCTCATCGCCGCCGTCGACCAGCAGCTCGCAGGGGCTGGCCATGGCCTCGAAGGTGCCGCGCCAGCCGCTTTCGGTGCGGCTCAGCGTGCCCGCATCAGAAGGGGAAGGCATAACCGACCATCAGCGTGGTCGCCTTCAGCGTCGGCGCCAGCTCCAGCGCCTGCAGCGCGCCCGGCGCATCGGCCGGCTGCTTGAAGCTCTGGCGGTAGCTTTCCACGCGCAGACTCAGCTCGCGGCCCTGGCCCATGGGCATGCCGAACTTCAGGCCCAGCGTCAGGCCGCTGAAGGCGGCCAGGCGCGGGTCGGCCGAGGCGTTGGCCAGCGGCGTGGTGCCGGCGCCGCTGGCCCAGTCGCGGCCTTCCACCAGCCAGCCGCGCCAGAAGTCGGCGGCAGTCTGGCGGTAGGCGCGCACATGCGGCTCCACATGCATGCCGCCGGCCAGTTCGTAGCGGTAGCGGAAGTCCAGCGTGTGGGCGCGGATGCCCCAGCTGTCGCGGTAGTAGCGGTACGAGACGTCGACCACGTCCTCGTTCAGGTGCACCTTGTTCTGCCAGTACACGCTGCTGCGCGTGCGGCTGGTGGGGCGCTGTTCCTGCACGTAGCGGCTGCCGGTGAGCAGGCCACTGGTGCCGTCCACCACCGAAAGCACCTTGTATGGATCGCTGTGGTAGCCGCTGCCGCGGCCCAGGCCCAGGTTCAGCTGCGTGAGCCAGCGCCGGTTCATCACCTGCGTCAGGCCCAGCAGCAGGTCGGTGACGTTTCGCGTCTCGTTCGAGGCGCGGCCGGCCGTGTCGCCAAAGGCCGGCTTGAGGCCGGGTGCCACGCCGCCCACGGGGTTGATGCGGTCGGCCTCGAAGGCCAGGCCCAGGCTCAGCGTGGTGTTCTTCTGGTTGAAGTCGCGCGCCAGCGCCGCGTTCACCGAGAGCGACTTGAAGTCGTACTCCGACGAGAAGCTGGCACCGGCCGACAGGCGCTGGTCGGTGCCGAAGGGCCGCTCCAGGTTCGCGGCCAGGGCCACGCGCGTGTCCTTGAAGGAGGGGTCCAGCGGCAGCTGGCCGGCGGGTGTGGTGTAGCGGCTGTTGCCCGAAGGCGAGGTGAAGGTCTGCGCGGTGGGCTGCGGTGCGGCGCCGTTGGGGCTGGCACCGGTGAGTGCATCCAGCGTCAGCTTCAGGCCCATGCTGCGGCCGTTGCCGTCGGTGCGGCGGGCGCTCACCACGGGTTCCACCGCGCGCACGCGGCCGCCGCTTTCGCTGTAGAGCAGCAGCGCGCTGTCTACCTGCCAGGGTGTGATGCCTTCGGCCTGCACCGCCACCGGCGCCAGCAACGCGGCGGTGGCGGCGGCCAGGGCCAGGTGCACGGTGGGCGTGCGCGGCGTGATCGGTTCGTTCAGTTGCACCCGCAGCCTCCACCACCGAAGCTGCGGCCGCCGGTGGCGGCTTCCTTGCTGAAGTAGACGTGGTCGTCGAGCGCGCCGGCCACCGGCGCGGCGTCCAGCTGCATGGCCGGCTTGGCCAGCAGGTCGCGCTCCCAGGGCTGCACGCCCAGGTTGCTGCAGGCGGCCAGCGGTGCGGCCAGGGCGAAGCAGGCCAGCGTCCGCCCAAGGCGGCCGCGGCCCATGCGGGCGGTGTTCATGCGGGGTTCTCCGGCCTGCGTGGCGGGCACCCGGTGGTGCCGCCTGCAGGCTTCGGAGAAGTCTAGGGGCGTGAAGCCGGCGCAGGCTTAAGGCAGGCTTAGGTGCGGGCCGAGGAGGCGCTCAACTGCGGCGCAGGCCCACAGTGCAGATGCGCGTGAGGCCGCCGGCGTCGCCGCTGCGGTGTGTGTTGTCGCCGCCACGAGCACATGGGCTGACTGTCTTGCAGATGCGCGATCAGCCAAGGCATACTGCCGCAAAAGCAGTGACGGCTGCCGCACTCGCGGCACGCAAGCCACAGCCTTCAGGGGGATCCATGGAACCGTACTGCCGTGAGCCGCGCATTGACTGCGCTCAAGGCCAGAGTGCCTTGCGTGCCACGGTGCGGGAAGCCATGTGGGCGTGGTCGCCAGACCGCGCAATCAGGCCCATGAGAGCCGGGTTCAGTTCACACCAGGGAGAGAGGGAATGAGAGCTGGTTTCGCTCGACTGACGGGTAACGTTCGCGCGAATTGGGCGTTCCAGCCTATGCGCTCTGAAGCGGCGGTGGTCGCGATTCAAATTGCGTGTTTCCTGCTGTTGCTGTTCTGCGCCATTTCAAGCTGGGCAGAAGGCACGGTTCAGCCAGCGACGTCGGGCGTCCCGGAATGGCGTTGGGGTGGTACGAACGGCCCTGCTGCCTCCCCGCACGCGACCTGGACATCAATGGGTGGGGCTTGTGAAGAGTTCAGGAAAGCGATGGTGCGCCCTCCGGTGGTGACCAGTTGCGGCACGCTGAACAAGCGGTATGTTGTTTACGCTTGCTACAAGTACGCTAACGCCACAACACCGGGCGGCTACATCGCCGGACAGGCCGTCGTAAGGACATACTTTTCGGGGCGTCAGTTCATCAGCGGCGCCGGTTGCTCGGACGCGCCGACGACAGCCTTCAGTGAGAGTGCGGCTTTGTGGTGGCGGGGTGGCCCCCCGTCGGCTTGCCCTCCGAACGCGAACAGTCTCATAGCCAACCAGTGCACCTGCAACAGAGACTACCTCCCTAGCCCAGACGGCAAGGAATGCAGACCGAAGATCGAGGTGCCCGACATTCAGGGCGCCAACTCTTGCCGCTGGGGGAATCCGATTCACCCACTGGAAGGAAGCAAGAGCGAGCGACTGCGCCTGACGAGCCTTGGAGATCTCTCGCTCGATCTGGTCTATGACTCCCGGCCCATGGCCCCAGTGCGTGCCGACTTGGCGGCAGCGGGGCTCGGCGAACTGTCCATCACGCAGGCCAAGGCGTTCGGCCCGTTGTGGTCGTCCACTTTCCATCGGCTCTTGCGGATGGATCCGAACGCCCAGGTCGCGACGGCGGTCCGCGGCGACGGCCGGGCAATCGGCTTCCGTGGCGATGGGACGGGCGCTTTCTCTCCCGTGAGAGACAACGTCGACCAACTGAAATTCAGTGACTTCGGTTGGCGCTACTACGACAGCAGCGGAAACGCGCTCGAGACCTACGAGCGCGGCGAAGGTATCTCCAAGCGAGTTACGCTGGGCGGTTCGCGCCTGACCTTCACCTACAGCACTGCGACCACGCTCGGGCCGGATGCACCCGAAGCGGGCCTGCTCATGGCAGTCGCTGATGCCTTCGGACGCACGATCCAGTATCGCTACGAGAGCGGTGCCGAAAACGTGCGCGTCAAGACGCTTGTCGACGCGAACGGCCGTGAGTTGCTGTTCGAGTACGACGCGAACAACAACCTGAAGAAGGTCACCTGGCCGGACGGTACGGCCAAGGTCTTCAAGTATGAGAACAGCGCCCACCCGTGGGCCCTGACGGGCATCGTCGACGAGAGCGAAACGCAGTACGCGTTCTTCTCCTACGACGCACTCGGCCGCGCCATCTCTACAGCCTACGCGGGCGATGTGAACAAGTTTGAGGTCTCGTTCGGCACGGCTCCAATAGTCGACCTGGTTGATGAGTTTGCTACGAACCAGCAGACCTACTATCGGCGCCGTCGTTGGAACGGGCCCGTTTCGGCCACGATCACGCTGCCGAACGGAGAGACGTCGACTATCGCGGGCGCCCTGGCCGGCGGTACGCCCAAGCTGTCGACCAGCGACCAGCCCGCAGGCTCGGGCTGCGCAGCCAGCAGCAGCTCGCAGACTTTCGACCCGAGCGGCAACATAGCCAGCCGAGATGACTTCAACGGTCACCGTGCCTGCTACACGCACGACCAGGTCCGCAACGTGGAGCTGGTGCGCGTGGAGGGCCTGGCCGGGGGTGAGTCTTGCGACGGGGTTGTGGGTGCCGGCGTTGCGCTGCCTGGCGGCAGCCGCAAGGTCTCCACCGAATGGCACCCCGACTGGCGACTCAAGACCAAGGTGGCCGAGCCCAGCCGCCGCACCACCTATGTCTATCACGGGCAGCCGGACCCCCTCAACAACAACGTGATCGCCACTTGCCCCGGCGCCGGCGTGACGCTGCCGACGCTGCCCGGCGGCAAGCCACTGGCCTTGCTGTGCAAACAAGTCGAACAAGCCACCGACGATGCTGACGGCAGCCAGGGCCTCAGTGCTGCATTGCAGCCCGGTGTGCCGGCTCGTGTGCGCAGCTGGACCTACAACGAACACGGCCAGGTCCTGACCGAAAGAGACCCACTGAACAACGTCACCAGCTACGTCTACTGGCCCACCACCACCTTCACCGGCAGCGACCCCAACGCCGAGGGCCAGACCAAGGGCGACCTCAAGGAAGTGACCAACGCCGCCGGCAAGAAGACCCAGTACACCCTGTACAACCGCGCCGGCCAGGTGGTGGAGATGAAGGACGGCAACAACGTCATCACCCGCAACACCTACGACGCACGCCAGCGGCTCCAGAGCGTGAGCGTGGGCGGCCAGACCACGAACTACGAGTACTGGCCCACGGGCCTGCTCAGGAAGGTGACACAAGCGGATGGGGTGAGCTGGGTGGAGTACACCTACGATGACGCGCACCGGCTCAAGACCGTCAAGGACAACCGCAACAACGAGATCACCTACACCCTGGACAACCTGGGCAACCGCACCGGCGAGCAAGTCAAGGACCCCACCGGCACGCTGCGCCGCCAACTGGCCCGCACCATCGACGCACTGGGCCGCGTCGAGCAGATCACAGGCCGGGAGTGAGCCAGATGAACCACCGCACGCCCCAGCACAAGCTCCTGGCGCCCATCGCGCTGCTCACCCTCGCAGCACTGGCCAGCACCCAGGCCTGGGCCCAGCTGCCGCCCCCACCGTTCTCACCCGCCCCGATCGTCAGGCTTGAGTACGACGCACAGGGCAACCCCACCAGGACGATCCAGGCCCCCGGGGTGCTGAACTTCAACACCTCCAGCAGCTACGACCCGCTGAGCCGGCGCAAGGAAAGCACCGACGCCCGGGCCAAGACCACCCTGTTCGAATACAACGGACGGGAGGATCTGACCAAGGTCACTGACCCGCGTGGCCTACCCACCCAGTACCCGCGCAACGGCCTGGGCGATGTCACCTCGCTGATCAGCCCCGACACCGGCACGGCCATCAGCACGTATGACGCAGCCGGCAACCTCAAGACGCGGCTCGACAGCCGCAACGTGCTGGCCACCTACAGCTACGACCCCCTGAACCGCCCCAGCTCGGTGGTCTACAGCAAGGCCGGCCAGAGCAGCCAGACCGTCACCTGGACCTACGACCAAGAAGGCGCGGGCTTCAGCAACGGCGTGGGCCGGCTCACCAGCACCACCTACCCCGCCGGCGTCATCGGCTACACCGAAGACGCCAGCGGCCTGCGCACCTCCACCACCTACGCCAGCGGCACCAGCCGCCACGCCTACGACCCCCAGGGCCGGCTGACCAGCCTCACCCAGACGGCGCCCACCGGCGGAGCAGGGCCCCACACCCTGACCGTGGGCTACACCTACGACCCGGCAGGCCGCATCACCGGCATCACCTACCCCTCGGGCCGGCGGCTGAACATCGTGCACACCGACGGCCAGCCCAGCAGCATCACCCTGGCCAAGGACACCGGCAGCAGCCCCCAGACCCTGATCAGCCAGATCCAGCTGGACCCCTTCGGCGGCCCCAGGAGCTGGCAGTGGCAGATGGGCGCGAGCACCCAGGCCTACGAGCGAGTCAGAGACACCTATGGCCGCCTGGTGCGCTACCGCATGGGCGACATCGTCCGCGACATCACCTACGACGCGGCTGACCGCAGCACCCGGTACACCCACTACGATGCCGCCAGCGCGGCGGCGAACACAGCGCTGGACCAGGAGTTCACCTATGACGAGGTGGGCCGGCTGATCGGCGTTATCACGGCCAATGCCAGCTGGGTGTTCGGCTACGACGACAACGGCAACCGCCGGCTGATGACGCTGAACGGCAACACCAGCGTCTACACCGTCCCCAACGACAGCAACAGGCTCACCGCGGTAAGCAACCCGCCGCGCAGCCTGGGCCACGACGCCGCGGGCAATACGCTCACCGACAGCGGGGCGCTCTCCGGCTACACGGCCCAGTACGACCTGAGCAACCGGCTGGTGCAGATGATCAGCACGCTCACGCCGACCAACACCAGCTACGTGTACGACGCCTTCGGGCAGCGGGTGGCCAAGACCGCCGTGCCGATGTACGCCTGCACGCCACTGGGTGGAGGGGCCGGCTCCAGCTGCAGCGCCACGAGCCTGGCCTCAGGCACCCTGTTCGTGTACGACCAGCAAGGCCAGATGCTCGGGGAGTACGACGCCCTGACGGGTGCGGCGCTCAGGGAGTACGTCTGGCTGGGCAGCACCCCGGTGGCGATGTTCACGCCGGGCGGTACCGCGCAGGACCCGCCGGTCGCCTACTACTTCCACACCGACCACCTGGACACGCCCAGGGTGGTCGTGGACCAGGGCAGCAACCTGCGCTGGCGGTGGATCGCAGAGCCCTTTGGGACCACGGCGCCGGAGAGCGATCCGCAGGGGCTGGGTTTCTTCACGCAGAACCTGAGGATGCCTGGGCAGTACGCCGACTCGGAGACGGGGCTCTTCTACAACTACTTCCGGGACTATGACTCGTCCACTGGTAGGTACGTTCAATCTGACCCCATCGGGCTCGGCGGTGGCGTCAATACCTACGCATACGTCGAGGGCAACCCGCTGAGCTACGTCGACCCCCAGGGGCTGCACAAAGGCGATAAGTGGTATGGGTTCAACAATCGAGAATTCCAGCGTTGGTTCCACAAGTGCTGGAAGCAAGCAGGGAATGCTGATGCGGACAAAGAGGAGATTGCTGAGGCGTATGCCGATTGGGTAAGCCGAGGTTCTCCTACCGGTGGCAAATGCGATAACACGCCGCCTCCACCGCCAGTCCCCGAGCCAGATGCCTGTGGCGATACTTGCAAGAAGACGGCGACTGTTGTTGTTGTCGGGGGTACTTCCTATGTCATTTACCGGTGCCTGAGAATGTTGCCTTCATTGCTGCCGCCACTGTGGCCGACGATTCCGGCGAATGTGGTGGTGCCATGACGCAGGAAAGTGGCTTGGCATCTCACACCTACACGGTGGAGCTTCGATTTATGGGCCCCACGTTGGAGCCGGCTGACATCTCTAGGCGGCTCAACTTGGTTGCGAGCACTGAACTGAGCCTTGCAGGAAGTCAGGCTGGAACGAGAAGGCGACAACCCTTCTGGGCCTACAACGGTCAGGGCGAAGTGGGCTTCCATTCCGAATGGAAATCTTTGGACGAGGGGCTGCAGTTCCTGCTGGGGTGTTTGCACTCTAGAAAGCCGGAGATTGCTGCGCTTGCTCTCGAATTCCGCGCGGTTTGGTGGTGTGGTCACTTCCAAGCTAGCTTCGACGGAGGCCCGACGTTGCCAGCGGAATTGATGACGGAAATCGGCAGCTACGGCATACCTCTGTCTATCGACAATTACTTCTCTGAAGACTGACTCGACGGTTCTTCAACGGTGAGCAGCGAGTCCAAGCTGGCCGCAGGCCACCCGAAGGGCTCGGCCTTGACGCACCGCAGCGCCGGGGTCAGGTCTTGCCTCTTGCCCCCGAGGTCAAGCCAAGCGCCAGTCGCGATCGCGCCACATCCCGAACAGCGGATCGTTGGCGAAGTCCTCGGCCTGAGCTTGTGTCGCTTGCGGCTCTTCCTCGATGCGCACCGTCACCGTGGCGCTGCTGGCCTGGGTCAGCCTCGCGCGCCACTTCTCCGTCAGATCGGCCACCGGCCATGCTCAAAGACGATCACGTTCATCGCTGATCCCTTCTTCAACGAGGGAAGGGAAGTGAGTTCCCAGGCGCTGTTTTCCACATCACTTCCCGCGTGAACGAGGCGAGCCGACTCAGAAGAACAGGATGCCCCCCAGCGCCACCCCGCTCATCTTCGCGCTGTCACCGGCGGCACTCTTCGACTTCGTGCTGCTCACTTCGCCCACCAGCGTCACGCTCTTGGTCAGGCTGTAGTACAGGCCGGCGGTGGTGTTGAGGTTCTCCTTCAGCCCGCTGCCCACCGCGTCCTTCAGCTTGGTGGCGCCGCTGTTCAGGCCCAGCTTCATCTTGCCCATCTTGTAGGTGCCCTGCAGCAGCCAGGCATTGCTCTTGGTGTTGCCGTTGTCGCCGTCGGCCAGCACGCCGACGCCGGTGCCGCTCTGGAAGTTGGCTAGCACGCTGAAGTCGCCGAAGCCCATCTGGCCGCCGAGCTCGATGCCCTTCATCGTGAAGTCTTCGGCCGGTGCCACGCCTCGGAACGACTGGGTCTTGGCCGCCAGCCAGGCCTTGCCGCCATCGAAGGTGAACGAGGCCTTGGCCTGCACCTGGGGCGAGCGGCCCGCCGTGTAGGCGGCATTGGCGAAGGCATCGACAGGGCTCATCAGGGCCACCGACAGGCCGAACGGGCCCATGGTCGGCATCGCGTACGCGATCTGGCCGTAGTAGCCCAGGTAGGTGTAGCCGGCGCCGATGTGGCCCAGCGTGACGCGGTTGATCTGCGTGCCGGCCACCGGCGCACCCGCGCCCAGCAGCGTCATGTCGGCAAAGATCACGTCGCCGAACAGGCCCTGGTCGCGCCCGAGCTTCAGCGTTCCGGCTTGCGGCGTGCCGATGGTGAAGAAGCCCTGGCGCACGTCGACGTTGCTGTTGTTGCTGATGGAGTCGCTCGACGACACGGCAGCACCGATCAGCAGCGTGGCGCCGATGTCCACGCCGTCCTGCTTGCCCTTGACGCTGGTGATCAGCGCGTTCGGCAGCAGGCCGTTGCCCACCACCGTGCGGCCGTCCTGGCCGCCGCAGCCCAGCGCCTTGCTGGCCAGGGCCAGGCCGGTGACGGCCTGGCTGCCGCTGCAGCTGGTGTGGGTGTAGTAGGCGTTGACGATGCCGCCAACCGACAGGTCCCAGTCGCCGGCCTTGATGTCGGCGGCCTGGGCCAGGCCGGCGGGCAGCAGCAGGAGCAGGGCGGCGCGGGTGAGGAGCGTGGCTTGTAGGCGCATGGTGTGTCTCCGGGGTCTTGTGGGTGTGGGGTGTTCCGGGCCGGGCGGCCCGGTGCTGCGACCGCAACGCCTGTGCCACGGCGCACCGCGGCCGTGCATCGTTCGATCCAGGTACAAGCGGTGCGCCGCAGTGGCGCGCTTGCGCGCTTCTGGCTCAGGGAATGCCCGCCCTGCGTGGCAGCGCGGAACAGCCGGCGCCGGCGCCGCCTTGCCGTGGGCACGGCACAGCGGCCCGCGCCTGACACACAGTGCGATGCCCCAAACCGCTTTCTGGCGGCACTTTCCCGGCCTGTTCAGGTGATCGGCCGCAGCCCCGGCGTTTCCAATCGTGTCCGTGCCCGGCCATCCGGCCGGCCCCGCCTGGAGAACCCGCCCATGTCCGCCCGCGACCTTCCCCTGTCCACCGATGGTGACCTGCCGCTCGCGGACATCCTGGCCTTGGAGGCCGGCGCGGCCGCCCGCATCGACCCGCAGGCGCGCGTGGAAGGTGGTGTGCTGGTGTCCGACGGCTGCGTGGTGCGCTTCGGCGCCTACCTGCCGCGCGGCACGAAGCTGGAAGAAGACGTGACGGTGGGCCCCAACGCCGTGTTCGTCGACGCCGAACCGGGCGAACGCGGCACCGTCGTGCAGGCCGGTGCGCGCATCGGCGCGGGCGCGGTGATCTACGCCGGCCTGGTCATCGGTGCCGGTGCGCGTGTGCTGCCGGGTGCGGTCGTCACGCGCTCGGTGGCGCCTGGCGCGCTGGTGGCGGCACGTGCCGATCAGGCCGGCTTTCCCGCCTGACTTCCACCGATTGCCGCGGCACCCGGGCTCACACACTGACACCCTGAGCCCTGGCGTGCTGCCGGGGCCACGCCCGAAAGCCCGCTGGATGACCCCCGCCTTCCCCCGCCCCGCAAGCCGGCCCCACCTGGCCGCCCTGCTGCTGTGTGCCGCCGCGGCCCTGCCGGCCGCCGCGCGCTGCGTGGACGAAGACGCGCCCGAGGCCCCGCCTTCGAACGAAGCGCCGGTTGCACCCGCCAACCCGCGTGCCGTGCTCACGGGCATGGTGAACGAAGCGCTGCAGCGCAGCCACGCCGTGGGCGCCGCCAAGCTGCTGGCCGAAGCGGCGCTGTCCGACATCGAAGAAACCCGCTCCGCCACCGCCCTGCAGGCCAGCTTGAACGCCGGCGTGGGCCCGGGTGGCAGCCGTTCCTACGGCGTCACCGAAACTTCGGCGGCGCAGGCCCGCGCCAGCCTCAACGTGGGCCAGCTGTTCTGGGACGGCGGCCGCACCAACAAGCTGGCCGACTGGCGCACGCAGCTGGCCGAATCGGCCCGCTACGGCCACCTGTCGCAGCAGGAACAGCTGGCGCTCACCACCGTGGCGCTGGCACTGGAACGCAGCCGCCTGCGCATGACGGCCGTGGTCTGGCGCGCCAACGTGCGCAAGATGAGCTGCCTGGTGGAAGCGCTGGACACCATCACCCGCACCGACCGCGGCCGCGCCAGCGAGATGGTGCAGGCGCGCAAGTCGCTGCAGCAGGCCGAACTGACGCTGACGCAGACGCAGTCGGCCGTGCGCCAGGTGGAAGTGCGCCTGCGCCGCCTGGTGGGCGACGGCCTGCCCGGCACCGAAGGCCTCGCCACGCTCTTCAGCGGCGTGCCCGAACTGCCGCAGCTGGTGGCCGACGCCGAACGCAGCGTCGACATCGCACAGCTCGACGCCCAGATCAAGGCCGCCAACCGCTACGCCGAAGCGGTGGAAGCCGGCGGCAAGCCGCAGCTCAGCTGGAACCTGAGCGGCAACGCCAACGCCACCACCGGCGGCACGGTGGGCCGCACCAAGGCCGCGTCGTACGCCGTGGGCCTGTCGCTCAACGTGCCGCTGCTCAGCCCGGGGCTGGCACCCGCCAGCGACGCCGCACGCAAGCGTGCGCAGGCCACCGCGCTGCAACGCGCCGAAGCGCTGGAATCACGGCGCTTCCGCGTGGCCGAAGTGCATGAACAGGCGCTGTCGGCCACCGACCGCGCCCGGCGCGTGGCCGAGGTGCTGCGCGACAGCGAGCAGGTGCGCAACTTCACGCTGCAGCAATGGCAGCAGCTGGGCAAGCGCAGCCTGTTCGACGTGATCGCCGCCGAGAGCGACCACTACAACATGCGCGTGAACTACGTCAACGCGCTGCATGACGCGCAGCAGCTCAACGCCAACCTGCTGGGCCTGGGCCGCGGCGTGGTCGAGTGGCTGCGCTGAACACAAGACACCGAGGACCAGACCCATGTGCGGAATCGCCGGCATCCACTTCAAGCACGACGTCGACGGCGCCGTGCTCGACCGGGCAGCCGCGCATTTCGCCGCCAGCCTGCGCCACCGCGGGCCCGATCACTTCGGCCACCACCGCACGCCGCGCGCCGTCTACGCCAACCTGCGCCTGGCCATCGTCGACCGCAGCGGCGGCAACCAGCCCATCTACGCGCCGGGTGCCGTGCAGGGCATCGTCTACAACGGCGAGGTCTACAACCACGAGGCCCTGCGCGCGACGCTGCAGGACCAGTGGGCCTTCACCACCCACGCCGACACCGAGGCCGTGCTGGCCACCGTGCTGCATTTCGGTGACGCAGGCCTGGCGCGGCTGAACGGCATGTTCGGCCTGTGCGTGTTCGACGAGCGCGAAGGCAGCTTCCTGCTCGCGCGTGACCGTTTCGGCGCCAAGCCGCTCTATGTCTACGAAGATGAACACTGCATCGCCTTCGCCTCCGAGCTGCGCACGCTGCTGGGCCTGGAAGGCCTGGACCACGCGCTCGACCCGGTGGGTTTCCAGGACTACCTGACCTACCGCTACGCCCTGGCCCCGCACACCATGTTCGCGCGCATCCGCCGCCTGCCCGCCGGCAGCGTGCTGCGCTACCGCGACGGCCAGGCCGTCACCACGCGTTATGCCGAGGTGACGATGCACGAGCCGGCCACGCTGAAGAGCGAGGGCGAGTACGTCGAGCAGCTCGACGCGTTGATGGCGGGCGCAGTGCGCTCGCAGCTGATGGGCGAGGTGCCCATCGGCGTGCTGCTCAGCGGCGGCCTGGACTCCAGCGCCATCGCGGCCTATGTGCACAAGGCCGGCGCGCGGCTGAAGGCCTACAGCATCGGCTTCCCGGAGGTCAACGAATTCGCCTTCTCGCGCGAGGTGGCCAAGGCCTACGAGCTGGACTACGTGGAAGTGACGCTGACGCAGGACGAACTGCGCGCCGGCATGGACACCGTGATCGGCCAGCTCGACGAACCCATCGCCGACCCGGCCTGCTTCGCGCTGTCGCGCCTGTGCCAGCGCATCAAGCAGGACGTGACCGTGGTGCTGTCGGGCGAAGGCGGCGACGAGATGTTCGCCGGCTACGGCCACCACGCTCTAGGCCTGCAGCCCGGCCTGAGCCGCGACGAGGTGTTCGCGCACTTCTTCCACCAGAGCGCCAACAACCTGGACGCCAACAGCTTCCTGGTGGACAAGGCCCTGCCGCCGCAGCACCTGCGCCTGCGCAGCCACTTCGACCGCGCCGACACCGCGCTCAACGGCATGCTGGCTCTCGAGCTGAACAGCTGGATGCCCGAGAACCTGATGATGAAGGCCGACAAGGTGCTGATGGCGCACTCGCTCGAAGGCCGCTTCCCCTTCCTGGACCTGGACCTCTACAAGTTTGCGTCGATGCTGCCCGCTTCGATGAAGCTGCCGCACGAAGGCTCGTCCAAGCACGTGCTGCGCCAGCTGATGAAGCCGCAGCTGCCGCGCTCGGTGATCGAGCGCCGCAAGATGGGCTTCACCGTGCCGCCGGTGTTCTTCCTGCAGACGCTGCGCAACCGCCTGCGCGACGCGCTCGACCGCCTGCGCACCACGCCCGTGGCCGGCGTGCTGGACCTGGCCGCCATCGGTGCGCTGTTCGACCGCTTCTACCGCGGCGAGCCGATGCCGGTGTTCAAGATCTGGAACATCGCCGTGCTGCTGCTGTGGTGGACCGACGTGTACCCGGCCGTCAAGCCGGTGCCGCGCGCCGTGTCGCTGCCGGCCGCGGCCGGCGCGCCGCGCAGGAAGCTGGTGGTCTACACCGCGCTCATCGGCGCCAAGGAGCCGCTGGCCAACCCGCTGGCCGGCCTGCCCGCCGGCGCCAACAGCGATCTGGACCTGGACTTCGTCTGCATCACCGACAACCCGGCACTGAAGTCGCCGGTGTGGCGCTTCGTTCCGATCGGCGCGCGCCACCTGCCGCCCGAGAAGCTGTCGCGCCGGCCCAAGGCGCTGCCGCACGAATACTTCCCCGATGCCGAGTTCAGCCTCTACGTCGACAACACCGTGCACTTCAAGCGCCTGCCGCAGGCGGCCGACCTGGTGACGGCGCAGCCCTACCTGCTGCGCGCCTTCCGCCACGCCACGCGCACCGACCCCGCGCAGGAAGCCGGCGCCATCGTCATGCTGGGCTACGACGACGTGGGCACGGTGTGCGGCCAGCTCGACTTCTATGCCGCCCAGGGGCCGCTGAACGAGATAGGCCCGCTGACCACCTGCACGGTGATCCTGCGCAGCCACCACCACGAGGCGGTGCGCCGCTTCGGCACCTTGTGGTGGGAAAGTCTGCTCAACTTCAGCAAGCGCGACCAGCTGTCGGTGGACTACGCGCTGCGCGAGGCCGGCGCCCGGGTGGAGCACTGGCCCGGCGCCACGCACGACAACGACCTGCTCGACTGGAACGGCAGCCTGGCCGCCAACCGCGTGAAGGCCAGCTTCGACGCCAAGCGCTACGCCTGGCTGCACCGCGATGACGCGGCTGCGCAGGCCGACCCGC